>NZ_JALKCW010000010.1:0-244154 GCF_046883345.1 Hydrosulfovibrio ferrireducens | reverse complement strand
ATAGCTGAACAACATCTGTTGGTGGGTGTCGGTTCCGCGCATGTTTTCCTCAATGTTTATGAGTTATCCTAACTGGTTACAGAATACATTGAGCGGATTAAAAAGTCTCGATATTTGATGAGTTTTTCAACAGCCTGCTAGGGAAAGAGGATGACGGCAGACCGCCGGCAATCAACCAGGGGGTGCGATGGTGAGCAGACTTTCCTTTGCGGACATTTCCTTGACCCGGACAGGCACGGGGCAAGATCCCAGACCCACGGAACGCGAGTGCATTTCCCTGCTCGGTCTTGATCCCCTTCGCCCGGCCAGCCTGCCTTTTTTCGGCTCCGACGCCACCGCCGGCTGCGAAAACGAGCTGCAGGTGGCGGTATCCGGCAGCCGCGAGGCGGCGGATCTGCCCCGGGCCATTGAGCAATCGAGCTACTACGCCAACATCATCAAACGGGCCCACCGCGGCGAAACCTCGCCCCGGGCCCACCGGGATCTGGAGCGCTACCTCAGCGATAACGTGGAGCAGGTTTGGGAAAACAGTTGGGTGCGCTTCCCTCTCTCTCGCCTGCACCAGAACGCCATACTTACCCTGGCCGCAGACCTCAAGGCCGACAAACAGGACCCCACCCGGGGCGAACGCACTGATACCGCCCGCTTCTTTGTGGAGGAGGGAGGAGAGAAACACCTGCGAATCCCCATCAGCTATCTGCTCAAGCTGGCCCTGGCCGATGTCATAGGCCAAGGCGGGAGCCAGGAAACAGTGCGCAGAACCGGGAGCCGGTTGCTCACCCATCTGCTGAGCGACAATACTTCGCCGGAGACCTTTTCCTTCCATGTCACCACCATGACCCCCAACACCGGCTATGGCCGTGCCCTGGCCAGGGAGACGGCCAAACGCTTTCTCTTCACCCAATTGCTGATCATGTATGCCAATGAAAAGTTCGAACTGGCCCACCGGGGGCAGAAAACTATGCTCTTCTTCTCCCCCCATCCGCCCATGCGGCAGCGGGCTTTGAACGAATGCATTTCCGACGCCTTCTACCGCAAGCTCTTCATGAGCCCCTGCCTCTCGGGCTGGGACGAAGGCGAGGCCAAGCACCAGTACATGATCCTCTGCCACCAGGTCTTGAGCCGCAGCCACCTGAACGCGGTGATGAAGATGCGCGAGGCCGGCATCATCACCACCAACCTGGTGATGATGCCCCACACCTCCAACATCAGCCTGGCCAACAACGGCACCCACGTCAGCATGGGCAGCCGCAAGATGAGCCGGATGCTGGGCGATCCGGCCTCCGGCTTCACCCCCCGCCACGAGAAATGCATGGGCGATCTGGTGGCCAAGGTCATGGAGCATTTCCTCCCCCTTTTTGTCACCACCTACAGCGCCGCGCCCTACCGGTTGGCCTTCGAGGATTTTCACCCGGAGCAGGCCCTGGGCTTTCTCCCCCACCAGCTGGACTACACCCACCTGCGCATGCTCTGGCGGCGCTGGCGAAAAAAGGCGAAGAACAAGTTCTGCGGCCAGGCGCTCACCCCGTTCGGGCCCCCGTTTATCGATCACCTCGTCGGGAGCGCTTGCCGCTGCAAAGGGGATTTCATTCCGGATTTCCGGCTTATCGATTACCCGGTGGCCCTGCTTTCCACGGAGCGGAGCGCCAGCCAGGATGGGAGGCTGCACAACGACCGCCGCCTCAAGGAAGACCTGGACATGATGGGCATCTTCGACAAACGGATGTCGGTCTACCTGCCGTACAAGCTGCGGGAATTCGAGGTCATGGGCTTTTCCGGCTTCGAGGCGCGCTACTATTCGCAATTTGAACAGTTCGCCGGCGACCTGGGCCGGGCCACCGACCTGCAGATGCTGCTCAACGCCCTGGCCTTCAAGCTCATAGCCGCGGGCAGTTGCAGCCATCAGCACATCCCCGACACCCCCTTTGTGGAAAGCGAGCGCCGCCAGATCCTGTTCGGCACGGCCATCGGCATTCCCACCTTTTTCGTGCACAAGGATACGCCCAACCGTTTCCTGCGGACCATCCTGAAAAAAACCAAGAACACCCGGACCAGCCGCCGCTACCCCGGCTATCTGCGGGTGCTGCATCAGGAGTACCGCCTTGCCCTGCTTGCGGTGATCCGCGAAGAGGCGGCCGAGCTGGTGGAAGGGTTCGGCTTTGGTGATCTGCTGGGTGATCTGGAGCTGCGGTTGCGGGAGCCTGCCAAGCATGGGGCCGCAGGCCGCTTGACCGCCGGGATTCTCGCCAAGGGAGGCGCCGATTCGCCCTACGACATGTCGGCCAGGGAGTTCAACCTGGCGGCGGAGCGCTATTACCGCGAGGAGCTGCGGCAGGAGCAGATCAGCGAAGGATGGCAGTACGTGGCCGAGGACATAGAGGCCATGGCCGGCGGCGAAATCCCGCTTTCCCTGGAGATGCGCGATGAAGTGACCGCCATCCTCGGCACCCAGGAGGTCGACGGTTTCCTCCGCCAAACCCGGGATGAGCTGCTGGGCGATGCTCTCGCCCCCACGAACGCGGCGCGGCTGCTGCAGCTTATGGTCATTGCCGAGGATTTGGACACTAAGCGGCAGAAACACTCGCTTTAGCCATAATGGCTGGCGCATCGATTAATACGTAACGCTTCACCTCCGTTCGGCCTGAGCTTGTCGAAGGCCTGTAGTACCAAGGAAATCGCGGTTCGACAAGCTCACCACGAACGGGCATTCGTATTGTCGAATACGCACCATCAGGAGAGCAGCCATGCATCAGTATATCGAACGGTTGAGCAATACGGTGATGACCGAGGAACTCTTCGGCGACCGGATCGTGCGCTTTCTCTACTCCCGGGCTCGGGAGAAGGCCCCCTTTCTTTTTCGTCTGGCAACCTCGGCCCGCATGTCGAGCCTGTTGGGCCTGTATCATTTCGATCTGGCCCTGGGGCCGCGACTGAGGGGCAACTCCCGCTTTCTGGCGCGCTGCGGCGTCGATCTTGACGAATGCGTGGCCCCACGCGCACACTTCACCACCCCCCGCAAGATCTTCGAACGGCAGATCCGCTATTGGGAATGCCGCCCCATGCCGCAGTCGGATACGGCCGTGGTCTCACCCGCCGACGCCCGGATGGCCCTGGGCGGTTTGGCCCCCGATTCCCCGCTCTTTCTCAAGGACAAGTTCTTCAACTATCAGGAGCTGCTGGGCGCTGAGCGGCATCACTGGCTGGACACCTTCAACCACGGCGACTACGCCGTCTTTCGGCTGACCCCGGACAAATACCACTACAACCATACCCCGGTCTCCGGCCGTGTGGTGGATCACTACTCCCTGGGCGGCGTGTACCATTCCTGCAATCCCGGCGCGGTGGTGGAGGTGGTCACCCCGTATTCCAAGAACAAACGGGTGGTCACTATCATCGACACCGACGTGGCGGGCGGCACCGGGGTGGGCCATGTGGCCATGGTGGAGGTGGTGGCCATGATGATCGGCGACATCGTGCAATGTTACAGCGACACGGGCTATGACCACCCGCTGCGGATCCGCCCCGGCATGTTCCTGCGCAAGGGGCAGCCCAAAAGCCTCTACCGGCCGGGAAGCAGCACCGACATCCTGTTTTTTGAAAAGGACCGGATCCGTTTTGCCGGGGATCTCCTGGAAAAAGGAAGAAGAACCGACGTGCACAGCCGTTTCAGCCTCGGTTTCGGCCGCCCCCTGGTGGAGGTCGAGGTCCAGGCGCGCTCCCTCATCGCCATGGCGAAAAATCAGGAGCCCATTGGCTCCCCCTCCCTTGACGGGAGGGGGCTGGGGGGTGGGTGAAGTTACCAAAGGCATCAGAGCCGGCACCTTCCCCCTCACCCTATCCCTCTCCCGCAGGGGGGAGAGGGGATTTTCTTGGCCTCTGCAATTTTCTAATCGAACAGAACTGAAACAAACTCCAACACAGGAGCAACGAGATGAGCAACTCCCTTTTCACCCTGATCCTGGGCCTGACACTGCTTCCCCTGCTGCTGTGGGCCTACACCGTGTTGCCCCGGGAAAAATGGCAGATCATCGCCGCGATCCCGACCCAAAAGGGTGGTGCGGACGGCTGCTGGCACGGCACCAACCTCACCTATTACGGGGCGCTGCTGGCCAGCGGCTCCCTTTTCGGGGCGATATCCTTCTTTCTGTTCCTGGGCGCCCTGGGGGTGCCCAAGTGGGGGATCATCGGGATGGTTCTCGGGGTGATGGGCTGCTCGGTGGCCGCGGCCAAGCTGCTCGCCATGGCGGTGGAGAAAAAACAAAACACCTTCACCGTGGGCGGCGCGGCCATCATCGGCTTGCTGAGCATGCCGCCTGCGGTGGCTGCCTATAACGGACTTGCCTGGCGGTGGAATGCGCCCCAGGTCTCCCTCATCCCGGTAATGGCGGCCCTGGCGGTGGCCTATCTGCTGGGCGAGGGGATCGGCAGACTCGCCTGCCTCAGCTTCGGCTGCTGCTACGGCAAGCCCTTGTCCGCGCTGGGTCCGAAGACGCGCCGGTTCTTCGCCCCATTCGCCGCCACCTTCCACGGCTCCACCAAGAAGATCGCCTATGCCTCCGGCCTGGCCGGAGTCGGGGTGGTGCCGATCCAGGCCATCACCTCATTGCTGTCGGTGACCATCGGCCTGGTCGCCATGTATCTCTTTCTGGAGGGATACTTCCGCGGTGCCTTCCTGCTCGCCGCCCTCTTCGCCCTTGGCTGGCGCGTCCTGTCTGAGTATTTCCGCGCCGACTACCGGGGGGAGGGGAAATTTTCCGCCTACCAGCAAATGGCCCTGTGGGGCATGGGCTACTGCACGCTGCTGGCCCTGTATGGCAACAGCGGCGCAGGCAGCCGGACCGATCTAAGCGCCGGGCTCGCCTCGCTCTGGAACCCGGCCCCCCTGCTCTTTTTTCAGGCCCTCTGGCTGCTGCTCTTCATCTATACGGGAGTCAGTTCGGTGACCGGCGCCACGCTCACCTTCCATGTGCGCCAGGAAAAAATCTGACCGGGAAGGAACGACTGCCCTTCGACAGGCTCAGGGCGAACGGACATTGTCTTAATGCATTGACATCCGGTTATCGTTAATACCGTTCGTGCTGAGCCTGTCGAAGCACCGTTTGAAGAAATTCCCAAGTTGTGGTTACGAGCCCATCAACCTGTACCCTCCCAGCCACTCCATGGTGGCCGAAACCACATCCTTCACCGAATAGGGCTTGGCGAAATAGGCATTGGCGCCCAGCCCCATGCCCTTTTCAATATCCTCCGGAGTACCGAGGGCGGAGAGCATGACCACCGGGGTTCCGGCCAGATCGCGGTCCGGGTGAGAGCGGATCAACCGGCAGACCTCGCGCCCGTCAAGGCGGGGCAGCATGAGATCGAGGAGAACCAGGGCGGGCCGCAGCTCTTCCACCAGGGCAAAGGCTGTCAGACCGTCATGGGCCACGGCCACGGGCACCCTGTTTTTCCGCAACGAATAGCAGAGCAGGTGGGCGATATCCTCGTCGTCCTCGACCACCAGCACCATGCCGGGTTCCTGCTGGATCATGCCTTCGCCCCGTTGCATTGTCTGCATTATCTGCATTGCCTGCGACCTCCTCTCTGGTTTTTTCCCGCTCAAACGGCTTTCGCGTCTTCCAGCACCATCTCCGTGCGGACTTCCTCCCGCCGGTTGCGGACAATGGACGAGCCCTTCTCCTGCTTGGCCGCCCGCTTGACCCCGGAGGCAAGAAAGGCCAGCTCCGCGTATGAATTCACCGGGCATTCCTCGGTGCTGACGATGCCGATGGAAAGCGACAGCAAGGCAAACCTGCGCTGTTCCCCCTGCCGGTCCCGGGCATAATAATGCCCTTGGCGAAACTCCTGCTCGCCATGGAATTCCGGCAACAAACCCATCAAGCCATCGATGATCTCCCGGCAAATCTGCTGCGAAGCATGAGGCCGGGTGATGACGATGAAATCATCCCCGCCGATATGCCCGACAAAACGGAAACGGTCGTTGACTCCGGGCTGGACAATATCGACGATGAGCTGGCCGATCCGCTGGATGACCATGTCTCCCTTTTCAAAGCCGTAATAATCGTTGTAGGGCTTGAAGTCGTCGATATCGATGTAGCAAACGTCGAAATTGACCTTGCGCTGGAGAAAGGTGGCCACGGTGCGCTGGATGAATTCGTTGCCCGGCAGACCGGACAGGGGGTTCGCCCCCTTGGCCAGTTGGATGCTTTTCCGGGTGATGGCTTCAAGCAGGGCGTTGATGGCCACGGTGCCGAGATATTTACCGTTTCGAGCCACGCAGATGTCGTCATACAGATGCCTGCCGCGGCGGGCCTTGATCCGCCGGACCACCTCCTCCATGGGTGTGGCCGCCTCAACCAGCAAAAAATCGTCCCCCAGCACATCCTTGACCGCCCGGTGGGCGGAGAGGGCAAAGCCATAACCGTGTGGGCCGACCATCTGTTTTTCCAGAAAATGCATGCGGTTCAGCATGCCCAGCACCCGCTGTTCATCCACCACCGGAATGCCCTGCAGCTTGACATCCTCCATGAACCGCTGGTGGGCGGTCATGAGGGAGTGTTGCGGAGAAAGCGGCTCGATGTACTTGACCGTGGCGCCGATGGTGCAGGCCTCGCCCGGCGCTTCCGGGCAGTACGAAACATCATCCCGGACAACCAGCGGGGCAAGCTGCTGCCGGGAAAGATCCGGGCCGGGCCGTTCCAGCAGAAAGCCCTGGAGCAGATCGATATCGAACCGGGCAATGGCCTCCAACTCTTCCGGCCGCTCAATCCCCTCGGCGATCACGGTGATGCCGAGCTTGTGGCACACGGTGGCAATGGCGTCCACCAGATTATGCTTGAAGGAATCCCGGTCGATATTGGTGATGAAATGCCGGTCCACCTTGAGAAAATCAGGCTCGATGACCGAAAGCATCTTCAGCCCGCCGTAGCCCACGCCAAAGTCATCGATGGCGATCTTGTATCCCCGTCTCCGGTAGTACTCCACCGATTTCTTAAAAACATCATAATTGCGGATCGCCTCCTGCTCGGTGATCTCCAGGATGATCCGTTCCTTGGGTATGCCGCACTCATCGGCCAAGCGGTCGGTGGCGCCGCCTCGGTGATCGGGATGCATGAGGGTGGCCGGGCAGATATTCACATAGAGGTAGGCGTTTCGCTCGGAAAAACCAAGCTCCCCGGCCCGGCAGAAGGCATTTTCCCGGCACAGCATATCCAGGGTCGAGATGATCCCCTCGGTCTGAGCTCGTTGAAAAAGCTCCCCGATATCAAAGGGGAGGATTCCGGTCTGCCGCAGTCTGGCCAGGGCCTCGTACCCGAAAATCTCTCCGGTGCGCCGGGAGAAAACAGGCTGAAACCAGGCAGTGAGCCCATTGTTATCAAGAAGATCCAGAATCTCTGCCCGCGATATCCTGCCGGGCTGAAACCCTCTGCGCCCTCTCTCTTTTTCCAGCATGTATACCTCCGCTGTCTGGCTCATGCGGCCACCAGCCTGGGGACGAACTCAGCGGATTCTTCCTCCGCCCAGCCCGCTTCCTCCACCGCTTCCTCGTTGCCGTTGATCAGGGTAATCAGCGCCCCTGAGATGCGGCGCAGCTCCACGGCCTGCGTTCGCAGTTCCGCCGCGGTTCTCGCCGCCTCTTCCGCCTCGGACGAGGCAGCCAGGCTCACCGTGTCGATTTCGCCCATGGCCGCGCTCACCTGCCGGATGCCGATAACCTGTTCGTCACTGGCCTGGGCGATGTTCTGCACCTCTTCGTTCACCTTGGCAATACCTTGGTGGATATCGACAAACGCCCTGTCCAGGGTTTCACAGAGCACACTGCCCTGTTTCACCTTCTCGATATTGTTCTGGATGATGTCGCCGGTCTCCTTGGCGGAGGAGGCGACATTATGGGCCAGCCTGCGGATTTCATCGGCAACCACGCCGAATCCGGCCCCGGCCTCGCCGGCCCTGGCCGCCTCAACCGCGGCGTTGAGCGCCAGCAGATTGGTCTGAAAGGCAATGTCGTTGATGTTCTTGATGATCTTCATTACCTCGGAGGACTGGCCCTCGATCTCCTGCATGGCCTGGAGCATCATCGCCATCTGCTCTCCGCCCTCCCGCACCACCTGCTGCATCTCCTGGGAAAGGGAGCTGGCCTGCCGGGCGCTCTCATTGTTGGCATGGGTCTGCCCGAGGAGCTGCTCGATGGAGGCTCCGGTCTCTTCCACCCCGGCGGCCTGACGCCCCGCCCCTTCCGCCAGGCTCAGGCTTGAGGCGGACAACTGGGTTGACTCCTCATAGACCTGCTCCACCACGCCCTGTAAGCGTTCCTTTATCTGCATGATGGGCTGGATCACCTTGCGGCCGAGATAGAAAATAATGAAGAGGAAGACGCCGAAAACACCGAGCCCGGACCCGGCAAGGGCGAGACGAGAAAGGGTTTTCGCCTTCCGGGACAAGGCATCGTGATCGGTTCCCACCGCGGCGATGGCCTCGCCGGTGCGCACCCCTGTCTGTTTGGCAATCTGCTCCGCCAGGGCGCGGGTCATGGCGATGGCTTCGGTTCCCTTGTCGCCGGTGTACTGATCAGCGGCCCGGATTCCTTCGGAATAGCTGTCGTGGAACTCCATCATGCCCCGGGCGGTTCCCATCTGCCGCTTGAAACCGTCATACTCCGCCCCGATCTTCCGCAACTGTTCGAGGCTTGCCGCATCATCGGCAAAAGCGCGCTGGGCCGCGCCCAGCATGGCGGTGATCCGGGTGTCGCCCTTGGCCAGCTCCTGCTCATATTTCTGCCGCATGTCCTGAAACTGGCCGCGGACCAGGAAATTCTTCCACTGCAGCATCTGTCCCAGCAGGGATGTCTGCAGTTCCCGGACCAGGAGCACATTGTCGATGCCATCCTCCCCGGAAATCTTGATGCCCTCGTTTGCCCGGCTCGCCCCGGAGATGAGCCGCTCCTGGGTGTTTACCGAGATGGTGTACAGCACCCCCATTCCTGCTCCCGCAGCCAACATGATAAAGACGAAAAAAAATCCAAGCTTGTTTTTCAAGTTCCACCGCACGACACATCCCCCCTGTATTAATGAATCGGTTACGCGTTTTTCCCCTGGTTCGCCGGCATGGCCACGATTCCGGAGCCGACAACGCCCTCCGGCGCCACGCACCCTATCTCGAAGGAGAAGAGATAGGCTGGGCACACGGTATGCCTGCCGCTTTGGCAATAGCTTTCCAGCTCGCGCAGACTGGGAACGTAGGGGGTGTTTTTGGCGGAACAACTGGCAACGGACCAGATTTGCGGGCTGTGACTGTAACGAAGAAGATGTTTGCAGGACATGGCGATAGCCTCCATATGCGGTTGTGGTGATTGTGTTTCCTTTGCGAGCACAATACCGCCCGTCTGTTAGGGAATGATTACGGAGAGGTTATTTTCTTCTTCAAAAAAAACACCCCCCTACCGATGCTCTGGCAGGGAGGTGCAAGGAGTGAGATGTGCCGCACACTATACTGCGGAATTGTTCGCTTTCCGTTACCTCTCCATTATTTTCAGAATAAGGCCGCCCAGCCTCCGGGAGGAGAGGCAAGGCGGCTTACACCGCTTCCGGGGAGGCGCTGGAATTAGAACTTATAGCTTACGTCGAACTGATAGATATCCACCTGATCTTCATTGGCGGACGCATAATCCTCGTCGCGCTCAAAGCTGAGCCAGGTAACATCGGCGGACCAGTTCTTGGTGATTGCGTAGCCTGCCTGCACCCGATGCCCTTTTTTGTTGGTTTTGGAGAGCCCGTCGCCAAAATCGGAGTCGGAGAGGTAGCCGAAGAGGGAGTCTGCCTCAACCACCGAGTAGGCATAACCAAGCTTGAAGGCGCCGTATTTGGCGTCGGCCCCGAACACCCAGCCCATGTCGGCATCTTCAGGTTTCTGGGTAAAGCTGCTGCCGGCCTGGCTCTGGCCGATGTTGCCGTCGGCTCCGAAGTTCTGCCAGATCTGGCCGTAGAACTTGAGCTTGACCGGACCGGCCGGAAAAGAGACATCGCCGTACAGGTCGCCGATGTTGAGTTCATACTTGTTCTCGTCAACCGCGTTCAACGAAAAGGCGGCAGTGCCCTCGTTGATCAGGGACTTGCTGTAAGTGTGGTAGCCCGCGGCCAGGGTGTACTTGGCCTCGCCCGCCTTGCCGTTGTAACCGGCCTGCCCGGCCACCAAGGTGGCGGTATTGTCGTCGTTCACCAGCTTGGCGCTGTAACCGCCCAAGGTGGCGAACACCCCTTCCTTGGCGCCGTAATGACCGGTCAGACCGGCCAGACGCACGTCGCCGTCCCAGAATACCCAGGAACTCTTGTAGGGGTTCTCGTGCTGGCCCAGGGTAAAGGAAAAATCGTTCCACATGTGCTTGGCATAGGCGTAATCAAGACGGATGTCCCCGGTTTCAAAGGGCTTGTCCTCGCTCCAGGTGTCGTTGGTGCTGGTGGGGTCGTCGCTGCCCGTGGCAAGCCCGGCGCCGACCTGCCAGTTTTCCTCCTTGTTGTCCCAGATGCCGCCGAGCCGGAAACGGGTCCGCCAGCGGTCGCGGGATACATCGGTGGAAGCGCTGGTGTCTTTGTAATCACGGTCGCGAATCTCATAGCGCGCCCGCAGGTCGCCCTTGAGCGTGAGCTGATCGATAAACTTGTTGGCCAAGGCCACCTTGCTGGAGCCGTTTTTCTTGACCTCTTCCTCGACCTTGGCCGAAACCTTTTTGTCCACCATGGCCCCGAGGGCATCGATGTGCTCCTGCTGGGCGGCGACCTTGTTGCGCAGATACTCAAGTTCCTTCAAGATCTGCTCGTCGCTCATCCCTGCGCCCGCCAGGGCGGCCGCGGGCAGGGTCAGGCAAATGCTCAGTGCTGCTGCCGCCGATAATACCTTTTTCATCTGTTTCTCCTTTCTCCGTAAAATTTATAAAGATTTCTCCCCGGCACAAGCAAACAGCGGGAAGCAAAAGCCCGACCAAGGGCAACGGCCAAAATGTTACGGAGAAGATACCGGGCCCATGTTAGCGCACGGTCATCCTTTGATTAAAAGGAGGTTAAAAAAGGATTAGCACAGCGAAGATGAGTTTTCGGTTTTGCGAAGATTCATCTTCTGTTCATCTCCTAACGAAACCTTAATAAAATTCTAACAATCAGGGAGCATAGTGGGGGCCAGATAAACCGACCAAGTCACACCTGGGCAGAGGCTATTCCCCTAACCACACTTTTAAGGAGAAACACCATGACGATGCACAAAGGTTTTTTGAACAGTGTCACAAAAGCTGCGCTGGCAGGCTGCCTGATCGCCGTCACCGCCACCACCGCTTTTGCCGGCAATATCAGCGTGGACCAGAAAATCCCCACCTATAAAAAGGTAAGCGGCGTATCCGGCAACCTCGACAGCATCGGCTCCGACACCCTGAACAACCTGATGACCTACTGGGCTGAAGGCTTCCGCAAGGAGTACCCCAATGTCCGCATCCAGATCGAGGGCAAGGGCTCCAGCACCGCCCCGCCCGCCCTCCTGTCCGGCACCGCCCAGCTCGGCCCCATGTCCCGGTCGATGAAATCCGAGGAGGTCGACGCCTTCACCAAGAAATACGGCTACGCCCCGACCAGAATCGATGTTGCCCTGGATTCCCTGGCCGTGTACGTCAACAAGGACAACCCCATCAAGGAGCTGAGCCTGCAAGAGGTTGACGCGATCTTCTCCAAAACCCGCAAGGGCGGGTTGGGTCAGGAAATCACCACCTGGGGCCAGGTGGGCCTTACCGGCCCCTGGCAGCAATCCCCCATGAGCATCTATGGCCGTAATTCCGCCTCCGGCACCTATGGCTACTTCAAGGAACACGCCCTGTTCAAGGGTGACTACAAGGATACCGTCAAGGAACAGCCCGGCTCCGCTTCGGTGGTAATGGGCATCACCGAGGACAAAAACGGCATCGGCTACTCCGGCATCGGCTACAAGACCTCCGGGGTCAAGGCCATCGCCCTGAGCAACAAGAAAGGGGAAAAAGCACAGGAAGCCACTTTTGAAAACGTGCTGAGCGGCAGCTACCCGCTCTCCAGAACCCTGTACATCTATGTGGCCAAAGAGCCGAACAAGCCCCTGCCCGCCGTTACCACCGAATTCCTTAAATACATCCTCTCCAAGGCCGGTCAGGAGATCGTCATAAAAGACGGCTTCCTGCCTCTGCCCGCCAAGGTGGTGGAAAAAGAGCTGGCCAAACTGAAGTAACCCTCCCCGGCTCAAGCCGGACACAAGTTCACCTCCCGGCCCCCGGGAAGGCAGAAGCCCCAGGGCATGCCTTCCCGGGGGCTTCTTCAGTAGAAGCCGTTCGCAGCAGAAGGATTCAGAACAGCAAGGAACCCCATGCAGAAACTCGACAAACAATTCATCAAAAAGGTCCGCAGGCAGGACCGGTTCGCCACCCGCGCCATCACCGTGGGCGGTCTGCTGGTCATCGCCAGCGTCATCGCCATCCTGGTGCTGATCGTCCGGGTGACCCTGCCGCTGTTTCAGTCGGCCGACGCCGAGATCAGCCACCGGTTTGCCGTGAAATCCGGAACAGCCCCTGTCCTTGCCGTGGGCATGGACGATACCCAGGAGGTTGGTTTTACCCTGGACACCACCGGGCTTTTCTCCTTCTACGATCTCGCCTCGGGCAAGCCCTTTTTCAATGCCCCGGCCTCCACCCGAAAGGCCAAGGTGCAATCCGTCGAGAGCAACAAGAACAACGTCTTTGCCCTGCTGTGGGAAGACAACAGCGTCACCGTTTCCCAGGTGGATTTCCGGCTCCTTTATGACGAGTCCGGCCAACGGACCGTGCAGCCTGAGATCAGCCAACTGGGCGAATACCCTGCCCGTCGCTATCCCGCCCCGGTCAAGAGCATGATGGTTCGCGCTCATGAAGACCGGCTGACCCAGGTGGCGCTGCTGGCAAACAACCGGTTCCAGATAGACCATGAGGTCGTCACCACCAATATTTTGGGCGATGAAAAAAAAGAGGCATTTTCTTTTCTGCTCAACGAAGAGCTGCCGGGCACAATCACCATTTTCACCCTGGATGAGCAAGGCAACACCCTGTTTGCCGGCACCGATACCGGCAGCCTGCTACGCTGGGACCTGGGAGAAAACGAGAGTGCCGAGCGCACCGACAACGTGGTGGCCGTAACCGGAAATAAACCTGTCACCGCCCTGGCCATGGTGTTCGGCGACATCTCCGTGGCCGTGGGCGACGCCGATGGCGGTCTTGCCACCTGGAGCCAGATCTGGACCGGGGAAGGAGACAACCGGGTGCGGCGGCTCCGCAAAACCCACACCCTGACCAGTCACCAGGCCCCGGTGGAGAGCATCATCCCCTCCCGCCGCTCCAAATCCCTGGTCAGCTTAGGGGCAGACGGCAAGACCCATTTCGATCATATGACCAGCGAAAAACATCTGCTGGATATTGACCCCGCCCTGACCATGGCAGGCATCTCCGGCCAGGGCAACGGCCTGATCGGCCTTGATTCGCGCAACACCCTTACCGTCTGGAGGGTCGATGCCCCCCACCCGGAGGTCAGCCTGAAAACCCTGTTCGGCAAGGTCTGGTACGAAAGCTACGACAAGCCGGAGTATGTCTGGCAATCCTCCTCCGCCTCCGATGATTTCGAGCCGAAATTCAGCCTGATCCCGCTGCTCTTCGGCACCATCAAGGGCACCCTCTACGCCATGATCTTTGCCGTGCCGCTGGCCATCTTCGGCGCGGTCTACACCAGCCAGTTCAGCACCGCCGCCTTTAAAAAGACGGTCAAGCCGGTGGTGGAGATCATGGCCTCGATCCCCTCGGTGGTCATCGGCTTTCTCATCGCCCTCTGGCTGGCGCCCATCGTAGAAAAGGCCATCCTCGCCGTGATCCTGGGGGTGCTGCTCCTGCCGCTCATCTTCGTGACGATCATGGCTGTCCTCAAGCCCTTCTACAAAACGCCCACCCTGCAAAATTTCTGCAACGGCCATGAATTTCTGCTGCTGGTGCCGGTCATCCTCCTGACTGCGGCCTTGGCCGTGGGGATCGCGCCCACTGTTGAGCAGGTGCTCTTTGGAGGCGACTTCAAGCAATGGCTCTACAACGACCTGGGGTTGCGCTATGACCAGCGCAACTGCATCATCATCGCCTTTGGCCTTGGCATCGCGGTGATCCCCATCATCTTTTCCATCACCGAGGACGCCATCTCCAACATCCCGCCCAGCCTGACCGCCGCCTCCCTGGCCTTGGGCGCCAGCCGCTGGCAGACGATCTGGCGGGTGGTGCTGCCCTCGGCCAGCCCCGGCATCTTTGCCGCGATCATGATCGGCTTTGGCCGGGCGGTGGGGGAAACCATGATCGTGCTCATGGCTACCGGCAACACCCCCATCCTCGACTGGTCCATCTTCAACGGCATGCGGACCCTGTCCGCCAACATCGCCGTGGAGATTCCTGAAGCGCCGCTGGGCGGCACCCTGTACCGGGTGCTCTTCCTCTGCGCCTCCATGCTCTTCGCCCTGACCTTTGTGGTGAACACCGGAGCGGAGCTGGTCCGCGAGCGATTGCGGAAGAAATATGGGCGGTATTAAAGAGGATGGAGGCGCAACAGCAGCCCTTCGACAGGCTCAGGGTGAACGGACATTATCTTAATGCATTGATATTCCGTTCGTGCTGAGCCTGTCGAAGCACCTGCTCGAAGCAAGTTCTTTCGTAGATTTCGTGGCAACGTCCTATAAGTTCGGAGAAAACACCATGACCAAAAAATTCTGGCGGCAGGGAGAGCCATTCGTCTGGGCCACGGGCCTGGCCCTTTCCCTGATCCTCTTTCTGACCCTGCTTCTCTTCTATGTCGTGCTGGCCAATGGCCTCGCGGTATTCTGGCCGAAAAAGGTCGCCCTGGCGACCCTGCAGGATGGCCGGTCCCTGCTTGGAGAGATTGTCCAGGAAGAAACCATCCCCCATACGGAAAAGAAGCGGCTCCAATTCAAGATCGGCAACCGGGATCTCTACGGACTTGACTTCAAATGGGTGGATGCCTCGGAGATCACCACTCTCACCTACCCGAAAGATGTCCATGTGCTTGAGCGCCAGGAATACGGCAATTTCTACGGATATTTAAGCGAATTCGAGGTCAAGGGAATCTCCCCGCCCGTCTCCGGGTCCAACAGTCTGGCCCAGACCATTGCCGCCCTCGAAGACCGGAAAGTTGAGGTGCATCTTTTGGGCAAAAAGATCGCCAACCTCAACCGGCGGGTGGAGCTGATCGACCATCACCTGGCCAAGGCCCGCTACAACAAGGAGGAGAACACCCCGGCCATCGCCGCCATGCAAGGAGAAAAGCAGGGGCTCAAAACCGAGTTCGAGGCGCTGGTCTCCATCCTCGGGGAAAAATCCGCGGCCCTGGCCACCAACCAGGCGATCTTCACCGATGCCAATGGCCAGCCCAAGGCCATTGCCCTGCCCAACATCGTCCGCGCCTACCAGCCAAACTCCATGTCCTTTTTCGCCAAGTGCGCCTATTACCTGGAGCGGCTGCGGGAATTGTTCTTTGACGAACCTCGGGAATCAAACACCGAGGGCGGCTTGTTCCCGGCCATCTTCGGCACCGTCATGCTGATCTTTCTCATGTCCATCCTCTCCTTCCCGCTGGGGGTGCTGGCAGGCATCTACCTGCGTGAATACGCCAAGGACGGCTGGCTGGTGAAGATGGTCCGCATCGCGGTCAACAACCTGGCCGGCATCCCCTCCATCGTCTACGGCATCTTCGGCCTGGGCTTTTTCGTCTACGGGATCGGCGGGGGCATCGATCAGTTGTTTTTTCCGGAACGGCTGCCCACCCCGACCTTCGGCACCGGCGGCATCCTCTGGACCAGCCTTACCTTGGGGCTGCTCACCGTGCCGGTGGTGATCGTGGCCACGGAAGAGGCGTTGGGCTCGATCCCGCCGGGCATCCGGGAAGGCTCCCAGGCCCTGGCCGCCACCAAGCTCCAGACCCTGACCCGGATTCTGCTGCCCATGGCCTCGCCCGGCATCCTCACCGGCTTCATCCTGGCCATGGCCAGGGCCGCGGGCGAGGTGGCCCCGCTGATGATCACCGGGGTGGTCAAGCTGGCTCCGGCCCTGCCCCTGGACGGGGTCTTCCCCTATCTGCACCTGGACCGGAAATTCATGCATCTGGGGTTTCATATCTACGACATCGGCTTCCAGTCTCCCAATGTGGAGGCGGCCAAGCCCATGGTCTACGTCACCACCCTGCTGCTGATCCTGATCGTGCTCGCCATGACCAGCACGGCCATCTATCTGCGCAACAAGATGCGGCAACGCCATTCCGTGGTTGATGTGTAGGAGCTTACGGATATGGGTGGGCACGATACCAAATTGCCCGGGCCCGTAATCAGTTACTAACGGAGCCGCTCGCATAAAGCAAAAAAGTCCCCTCCCCCCGAGGGGGGAGGGTTAGGGAGAGGGGGAAACAGATGTCAACCCGGCAGGTTGCATTTGCCCTCTCCCCCAACCCCTCTCCCGCACGCGGGCGAGGGGAGTAAATATGGAAGCCTTTTCCAATTGTGCAAGAGGCTCTAACGAGGAGAGAACATGTCAGCCACCGACACCGCCATAATCCGTATAGAAAACCCGCAGGTCAAGGTCGAAAATCTGAACCTCTACTACGGGGCGAGCCAGGCGCTTAAAAATCTGACCTTCGGAATTCCGGGCCAGCAGGTGACCGCCCTGATCGGCCCCTCGGGCTGCGGCAAATCCACCCTGCTTCGCTGCATCAACCGGATGAACGATCTGGTCGACGGACTGCGGATTGAAGGGGCCATCACGATCAACGGGGAAAACATCAACGACCCTGCCCTGGATGTGATTGAACTGCGGCGCAAGGTCGGCATGGTTTTCCAGAAATGGAATCCCTTCCCCAAGTCCATCTACGAAAACATCGTCTACGGCCTCAGGATCGCGGGCATCCAAGACAAAAACGTGCTCGACGAGGCCGCAGAAAAATGCCTAAAACGGGCCGCCCTCTGGGACGAGGTCAAGGACCGCCTGCACCAGTCGGCCATGGGCCTTTCCGGCGGCCAGATGCAGCGGCTCTGCATCGCCCGCGCCATTGCGGTAAGCCCGGAGATCATCCTCATGGACGAGCCCTGCTCGGCCCTGGACCCGCGCTCCACCTCGCGAATCGAGGATCTCATCCGCGAGCTGCGGGGCGAGTACACCATCATCATCGTCACCCACAACATGCAGCAGGCGGCGCGCATCTCCGATTACACGGCGTACATGTACCTTGGCGAGTTGATCGAATACGGGCCGACCCAGACCCTGTTCACCATGCCGGAAAAAAAGGAAACAGAGGATTACATTACCGGCCGCTTCGGCTGAGAGTAACCGGCCAGCAGCACCGCATCTGCTTTGTCATCGGCCTGCTCATGTGCAATAGCACACTTCGCAGACCTCTTCCTCGCATCTGCGGCACTGCTGGCCGGTTACGAACTTTCCCATTGTTACGCCGCCGAGCAGCGCAGCCTTGGCCGAATGAGGTGCTTGCACTGTTTGAGGCGAAGCCGAGTTTGCAAGCGCCCGGCCAAGACGAGCAGCACAGGGAATCCCGCCTGCGGCGGGACAAGTGACTGGGTGCCCTTTCTTTTGGTTCGTTTTCTTTGGGCAAGCAAAGAAAATGAACAAACATACTGGCAATAATACCGGATCGCGCAAAACTTTCCGGATCCTCCGCTCAATGCGGTGGTTTTATGCACAATAAGGAGCAATTCCATGGCTAAAAACATCCAGACGGAAATAGAAAAACTCAAAAACCAGATCGTCTTTCTCGGCACGGCAGTGCAGGAAAACCTGCAGAAAGCGGTCAAGGCGCTGTGGGGAAAAAATCCCGACCTGGCCCGGCAGGTGATCGCCACGGACAAGGGCGAGATCGACTCCATGGAGATCAGCGTGGAAGAGGAATGTCTGCGCCTCCTGGCCCTGCACCAACCCGTGGCCGGCGACCTGCGCTTCATCGTCACCGTGCTCAAGATCGACAACGATCTGGAACGCATCGGCGATCTGGCCGCCAAGATCGCGGACAAGGTCATCCTGCTCCACGACATCGACCCGGTCCACTTTGCCGCCGACGGCATGCAGATTCCCGAGATGTTCAACGCCATGTTTGCAAAAACCATCTGGATGTTTCAGAATACCATGGAGGCCTTTGTCAGCGAGGATACCGACCTGGCCTACAAGGTGTGTTTGGAGGACGACGAGGTGGACCGGGCCAAGGGCGCCATTCGCACCGAGATGGAGGAGATCATCATGCGCGACCCTGCCCAGCAGGTCTATCTGGCCAAACTGATCAGCGTGGCCAGAAGCATGGAACGCATAGCCGACCACTGCACCAATATCTGCGAAGACATTATTTATATGGCGCAGGGCAAGATTGTCCGCCATCATATAACACGATAGCCTTACGGAAACTGTCACAGTCACACTGCCCAGGATAAATAAATTTCATACGGGGCCGCCCATAAACTTCCGGCAGCCCCAGGATTGCAACCGTTCAGGAGTGCCGTAGATGCGCGGAAGAGGCCTGTTCGCCATACACCAGGTATGCGAACCAGGCCGATGACAAAGCAGATGCGGTGCTCCTGGACGGTTGCGGAGAAAGCAATGGCCAGAGAAACCATCCTTGTCGTGGAAGATGACGAAAACATCCAGCAGTTGGTGGGCTACAACCTGGCCAAGGCTGGTTTCCATGTGCTCTATGCCGACAACGGCGAGCAGGCGCTCAGCGTCATCAAGCGGGAAAAGCCGGAGCTGATCGTGCTGGACCTCATGCTCCCCGGCTTGAGCGGCTTCGAGATCTGCAAGCTGGTGCGCAAGGACCCGAAAACCAAGAATCTGCCCATTGTCATGCTCACCGCCAAAAGCGAAGAAAACGACATGGCCGCGGGCCTCGATCTCGGGGCGGACGACTACATCACCAAGCCCTTCAGCCCCAAAATCCTCATCTCCCGGATCAAGGCCGCCCTGCGCCGCAAGGAGGGGTTGAGCGAGGAAGGGGGCGGAAGCAAAAAAACCGGCCCGCTCACCATCCACGGGATAACCATCGACCCCAACCGCTACGAGGTGCTGGTGGGCGAGGAAGCCATCCCCCTAACGGTGACGGAATTTTCCATCCTGGAGCTGCTGGCCCGGCGACCGGGCTGGGTCTTCAACCGCCAGCAGATCATCGACGGGGTTCGGGGCTACGACTACGTCATCACTCCCCGGGCCGTGGACGTGCAGGTGTTCGGGTTGCGGAAAAAGCTGGGCGAAGCGGGCAAACACATCGAAACCGTACGCGGCATCGGCTACCGCATGCAGGGCTAGGGCAGGATCGTCGATTTCCCGGGGATCTCAGACAAAGAGGTCGGTCAGTGCGAATTTTTCCCCGTCAAAAAGTCCCAGATCGGTGATCTTCAGCGCTGGGATTACGGGCAGGGCCAGAAAGGCCATGGTCATGAAGGGGGTCTGCAAAAAGCAGCCGTTTTCCTTGACCCGTTGCTCAATGGCGCTGTAGTTTCCGGCCATTTCCTCGCAGCTCCCAAGCCCCATGAGGCCTGCCACCGGCAAGGCCATCCTCCACTCTTCCTTCCCCTGCACAAAACAGATACCGCCGCTGCTTTCCCGGAGCAGGTTCACGGCCCGGGCCAGATCCAGATCGTTGCTGCCAATGGCGATGAGGTTGTGGGAGTCGTGGGCGATGGACGAGGCCATGGCCCCGTGCTTCAAGCCGAATCCCCGGACAAAGCCGATGGCGGGAGGCGCAGGCCTGTAGCGGTTCTGGACCAGGATCTTCAACAGGTCCGCATCCGGGTCCGCTTCGACAACCGCGCTGCCCGTTGCCAGGGGATAAAACCCGCAGCCGGTGACAATCTGGCCGTCCGTCACCTCAATAACCTTCACCCGTCCACCCTGTGCCCGCACCTGCAACTGCCCTGCCGCAATCGGCGCCGCATTACAGCGATTGACCGGCCTGGGCGGCTTGGCCGAAAAAAGAGGCTGCCCTCTAAGACTTGCCATTTCCCCGGCAATCCAGGTCTCGCCGACCTCCATGCGCTCAAGATCCTCAACCACGATGAAGTCCGCCGGATCTCCCTTTTGCAGCAACCCGACAGCGAGCCGGTAATGGCGCACCGGATTGACGCAGGCGCATTGCAGGATATCAAAGAGATCATGCCCCAGGCTGAGCGCCTGTTTGACCAGCAGATTGATGTGGCCGCGAACCAGATCCGCGGGCTTGAGATCATCGCTGCAGAGCATGCATCGGGCGGAATGGCTGGTAATCAGCGGATGCAACACCTCGAAATCGCGGGCGCTTGAGCCCTGGCGCAGGAGAATTTTCATGCCCAGGGCCAATTTCTTGTAGCACTCTTCCAGGGTACCCGATTCATGATCGGTGGAAATCCCCGCCTGCGCGTAAGCTGCCAGCGCATCCCCGCGCAAACCGGGGGCGTGGCCGTCCACCCTTTTGCCCATCTTCGCGGCGGCGCCAAGCTTGGCCATGACCTCCGGGTCCCGGCCGATGACCCCGGGAAAATTCATCATCTCGGCGAGAAAGAAGATATCCTCCCGCCGGAGCAGCGTTTCCACCGCCAGGGCATCAAGCGTTGCCCCATTATTTTCAAACCCGGTGGCAGGCACGCAGGAGGGCGCACCGAAATAAAACTTGAGCGGCGCCTGTCGGCCGCTGTCGATCATGAAATCGATGCCGTCAACACCGAGGACGTTGGCGATCTCATGGGGATCTGCCACCACCGCCACCGTGCCGTGGCACACCGCTTTTGCTGCAAAGGCGGCCGGAGTCAGCATGGAGCTTTCGATATGGATATGGGAATCTATCAGGCCCGGCAGGAGAAAAGGGCCTTTAACCGCAGAGTCGGGAAGAATTTCAACAATTCGGCCCTGATCGATAACCAGGGTCCCGGAAAATTGCCGGCGGGCCACAGGATCAACAATGATTCCGGATCTTTTTTCCATAACTCTCCTGAAAACGACACAGGCTGAGAGAGGAAAGACCCGGGAGACCAGCCCTCATGCCGGACAACCAAACAGGGCCTCCCGAGCCTTTTCTCAATCACTCGGATCGCTTATTCCCGAACCCAGTTGAGTCGGATGCTTTTTTCTCCATCGCCGTAGGCGAAATCAAGCTCACCCTGATAGGCATTATTCAAGGCCTCGCCAATCCGCCGGGCCAGATGGATGCCGGTGGTGGTTACAGTGGTGCACTCTTTTTCCTCGGTAATGGCCATGAGCCGCTCCATGGGATGCGCTTTTTTCTCCTGGGCTTCCAGGTTGTGGATTAAATTCGTGATCTCCTCATGATGGGTTGCGAAAAATCCCCCCCGAATCTCCAGGGTGCCGGCCGGGAAATTATCCTTGATGCGCTGGCAGGCCGGGCACACAATGGCATGGGCATTGACCGCCGGTTCCCACCACGCCCAGCGTCCCTCCAGGAACACTGCGTTGCATTCGCTGCACACCGTAGGCTCGGGCAATTTCCGCCGCTCATGATAGGTGTCATGCCGCTTTTCCTGAATCAGCCGGTCTCTTCTTCCAAATTGGCCTTTGTCCATGAGGTTTCTCTCCTTGTCCTTTGGTTCAGTTTCAGGCAGCACAGTTCCTGCACGGGTAGACCAGCCAAGCCATATTGCCGCAATGGCCATCTCCCATGGTTAAATTATACATCCAGCAGGAGGGGAAAACACAAGAACCAAATCCGTTTTTTTCCGCATCTCCTCCTTCGTCATGCAGGACAGGCTGCTTGGGCGATCCTCCTTTTTCAAAAAAATATCCCCTTGACATTCCATTTCACAATGATCGATCATCATTACTACAGGATGAATACTCTTTCTGGTTAGGGAGGAACACCAATGAACATGACGGAAATCAAGGAAAAAGCAAAACAGTTGGGCATCCAGGCCGGCAAGATGAAGAAGGTGGACTTGATTCGGGCCATCCAGAGCAAGGAGGGCAATTTCCCCTGCTTTGAAACGGCAAAGGATTACTGCAATCAATTATCCTGCGCCTGGCGGAATGCCTGCTTGCCGGCAAAGGGGCTTGAAAAGAAATATGAACAGACCAAGAATCTGTACCTCAAAAAGATGCAGACCGAGTTGCAAACCCTGGCCAGCAAGCTTGCCGACCTGAAAATGAAATCGCAAAAAAAAATGGGAGCCGGCAAAATAGAGGCCCTCGCCGAAATCCACAAACTTGAAAGAAAGATCGAGGAACTCAAGAAAAATGCCCGCAGCCTTGCGGCTGCAAGCGAGGATGCCTGGCAGATTACCAAGCATGGGGTTGATAAGGCTTGGGATGAATTGCGCACCTCAGCCAAGAAGGCCTTGGCGAAATTCAGTTGAAAGGGTGACGTCTTGGCTGCGGCACGCCGGCCGGTTGGGTGATCGCTCCGCGAGAACTCACGGGGAAATGGCGAAATCCCAGCCCATCTCAACGGCCAGCCACTGCGGAAGAAGCATGAGCGAGCGGGTAAAATCCATACCCGCCTCCTCGATATGATCCCGCATGACCAAGGAAAACGGCCCTGCCGCCGCCACCACGGACTTGAGCACCACCGGAGCATCTTCGCGCGATTCCGGATCGTTCGCAGCCCAGCAGGATCGGGGATGCGACGAGACGAAATGCGCTCGGCACACCACCGGCCGCACGGGATAAACGCAGCAGACGCCATCCACCACCAAAGGGCAGCAATGCTCGTAAGCGGAAAGATCCGCCTGCCCGTCGGTGACGCCCGACGGCCTGCCCGGCCTTGAATTGTCCCACTCATGCCATTGTTTGGTGCGCAGCCGCAGAGCGTCAATCTGCCCGGCGGACAATTCCCGCTTGATGTATTGCACCAAGGTCTGGGCCTCGACAATGTTGGTCAGGATATGATACCGGCAGCAATGACAACAACCCGACCCGCAACTTGAAACAACGCCGTCTTCGTTGCGCAGCCGAGCCAATTCGCAGGCAGTGGCGGCATCCACGGAAGAATACACGCCGTTGGCAAAACTCTCTGCCGAGGCAATTGGGACACCACCCCCGAACTCCTTGGGGCTCAACCTGCATGTGCTATTTTCAATCAATCGGGGCCTTCTCCTTTTTGGGCCGAAAACTTCCGGCGGACAACGAGCAGAGCGGCACCTTACTGCAAGATGCTGGGGAAGGCACTGCTTAATTCCGCATACTCATCAAGGCTTTCCCGCAAAAACGGCGATCCCGCCTGTGCCCACAACGGTTTGGCATGACCAATCGTGCGGCTCCGGCCCAATTCGTCTATCAGGTCACACTCAGGCTTTCACATCGACCAGCGCCCCGCCGCCCAACTCCTGTATCCTGGCATCGATCATCTCCAGGGCCTTGTTCAGCGTCTGGTAACTGATCTCGGGCAGCTTTCCCCCCCAAGCCTGTTCCGCCTCCTCGAACCCCTTCTGGATGCCTTCACGCCCGGCCTGCAATCGTTCCAGGCTGTCCCCGGCGCCGGTCAGGACAAATCCGGCAAGGCGCTCCGCCGTCTTGCTGACGCCGAAGTACCCGTCCTCGGCAATCAGGGTCTGCGCCTCCTCGGGGCTTAAGTCGGCCAGGGATTTCCCCTTGTACTGAAAACTTTCAAGATCCCGCGTCTCTTCCTCGCCCCGTTTCACAAGGCCGTACTGCGTTGCGAAGCGATCCTTGGCCTTGGTCTTTGCCGCCAGCAGAAAATCGACCGTCTTCTCCTGCATGGCAAGGGACGCTTCCAAGGTCGTAACCTTCTCCGATCCTTGTCCGCGCTTTTCCCCGGCAGGCTGGACTTTGGCATACTGTGCCCGCATCGCGTTGAAGGACTGCCCCTGCAATTTCGCGTTTCCGATATCCGCCATAACCCACCTCCTGGTGAAGAGTGTCTCGACAGGAATTACTTTTCTTTTAATAGAATAAGAACGAACACGCAAAAAAGAAACAACGGAGAACATGACCGGTCATTCATGCTCCGCAGCGAGCCAACATCAAAAGCATTGTGTCCCGATGGGTTCCCGGCCAATATATCCTGTCGCAGCAGGGACATCGCTGGAACAACTGATAATATTTTTTGGGTGAGCGGCTCCAAGCGATCCAGGATCTGCCGCTTCTCGACTGGTAGCAAAAGCGCATTGCAGCGCAGGCATCGGCTCAGCGGCTTGAATTGTTCCCTTATCCCAAAAAGATGAACAATTTCAGCCAACTGTTTTTCCGGTTGGATCTCTCGAACGAGATAGCCAAAGACCACCTCTTTTCGCTTTAAAAGATCCGTATCCTTGCTCAGCAGGATGCGTTTTTCCCGCACGGCAACCGCAACAAGGTCCGGATCGGAGATATCGCTGCGGTACAAGGTGTCAAAGCCTGCCATGCGCAGCAAGGTGGCCAGTTTGCCGACATTCATATCCACGGCAAAGGTGATACCAGGCAAGGGCTCGGGCCGGAGCAGGGTTGGAGTCGTTACATCCACAGGGGGAGAGATGGGGTATACATCAAGGGTGTCATCATCGGCGCCGGGAGCGGCAAAAGAGATTTCCCTCCCGGCAACAACCAAGCGTCCCACCTCGGTATGCGGGACTCCCAAGGCCTCGACGATATCCTTAACCGAGGCCTGCCGGGTGAGTTCGTACGCAACCCGCTGTTGCCCACGGAACGGCGGGCGCAACAGCTCTTTCAGGTTTCCCCAAAAGTTGATGATCATCGCGGGAGAAGGCCCTCGATCAGTGAAGGGTTTGCCGGGGAAAATAAGGGGATGCCCCTATTTTTTTTCATCACGCCCAAAAATCATGATAGCCAGTTCGTAGGTTGGGTAGAGCCCTGCGAAACCCAACAGTTTTCAGTCGAACGGTGGATGATGTTGTCGTTTAAACGTCGGGTTTCGTTCCTCTACCCGACCTACGAACTGCAAGATCAAATTCTTCAATTGATTTCCAATCCTGTGTCTCGATGTCTTTTACCGTCCAAAGCCACTGGGGCGAGTAGTAAAGAAGGTAAACGAATCCGTGGTATTTCTCGTAAAACTGTCCAAGCGGGAGCTCGTCTCCCGGCGAAGAGCGTTTGGTGCTTGCGTGAACTGTTCTGTTTCTGATTTTTCTGAACTGCGCCCCAAATTCGGCGGGCACTTCCACTTGATAGACGGAAATATGATTTTCCCAGGACGGCGCGTAACCACCCTTTATTGCGTCAACCCTATTCTTTAGCAACTTTGTAACTTCACGATTGAATATTTGATCGAGCACTCTACTTTGTACATTTACAGTGCTTCGGAAATCTCGCTTGATGCACCCCACGTAGAATTCATAGAGATGATGAAGAAAACTGGCGTAGGCATCGTAGCACCTTATCTTTGTGGCCTTGTCGCGGCGCCCCATGATGTTCATCTTTGCTAAAGCAGCGAAACGTTCAAAGCTGTCTTTACAGAGAACAAACTCATGAACAAGCGTTGTTGTGAGCGCCTGATCTGTTTCATCTCCAATTTCAAACTTCATCGCTCATACGAAATGGCTGAGTTGGCGGTGCGAAAGACATGCAAGGCTAACAAATTATTCTGCGGAGCTGGCTATCATGCCGAAAATCATGATAGCCAGGAAAATAAACAAAAACCGAACAAGGCAAGCAACTTCTCCCGTAGTCCTACTCCAGGCAAAGCACCCCCCCTCTTTTCCTCCTACCTGCCAAGCCCCATGAGCATCAACAGTTCATAGGAAAGCGCGGCAACCAGCCCTGCGGCGGGGAGGGTCAAGACCCAGGCCATGACCATGCTCTGCGCCACACCCCAACGCACTGCGGACAGCCGTTTGCTGGTGCCCACCCCGAAGATGCTGCCGGAGATGACGTGGGTGGTGCTCACCGGCATGCCGAAATGGCTGGTGACAAAGAGGACGATGGCGGAGGAAGTCTCGGCGGCAAAGCCGTGCACCGGCTCCAGCCGGATGATCTTATGCCCCATGGTCTTGATGATCCGCCAGCCGCCCACCGAGGTGCCCAGAGCCATGACGGTGGCACAGGAGAGCACCACCCACAAGGGAACCACGGGC
The DNA here is from genome assembly GCF_046883345.1 of Hydrosulfovibrio ferrireducens. Classification (NCBI taxonomy): domain Bacteria; kingdom Pseudomonadati; phylum Thermodesulfobacteriota; class Desulfobulbia; order Desulfobulbales; family Desulfobulbaceae; genus Hydrosulfovibrio; species Hydrosulfovibrio ferrireducens. Next base: position 218,087 of record NZ_JALKCW010000010.1, on the reverse strand, counting down.
TCGGGGATCATCCGGGCGCTGACCAGGGCCATGGTGATGATGCCCATGCTCTTCTGGGCGTCGTTGAGGCCGTGGGTAAAGGCCATGGCTGCGGCGGAAACAATCTGCAGATTGCGAAAGCTCGCGCTCACCCGCCCGGGATGCACGTTGGCAAGGGTTTTAAAGATCCCGCCCATCAGCAAAAAGCCGATGATAAAGCCCATGGCCGGAGAACCCACCAGGGGAATAAGCACCTTGTGCACAATTCCGCCCCAGAGGACGGAAGGCAGCCCGCCGTGGATAATGGCCGCGCCGCACAAGCCGCCGATCAGAGCATGGGAGGAACTGCTGGGGATGCCGAATTTCCAGGTGATCAGGTTCCAGACGATTGCCCCGAGGATGGCAGCCAGGATAACGACCTGAAACGTCTGCTGATTGGAACCAAGCTCCTGAGGATACCCCTTTTCCAGCAGCGCCCGGTTCGTGTTGGCCAGTTCTTCCGGTTTCAGCGTGCTGGAATTCTTGGCCTTTGCCTCTGTCTTCTCCTTGAGCGCGACTCCGGCGAACCGCTCGGCCGAGTAGAGATCGGTTTGGGTGATGGCGCGATTCAAGTCAGCCACCAGGGCCTCCTGCAACTCTTGGGAAACAGCGCCGCCTGCCGGGTATTGCCCGAGCAGCCCTTGGGTTGCAGGGGAAAGCCGCGTTGCCAGATATTGGGAAACCGGATCAGCGGGATGTTGCAGCTTGGCGGCCAACGCTGCGGGCTGATGAATATCCGCGACCTGAAACCGCGCCGTGTCGAGGAGGCCGCTGGCCACGGTGATCGCCACCTGGGTGGAGAACAGGGCGCCGACAAAATTGAGACAGGCCGCCATGATAATCGCCTTTCTCGGCGAAAGCACCCGGGTGGAAACCACCGTGGCGATGGCGTTGGCCGTATCGTGAAAGCCGTTGATATAGTCGAAGGCCAAGGCGCAGACCACAACCAGCACGAGCACCAGGGACAGGCTAAGCATACTTCACGACCACGCTTTCGATGATATGGGCGACATCCTCGCATTTGTCCACCGCCACTTCGATCCGGTCGTACACCGCTTTCCACTTGATCACGTTGATCGGGTCGGCATCCGGGGCGTTGAGCAAACAGGCAAGCGCCTTGCGGAAGGCCGCGTCGTGCTCGTTTTCGATCTGATGAATGCGAATAAAAAGGTCCTGAACTTTATCCCGGTTTGGCTTGGTGCGCAGCGTCTTGACCGCCTCCAGCGTGGCTTCGGTGATCTGCACCAGCAGCACCACCAGCCCAGCCAAATCAGGCCGCAGTTGCTTCAGTTCGTAAAGCGCCATCCTGCCGGAGCAGGCCTCGATGCAATCGGTCACATCGTCCAGTTCGCTGGACAGGGCGTGCAGGTCTTCCTTGTCCAGAGGGGTGACAAAGGTGGCGTCGATCCGGTTGGCAAGCTCATGGGTGATGTGGTCTGCGTCGCTCTCTATCTCCTTGATCCTTGCCGCGTACCGGTCAAGATTGGCGAAATCATTGACCAAGGCCTGAAATTCCTTGGCCGCATCCACCGCGGCTTGCGCCTGTTTTTCTAGCAGCGCGTAAAAACCCTGCTTCTTGCTCATTCCTGGAAAACGCACAACCTTCACCTCCTTGGCAAACAATAAAAAAAAACGGACGATCAACCGATACGCAGCCCATGGCCGCCACAAATAATTACTCCGTATACTGGAGATTGATGACCACCGTCCTGTTGAGCGATCTCCCTTCGGGCAGGCTGTTGTCGTAGGGCGGATTATTGGGGCCGTTGCCCGCATGGGTTATCTGGGCTTCTGCGACTATCCCGCTCTGCACGGTGGAGTCGTACACCGCTTTTGCCCTCCGCCCGGACAGTTCAATATTGTATTTTTCCTTGCCGATGCTATCGGTGTGCCCGGCGATGTCCATGGCAACCCCCTTGAGTTCCGCAACCCGGGCGAGCACCCGGTTGACGATGATCTGGTTGCGATCCTTCAGATCGGCCCGGTCGAAGTCAAAGAGGATCAACCCATATTTCTCCACGACCTTGCTCCCGATCTTCTGGGCGATGCGCTCCTCCCGCCGGATAAAATTGATCGCGACCGGAGCGGAGGCGGTGCTGAACACGTTGCCTTCCTTGTCTTTCACCTCAAGGTCGGCGCTGACCTGCCCCAGTTGCACAAGGTTACCCAACCCCAGCGTTTCCAGGGCAAAGGCCACCTCCGCCGGCGGAGCGCCCGCGCCCTCCCTGGTCGCCAGCACCTTGTCCGCGCCCAGCAGCCTGAGTTGCCAGCTCTCGATCTCGGTTTCCCCCTGCAGGGTGGGAGCGAACCGCAACTCCTTGGTATCGGCTTGCTCCTGCACATAGGTGCTCTTGATGGTGTCGAGGATGGCGGGATGGGTGGAAAGAATCTCAACCCGCTGATTTTCCACAACGCCTTCCGGCACCCGGCTGGTGCTGGGCACGGCGGGAAGGTTCCGCGCCTTGATTTCCATCCGTGACAGATCAATGCCCCATACGGACTCAAAATAGGCGAAAATCGCTTCGGCCCGGCTCCTTGCCAGCCCGATCTTCCCTTTTTCCACGCCGCTGTTGGAGTTACAGCCCACCAGGGTTATCCGGGCCTCGGGGTTGGCTTGCAGCCGTTTGCCGATGACGTTAAGGACCTGATGGTGTTTCTCCATCGTGTCTTTCAGCTTCTCTTCGGAAAAGTTCGCGGTCTCCGCCGGAGCCAGGACGACGTATCTTTCGGAGATACGGCTTTTTCCGGTGTCGAAATAGACATGGTTCAGCATGGGAGAGCTGTCCATCACGGTTACCTCCTCGATATTCACGGCGGCAGGCGCGCTGACGAGGGTTCCGGCGGGCGGGGCAAGGAACCGGTAGGTGACCAGGTAACGGTGAAAAATGGTGGTGGAGAAGCTCTTGAGAATGGGCAGAAAATCATTGGCCGAGGTGGCCTTGCGGATCATGCCGTTATGGCCCTGGGCAAAGGAGGTCAGGAATGGATCCAGGCCGGGCTTGTCCATGTAGTCCACGGCATAGGCGGAAAAATTGCTCACCCCCGTGGCCGCCAAGCGCACCTCCTCCCTCTTCAGCGTGCTGTTGATGTCTTCGCCGTCGGAAAAAATGAGCATGAACTTCTGGCTGTCCGCAGGCATCTGGCGAATAATCTCCAGCCCCTTGTGCATGCTGTCATAGAGGTAGGTGCCGTCGGTGGTGGCGGGGAAAAAACTGCTCCGCAAGAACTGACTCAAGGCCGGAACCTCGTTTGCCTGGAAGGTTCGGGTGGAGACCCGGGGCAGACTCGTCCCCGGATCGACAAAGGTGACGACATGGACATTGTCAATGGGCCGGACCAAGGTGAGAAAGCTGTCCATGGCCGCCAGCAAGGGCTCCACCGCCTTGCGCTGCTCCATGGAATAGGAATTGTCCACCACCAGCACGATATTGAGGCCGATGTTCCGTTGCTCCTGGACATCCTCCACCGAAATGATCTTCGCTGTTTTCAGTCCTTGCTTGATGGAAAAATCCTCTTTCTGCAAGCCCAAAATGGCATCCCCGGACTTGTCCTGGACCGAGACCAGAACCTTGCCCTGCTCAAGCGGCTGAAAGCTCAGCTTCGCTTGCGGGCTGAGGGTCCGCACCTCCAGGGGGTCAAGGGCCATCCCCACGCCCACCCATGAAAATATGGCCAGCAACAAACAGAGAAGACCAACGGCTTTTTTCATACTCTTCCTCCTGTGGCGGATGCGGCAGTGCCGCATTGGGACAAAGGTGTCGCAAACTGTTCTTATGAAAAAGGGGGGCGAATCAATTTACTCTGGCGGGGTGTCGGAAAGCCCCCTGCCGATGGCATACTTGATAAGGTCGGCAACGCGCTTGATGTTGAGCTTTTTCATCATGTTGGCCCGATGGTGCTCGACGGTCCGTTTGCTGATATCGAGCTTGTCGGCGATATCCCGGCTCGTTACCCCCTCGGCCACCAGTTGCAGGATCTGCTTTTCCCTCGGGGTCAGGATCTCGCCGAATCCATCGCCACGGCGGCTACAGGAGGCGATGACGTCTTCGGGAAATTCTCCGGCCAGATTGGGGGAGATGTACAACTCGCCCTGGCGAACCCTGGCGATGGCCGGCAGCAGCTCGGTGTCGGAATCCTCCTTGAGCAAATAGCCGTCCGCCCCGGAGGCAAAGGAGGAACAGAGGTACTGCTCGCCCTTGTGCATGGTCAGCATGAGCACCTTGATCGCAGGACAGATCTTGCGCACCTCGCGGATCGCCTCGATCCCTCGCAGGTTGGGCATGGAGATGTCGAGGATGACAAGATCGGCCGGGATGGTTTTCAACAGCGCAATGAGCTCCAGACCGTCGGCCGCCTCGCCGACCACCTTGAGCGCGGGGTCCTGTTCAATCATTTTCTTGACCCCATGCCGGATCAGGGCATGATCATCAGCCAGCACTATACGACAGACACCCATAGCAACACCTCATTGTTCTCCGGAGTCACGGGACAAAACCACCATATATTCCACCGGTTATATACCGTAGTTGCACTTCGGCCGCAGTAAAAATTGAGGCCCGCGACCCGGAGTTTTTTTAGTTTTTACAGACAAACGCTTCCGGTTGGGGAGCAAAAGCATTGTACGCCAGACTGATCCCCAGGGCAAACAAGGTGGTGCCCACCCCGATCACGGCGCCGACGATGATCGGCGCAATCAGGGCCAGCCGGATAAGAACCGTGGCCACGGCATAGCCGGAATTGCGGAAAGAAACTTGGTACTGCGCGCTGTAGCGCAGGGAAATGAGCACCACCAGCACATCGCTGAAAACAAGCAGGGTGTAAAAGGAGGCAAAGGCGTTTTCCGGCAGCCCATGGGCAAAATAGCCCCAGAGGTCATTGAGGCAGATGCCCACGAAAGAGACCAGCAACAACAGGGCGATCATCTTTTTGGCAAGGATGAAGTGGCTGCGGATTTTCTCATCCCCGGTGATCGGGTGGGAGCGCTGGGTCTTGTAAAAAAAACCCAGGACAACGAAGATAAGCAGCGCGCCAATCGCCGAGGCGATAATATTTCCCAGGGTTGGGGCAATCTCCGCCCAGAGCAGCGGTTCACTGAAATGGGAAAACTCCTTGAAGGTATCCCGCAGGAGAATCAGGGAAAGGATTTCAAACTGTTTGCCCACCGATTTGGTGACCGAGTGGGACAGGCTGAGGATAAGGCTCACCACCTCCAAGGCCAGCAAGAGGTTGAAAGCCTGCTCAATGGCGGCAAGATGGGAAAGGGAAACATGCGAGGCAAACGGCTCGGGCACAAGAAGCCTTCGGTTCAACTCGATGAGAATAATGGCGGAAACAAAGAAACTCACCAGCACCGTGGCAAAAAACTTCATGCCCTGTTTGCTTTCCAGATGCAGCTCGATCCAGTCAAAAAGAAAGCCGGCCCGTATCATGATGAATTCCATACTGTCCGCCACCGTCTGAGGGGAAAAGAAGAAGTGCTTCCTCTATTTTTACTAATCTGTATTGTCTTGCGGCACAAGTTTTTAAGCGTTGTTACGCAATAATCCCCGTGTCCGTTTCCCAGCCGTCGCGACGGCCACGAATGGCAGTATTGCCCGGCAAGGGCTTCCTGCAATCCGCCATCGCCCTGCCGTGCCGCCACTGCCCCCCGGAACGATAAAATCTTTGACTTCCACCGGCCGTATGAGCAATCATGAGAACAGGCGCTGTTCGAGTGCAGTCAATTCCATCCCGTGCGGATCGGAGGTGATCATGAGCGCGGAAACGATACAGGGCATGCTCCGCACCATCGAAGACGAATGCCGTTTTACCGGCGGCCTCACCGGCCGCTACACCCTGCGCCAGCAGATATTTGACGCCATGGCCACGGTACGGCGCGAGGACTTCGTCCCGGACGAACTCAAGCCCTACGCCTACGACAACAATCCCCTGCCCATAGGTAACGGCCAGACCATTTCCCAGCCCTTTATCGTCGCACTGATGACCGACCTGCTGGAGCCGGAACCCGACGACACCATCCTGGAAATCGGCACCGGTTCCGGCTATCAGGCCGCGGTTCTCTCCCAATTGGTCAAACGGGTATACAGCCTGGAGATCGTTCCCGAACTGGCGCGGCAAGCTGCCGACCGCTTGCGGCACTTGGGGTACGACGCGGTGGAGGTCCTCGCCGCCGACGGTTCTTCCGGACTGCCGGAGCATGCCCCCTATGACGGAATCATCGTCACCGCCGCGGCGCCCCGTATACCACAAGCCCTGATCGAGCAGCTCTCCCCCTTCGGCAGGCTGGTGATTCCGGTGGGCCGCCCGCATCTGCCCCAGGATCTGTTGCTGGTGGAGAAATCCGGCAAAAGGGTCACCAGCCGGAGCATCCTCTCCGTGGCCTTTGTCCCCTTCACCGGACATGGGCAAGCCTGAGGAAGAGGACCAACAGTTGCCCCAGACATCTCGCCAACGCCAAGCCACCCTGCTCCTGCGGAATACCCCATGAAAACAGGTTTATTGCAAACCGGACAAATCCTTTGCTACGACGAAGAGGGCGGCGCTATCCCCTGCCCCGGCAGCGGCCAGGACGGGGAATTCCGCCTGGGCCTGCCATGGCCGAGTCCACGATTTTCCCTGGAAAAAGAAATCGTTCTCGACCACCTCACCGGACTCGCCTGGGCCAGGGACGCCAATCTGAACGAATTCCCCCTGACCTGGCAGGAATCCCTCGCCTTCATCGCCGGAATGAATCGCCACAAATGGGCCGGCTATGACGACTGGCGGCTGCCCAACCGCCGGGAGCTCCGTTCGCTCATGAGCTATCAGGCGAAAAAACCCTCATTGCCGGAGGAGCATCCGTTCACCAACATCTTCCTGGGCTGGTACTGGACTTCCACCACGGCGGCGATTCACCCGGCCTATGCCTGGTGGATCCACCTCGAAGGCGCCCGCATGTTTTACGGGCGCAAGGATCAGTATGCCCTGTTTTGGCCGGTTCGCGGCGCCGGATACAACCTTTTGCCAAGAACCGGACAGATAACCTGCCATGACGCCCTGGGGCGGGAGATTCCCTGCCCGAACTCGGGTCAGGACGGCGAACACCGGCATGGCCTCGCCTGGCCGCAGCCGCGCTTTACCGATCTCGGCGAAACGGTCCTCGACAATCTGACCCGCCTCATTTGGCTCAAGGATGGGGACTTGGGCGGAAAAATCATGACCTGGCGCCAGGCCCTGGATCTCATAGACGAGATCAACCGGAACACTCTGCACGGCAGCAACGACTGGCGGCTCCCCGACATAAACGCCCTTGAATCGCTGGTGGACTGCTCGCAGGCGGAACCGGCCCTGCCGGCCGGTCACCCGTTCCACCGGGTGCGCGAGGCCTATTGGTCTGCCACCACCAGCTTTTTTGAAACAGACTGGGCCTGGGCTTTGTATCTTCACAAGGGCGCCTTGGGGGTCGGCCACAAAAAGGGGGAATCGTTTTCTGCGTGGCCTGTCAGATTTTCCGGCGAAGAGGCTTGACGCTATCCGAACAGTTCGACCAGAAAAAGGCTCAGCAGGGGGAAATAGGTGATGATTCCCAGGGTGACGAACAATATCCCCAAAAACGGCAGGGTGGCGGTGTACAGTTGGGCAATGGGCCGATCAAAACGATAACTGGCCAGAAAAAGACCGAGCCCCACCGGCGGGGTGCAGTAGCCGATCTGCAGGTTGGCCAGAAAAATGATGCCAAGATGGGTGAGATCGACCCCATACCCCTGGGCAATGGGCACGATGAGCGGCACCACCAGGACCAGGGCCGAAAAAATATCGAGCAGGGCGCCGACAACGAGCAGAAAAAGATTGAGCAGCAGAAGAAAGGTGTACTTGCTTGAGATATGCTCCCGGATAAAATCAAAGAGCCGGGCCGGAATCTCCTGATCGATGAGAAAGCTGGTGGAGGCCATGGAAGCGGCGAGCACCACGAAGATCCCCCCGAAGAGCGCCATGCTCCGCACCACGAGGGCAGGAAGCCGCGCCGGGGTGATATCCCGGTGCACGCACATCTCCACGAGCAAAACATACAGGGCGGTCACCGCCGCCGCCTCGCCCACGACAAAAAAACCGCCGTAAATCCCTCCCAGCACAATGACCGGCAAAGGGAGCTCCCAGACCGCGGCGCGCAAGGCCCGCCACGTCTCCCCCGCCGGCAACGGCTTGCGGGGGCCACGGGTGGCCGCGCCTTTTTTAATGCTGTAAGCGCCCAGCAGAAGCAGCATCAACAGACCGGGCAGAATCCCGGCCAGAAAGAGGTGGTCGATCCTGGTCTCGGCTATGACCCCGTAGAGGATAAGGGGCAGGCTGGGGGGAAAGAGCAAGCCCAGGCTGCCGGAGGTGGTGATCAACCCCAGGGAAAACTGCTCGGGGTAACGGTCCTTGAGCATGGCCGGAAAAAGCAACCCCCCCAAGGCAAAAATGGTCACCCCGGAAGCGCCGGTAAAGGCGGTGAAAACCGAACACACCACCAGGGCGATCACCGCCAGCCCGCCGGGCAGCCAACCCAGCAGCACGTTGGACAGGTCCAGCAACCGCACCGGCGCCTTGCTTTCGGAAAGTACGGTCCCGGCGAGGATAAAAAGGGGCAGGGAAAGCAGCATGGGGGTCTCGGCCAACCGGGACATCTCGATGACCACCACCGAGGGATCAATGCCTGCCCCATAAAAGGAGAGCAGGGCCAAAGCGGCCATTACCACAAAAAGAGGGCTGCCCAATATGGCCAAAACCAGGGTTATCAGTTGCAGGAATTGCATATCAGGATCTAGGCCGTTTCCTCGAAAGAGCGGATATCTTTTCCGGCCAGGGCGGCGCGAAAACTGTGCACGCCGCCGAGCAGAAAACGGAGGGTGATGGAGCCAAAGGCCAGGGGAAAAATCAGATTGAGTTGCCAGGAGGCAAGTCCGGCCATTGCCTGGCCGTTGCCATAAAGCGCCTCCTGGCGGACAAAATCAATGGCCATCCAGGTAAGCACCACACAAACTCCGGCGGCAAAAAATGACCTGAATACCCGCAGCCAGCGAAAAATCGGTTTGGGCACCAGGTGGGAAGCGAGATCAATGGAGATATGTTTATCCAGCTTGGTGGCCACCACGGCTCCGAGAAGCCCGGTCCAGAGCACCATGACCCGCAGAAGCGGATCGGCCCAGGACAACCCCCCGCCCCAGACATCGCGCAATACGATCTGCAGGCAGGCCAGACCGATCATGGCGGCGATCAGCAGCAACAGAACCCCCTCCTCAAGCCGCGCCAGCAATCTGCCTATCTGCTGGATTCCTCGAAAAAGCCGGCCCGGTTGCTCGCTCATTTGGCCGCACCCCCAGCGGGAGATTTCGCCCGAAAATCAGCAAGCAGCCGGGTCGCCGCCGCGTAGATCTCCTTGGAAAAAGCGGTGCCCACCAGACGCGGCACGGTTTTTTGGTCACGCACCGCCAGCAACTGTTGCAGGGTTTCCTTCTCTGCCGGCACCAACTGGATGCCGTTCTTTTTCAGGGTGGCCAAGGCCTCTTCATTGCTGCGCCGGGTATCGATCAACAAGCCGGCAAAATGTTTTTTCGCGGCAGCCTCCATCATGGCGGCATGGTGGGGGGGGAGCTTGGCAAAGGCGCTCTTGGAAAAGACCAACCCGCCATAGGCGTAGCCAAAGGGGGTATCGGTGATATATTTTGTCCGGGTAAACCACTGGAGGACGATGGAGCCGTAAAAGCCGTTGAACACCGTGTTGATCATGCCGGTTTGCAGGGAGGAGAGCACGTCCGGGATGGAGAGGGGGATTGGGGTGACGCCCATGTCCTCGAGAAACCCACGGCTCAAGGGATCATTCTCCGGCGCCCAGCACTTGCTCGCCCGCAACTGGGCCACGGTGGTCACCGGTTCGCTGGACATGGTGTAGACAAAACCGACCTCGGTCATGGCCAGCAGGACCAGATCCTTTTCTTGAAAGGCCTTTTTAAACAGCGGGAACAGACCCTCGGCAACCCTGTCCACCTCGGCGTAGGACCGGAAGAAAAAAGGGATGGCCATGATCCGGAAATCCGGCACGGTCTCGCTGATCCCGGTCATGGTAAAGCCGCCGCCCTGGAGCTGGCCGATGCGCATCTTGCGATACATGGCCCGGTCGTCGCCCATTACCCCGCCCATGTACAGCTTGAAGCCGATCTCGCCATTGCTCTTGGCAGTCACCTCGCTCTGAAATTCCTGGAAGCGCCTGGCCCAGACGCTGCCATCCGGGGCAAGGGTGGCGATCTTGAAAAGATAGCGGGGCGCGGCCTGGGCGCCCGGAGGAGCCATGAGCGCCAGAAGGGCGATGCCGAAACAGACCGTACGCAGCAGACGATTCATACCTTCTCTCCTAAAAAATCGTAATTATCCAGCGTGAGGTCAAAACTGGACGAAACCTCCAGCATGTAACTGTTCAGCAGCGCCGCTTCACTGCTGCCACGGATGCGCGGAAGAGGCCTGCGAAGTGTGCTATCGCACATGAGTAGGCCGCTGACAAAGCAGGTGGGTGCTGCTGGACAGTTAAAAAAATTCATCCACCTGGGCCAGCAGCTTCCGGGCCCGCCGCTGGGCCAGAACATTGGGCAGGGTCAGGTCCGGGGCTAAAGCAAGGTCAAAGGCCAGCGCCTCCTCCAGGAGACGGACGTAGAGCTCTTGGTCAAAGGTCTGCCGGGCGTAGTGTTCGGCATAGGCCACCAGGGTCGGAAGAAAGCGCCGATCGCCCAGGGCCAGGGCCTTCTCAAAATGATTCCGGCTCACTTCCGGCCTGCCGCCCAGCATCGCCGGGCGGGAGCCATAATAGACGCCGAGAAAAAGATGGGCGCCGCCGTGATAAAAACCCTCGTCCAGGGCCAGCACCCGCAGCATCAGCTCTTCGATCTTGGGCAGATCGGCGACCGCCGCGGGCGCCCCCTTGCTGAAACCGATCCAGGTGGCCCAGCCGTACCCACCCCAAAAAAGTTTTTCCACCTCGCGGGAACCAACGGATTGCAGGGCCTCGCTGAACCCGGCAAGCGGCATCTGATTCGCGCCGCCAAGGCCAGGGTGCGTGCCCAGCAGGCGCAGCCCATACTCCTTGGCCCTTTCCCCCAGCACCACGGCCCGTTCCGGGCGGCCGCATTCCGGCATGAGACTCGCGTAGGCCGTATAGGCCTGGGTGCCATGCATCAGCAACCTGGCGTTATCGGGATCGGAAACCAGCATGCTATCTAGGAGCAGCAGGTAGGAGGGCGCACCGTCACAAACCAGCTCCAGGTCCGCCTGGCGGTTGAGATTCTTCACCACCGGCCCGACCATGGGGGGGATCACCAGCGAGGCGCACCCCTGCGACAACACCGCGATCATGGCCAGCAGGACGGCGAGCCCCCAATTTTTCTGGAGAAAAAACAACCCTTGGTCAATGATCTTCTGCATGGCCGACCTGATCCCTGTTATCGATGTGCCTGCGCGCGTCCCAGCCTTCTTTCGCCGAGTATACCACACCCTTTTGTCCGCAGGATACAGGCAAGCGACCCGGCGCAAAAAAAATGCCCCGGCAAAAAAGATTACCAGGGCATGGGACCGACTCACTTTTTCCCGGCTCAGGAAATAGCCACCAGTTCCAGATCAAAGATGAGGTCCTTGCCTGCCAGGGGCGGGTTGGCATCAAGAACGACAACCTCGTCCGTTACCGCCACAACCGTGACCACAACCAGTTCGCCGTTGGGTCCGCCCATCTGCAGTTTCTGGTCCACTTCCGGGTTGAGATCCGGCGGAACCTGAGTGCGGGGCACCTCGATAACCAGCTCCTCATTCTTTTCGCCATAGGCTTTATGGGAGGGAATGGTGACCTTTTTCTTGTCGCCGATGGCCATTCCCAAAACAGCCTCCTCAAAGCCCACGATCACCTGACCGCCGCCGAGGGTGAAATCCAGGGGATCGCGCCCGGCGGAGGAATCGAAAACCGTCCCATCCTCCAGCGTGCCGGTATAATGGATCTTGACGCTATCTCCTTTTTTAGCCTGTGACATATCGTGCTCCTTGTGGTCTTCTCCCTGGGAGGGATTTTATCTCAATAAAATTACGTCATTTATCACGAAACCCAACACGGCTCCGCGCCTTTTTCACGATTGATGCTTGCTTAAGGCCCCTCTTTGGCTTTAAGCTGGGGCCGTACTCCTCTTTGCCCCATAACAAAAAACCAGAGCGGTAGCGTCGCGGCACAAGCAACGCCCCGCCGATGAAGGACTTGCCATGTTCGAATGGATTCTCACCGGGCTCAGCATACTGGGAACCCTTTTCAACCTGCAGAAACATGTGGCAGGCTGGATCATCTGGACCATCGCCAATATCGGCTGGATTGTCAGCTTTTCCCACAAGGGCATGCTGGCCGAAGCGTTTCTTTTCTCGGTCTACCTGGTGCTGTCCGTTTACGGCATCTTCAAATGGTGGACCCCACGGCCCCAGGAAGACAAAGACTGAAAACCCCGGCTCACGCGCCCAGTTGGATGGAATCCTCCACGCCGAGGGCCTGGTAGATATCCAGAGCCTGGCGGGAATGGTTCAGGGTGTAAAAATGAATGCCCCGCACCTCGTTGTCCAGCAGATCGCGGACCTGCTCGGTGGCCCAGTGCACCCCGACCTTTTCCACCTGCTCATCGCTTCTGGCCCGATCCAGCGCACGCAGCAAGGCGGCCGGAATCCTGGCCCCGGCGGCAAGCTCGGCCATGCGCACCATGCCGCTCTTGGTGGTGATGGGCATGAGCCCGGCAATGATGGGCACCGTTATGCCGGACAATTCGCAACGGTCGCGAAAATCATAGAAATCGCGATTGTCGAAGAAGAGCTGGGTCACGATATAGTCCGCCCCGGCGTCAACCTTGGCCTTGAGATAGTCCATCTCCAGCAGCCGGTTGGGGGTGGCGGGATGTCCCTCCGGAAAACCGGCGACGCCGACGCCCATATGCGGGAAGTTCTTTTTGATGAAGGCGACCAGATCGGCGGCATAGGCAAAGCCGTCCGGGGGATGAACGAAATCGGTCTGCCCCTTGGGAGGATCGCCGCGCAAGGCCAGGATATTCTCCACCCCGCTTGCGGCATAATTGCGGAGTATCTCTCCGGTTTCCGCCCGGTTTGAGCCAACGCAGGTGAGGTGGGAGACAACGGTGAGGTTGGTTTCCTGCTGGATCCTGACGATCAGCTTGTGGGTGCGATCCCGGGTCGAACCGCCCGCCCCGTATGTCACGCTGACATAGGCGGGCTTTAAGGGCATCAGGTCGGAGATGTTGGCAAAAAGATTTTCCCAGCCCGGCTCATCCTTGGGCGGGAAAAATTCAAAACTGAAGGAAAACCTGTTGTTGTCGAGAATGTCCTTTACCAGCATAGTACCTCTAACCCGTTGTTTTGGTGAAAAATTTCAGACATCAAAAGAAACACCTATCTACCAAATTTACCATCCGATTGCTCGAAAAATCCATGCCCGGCAGGAAAAAAATACGCGCTCAGCGGCAAATACGCTGCCAACAGTTCCCCTCCGGACACCAGGAAGCCGCATCTTGACTTGACAAAGTCCGGCCCTGGGTTGTAATCAGAATCTGGCTGGGCAAGCAATCACAGGGCGCTCTGCAATCACTTACGGTTTCGGGCAAAGCGTGGTTCACGGCTCCACCTCCGAATCAGTTATCTGGCCCAGCAAGCACACATTGCGCCATCATGAAGATGGCCGGGGGATCACAAAACGTTGGCACATTCAAACAGAAAAACACCTGCGGCCGCCCTGTTGTTCTGCTCTCTTTGCTTGACTGCCTCACCCCGCCAAGCCGCGGCCTACAACGAAAAAGACCTTGAGACCCTGAAAACCACCAACCGCTGTGTGGAATGCGATCTCTCCGGCGCTGATCTGCGCCGGGCAAAGCTTGCCGGCGCCCTTCTGGAACGGGCCAATCTCTCCAGGGCAAATCTGGAGAAGGCCGACCTGGAGGGCGCAAACCTCAAGGCGGTTGATCTCACCGGGGCAAACCTGACCGACGCCAGCCTGGAGGAAGCTGACCTCTACAAGGCTGACCTCACCGGCGCTTTTCTCTCAGGGGCCAACCTTAAAAACGCCTCCCTGGCCAACAGCAACCATGAGCGGGCAATCCTTGAGGGCAACACCTACACCCCCCCGGAAAATGCCCGGAAGGAACCGGAAAAGCCCCTGCCGCCACCGGTTGCCGTGACTCCTCCGCTCCAGGGCAATGGTGAACCGGCCACGCCCGTGTCCCCTCCCCAAGCAAACACAGAGGCGCAGACACCTCCTCCGCAGTCCGTCCCGGCCAAACCGGCAGCAGCTTCCCAACCGGAACCACCCCCCGCAACGAACCCCGCCCCAGTTCCGGCGGAACTTCCGCTCCCGGAAGCGAAAACACCGCGGACAGATTCACCAAGATCGGCACCCGCCGTCCTGCCCGAACCGCCACCGGAGGCACCCGCGGCGAAACCCGTTGCCCCACCTGCCCCGCAACCTGCGCGGGTGAGGGTTCCGCAAAAACCGGCGGTTCCGGTGCCCATCCCCCTGGGCGCCAGCCCCGAGATTGAACGCCTGATTGCACAAAACGGTTGCCCGGGCTGCGACTTGGCCGGCGCCGATCTGGTCGGGCTCAACCTAAATCGGGCCAATCTGGCCGGCGCCAACCTCAGCGGTGCCAACCTGCAAGGCGCCAGCCTCAAGACGGCGGACCTGGCAGAGGCACAGCTCACTCAGGCCAATCTCACCGGAGCCAACCTGGCCGGAGCCGATCTCTACAAGGCAGACCTCACTGGGGCAATTCTGACCGGCGCGGATTTTGAGGGGGCGTACCTGATGGGGACGATTCTGGAAAAAGATCGGCAGCAGGGCACCAAAGAGGATATCGATGCATTCCTCGCCCAGTACCGTGACAAAACCATTTCCGCGCCCAAGAGAAAAGACCCGCGGGAACGGGACCGGAGACAGGGGGAAACCCTGTGGGCGCCTTCTTTTCCGGCGATGCAAACAACGACGGCCATGGGCACTTCCGAGCAGGAGAACGAAATCGCCGAGGACGGCCTTGCCCCAACACCCAGCCAGCTCCCGGCCAAGGACGCGGAAGAGATCTCCGCCGCTGCCGCCCCCCTGCCCAGCGCGCCGGCCGCTGACCCAGTATCTCCGGCGGTTGCCAAGACTACCCCGGCAGAGGCCATGCCCGCCGCGGCAAGCGTCGCCGCCCCGCCCATTGCTCCCCCCGCGCCTCCGGCTCCGCCAAGCCCTCCGATCCTGGCCGCGACACCGGAACCGATACCGCCGCCGGAACCCGCCAAGCTCACTGATCTGGAGAAACTCCTGCAAGTCAACCGCTGCGTGGAATGCAACCTTGCCGGCCAGGATCTTTCCGGGAAAAAGCTGCAAGGGGCCTTTCTTGAGCGCGCCAATCTCTCCGGAGCCAACCTGCGTGACGCCGATCTGGAAGGGGCCAACCTCAAGGGCGCCAACCTTTCCGGAGCCAATCTGGAAAATGCCAATCTGGAAGAGGCTGATTTCTACAAGGCAGACCTGAGCAATGCCAACCTCAAGGGCGCCAACCTCAAGAATGCCTCGGGCCTGAAAGCAACGGGGCTCCGTCCGGAATAGAACGCCCCCGCCGCGGTGACACCGTTGCGGCAGGGGCGGGAAGAATCAGGAAAGGCCAGGCAAAACCCAGGGGGGAATTTTTTTATGATTTCGCCTTGGCGATCTTGATTTCCTTTTTTTTGCTCGTTGCCGTCTTGGGCAGGGTGATGGTGAGCACGCCCTTGTCGAATTTGGCCTCAATCTTGTCCTCGTGCACCTCCACCGGCAGGCGGAACGATCGGTGAAACGCCCCGCTGTAGCGCTCCAGATAGTGATGGTGCTCGTCTTTTTCCTCTTTTTCTTTTTTCTTCTCGCCCTCAATGGTCAACAGGTTGCCGGAGAGACTCAGCTTGATGTCTTCCGGGTCAAGTCCCGGCAACTCGGCTTTGACGACCAGCTTGTCCTTGGTTTCCGAGATGTCGGCCATCGGCGCCCACCCCTTGGTGAACATGGCGGGCAATGGCCAATCATCCAGAAACCGGTTCCACAGCCGGTCCATCTCGTTGCGCACGGTGCTGAGCTCTGAAAACGGCTTCCTTGGGATAACTTCCTTCATACCGCACCTCCTGTGATCAAGTTCCCCCCGGACTTTGCTAAGTTTTGACCGGGCCTCGCCCGTTGGTTCGTTTTTTTTTCTCAAGGATCCGGACAAGGACTTCCTCCAGATCTTCCATGGCAAAGGGTTTTTCGATGAACTCATGCACTCCGAGACGGAAGGCCTCGGCAATCACCGGCTCGGTCATGTAGGCGGTGATCAGGATTTTCTTGAACCGGGCATTGAGACGCTGGGCCCGTTTTAAAAACTCAAGGCCGTCCATGCCGGGCAGACGGTAATCGATGATGACGATATCGCAGGCGTTGCCCTTGATGATCTCCAGGGCATCCTCCCCTGTTTCCGCCGCCATGATCGTGCACTCCTCATTGGCGAAGAAGCGCTGCAAAGAATCCCTGATCAGCGGTTCATCCTCAACCAGCAACACCTTCATCCCCTGCAATCGCGCGAACAGATCCATACCGCCCTCCTCCGGGAGTTCATCCCCCCTGCTCCGGTTCAGCCGCCAGGGCAATGACAAACTCAGCGCCGCCCCAAGCGCTTTCCTCCACGGTCAGTGTGCCGTGATGGTCGGTGATGATCCGCTGGCACAGACTAAGACCGATGCCGGTCCCGTCATTCTTGGTCGTATAAAACGGATCAAAAATCTTCTCCCGCAGACCTTCCTGGATACCCGGCCCCGAATCAGCCACCCGGATCACCACCGCTTTCTTTTCGAGAGCGGTCCGCACCGATATCTTCTTGTTCTCGGCCTGACGCAGGGCCTCTGCCGCATTGGTCAGCAGATTGAGCACAACCTGTTCAATCAGGCCGGCATCAACCCGGCAGCACGGCAAATCGCAGGCCAGCTCCTTCTGCAGCTCCACCCTGTCCCTCCGCAAGGCAGCGGCGCAGAGAGCCAGAGCGTTTTCCACCGGCAGATTGACATCAACCATCGCCAGCCGCGGCTGCCCGGGCTTTGAAAAATCCATGACCCGCCGGATCACCGATTCTATTTTTCCGGAAGCAACCTTCATCTGGGCAAGAATCTCGCCCACCGTTTCCAGATTGGTCCCGCGCTCATACATCTTTACCAGGGTGTCGAGATAGATATTGATGCCGGACAAGGGGTTGCGGATCTCATGGGCAATGCCCGCGGCCACGCGCCCAAGGGAAGACATCTTGTCCTGAACCCGGATAATCTGTTCCAGCTCCCGGTTTCGGGTGATGTCGATCATGCTGACCAGCACCGTTTCCCTGCCATTATACTCAATCCTGCTGGCCCGGCAGAACACCCATTTCATGGCCTGGGGTTCGTCGCCCTTCCGCTGTGGATAAAACCGGAAGTCAAGATCCACCGAGGCTGCTTCCCCGCGGCTGACTCTGCCATAGGCCGCCTCCACCTTTTCCCGATCGTCGGGGTGCACCCCGACAAAGGCGTTCGGCCGGAACCCGGCGGGGAGAGGCCCAAAAAGTCTTTTCTGCTCCGGGTTGCGATAGATGATCGCGTTGTCCTGAATCAGAAGAATCCCGGCCAGGGAATTTTCCACCAGCTCCCTGAACCTGTTTTCGGTAACGGCCCGCTGCTCCTCAAGCTCCAAAAGATGCAGAGTCTGCCCCACATCCCGGGCGATTTCCGCAAAGAGCATCCGTTCTTCAAGGTTGTGCTTGCGGGCCGCGGAAAAGGAAACGCTTAACAGGCCGTAGAACTGGTCGCGGTGGCTCAACCTGGCGGTACAGCAAACCCCGGCCGCATCGCTTTCCGGAAGAAGACAGCCCGCGCAACGGCTTGCCGAATCGCTCAGCACCAATCTTTCTCCGGACAGGGCTTTTTTCGCGCACTCCGGGAAAAGCCCCTGCTCCATGCCCTGGCGCACCCGGGAAAACCGTTCGCCCAGACCGTTTTCGGCGCAACGGATCAGATTTCCCTCCCTGTCTATCAGGGCCAGCCAGGCACTGAAATAATGCCCCTCCTCCACCAGGATCCGGCAGATGCCCTGGAGTAATTCGTCTCGGCTTTTTCTCTCGGCCAGCCGCAGATGTATCCGGCGCATGGTCCGCACAACCATGAGGAGATTGGCCTCGCGCTCCCTGCTTTTCCTCCGCTGCACAAACCAGCGGAGCGTGAATACCCCGCCGAGCCCGCCGGACAGCAGCACGAGGCTGGTCTCCACGGGGAAAGCAGCGTTCAACCGCCCCGGATAGAAGAGGGTAACGAGGGAAAGCAGCAGAGCCCCTCCCAAAAAAGCCAGGATATTCAGGAGGCTTTTGCGCATCCGCCGGGAAAAGACTTTCGGGAGAGTAGGCTCAGTGCCCATTGGCATCAAGCGTTCGCCGCACCGCCTCTGCCAGTTTCGCGGTGCTGAAGGGTTTGAGCAGGTATTCATACACCCCCAACTCCCGGGCTTCTTCCTCGGTAAGGATATCGCTATAGCCCGTGGTTAGGATAACCGGAATGGCGGGGCGCAAGGCCAGGATCTTTTCGGCAAGCAGGGCGCCGGTCATCCCCGGCATGGTCAGGTCTGTAATGACCAGGTCAAAGGTGTCCGGAGCGGCAACAAACCTCGCCCAGGCCTCCCGGCTGTCGCCATGGGATTCAACCTGATATCCCAAGGAGCCCAGCGCTTGCTTGCCCAATTCGGCCAGGGCAGGCTCATCATCCACGAACAGGATGCGTTCCGTGCCGCGGGACATGGGCGAATCACCACCGCTCTCTCCAAGCTCCCCGGTTTCGGTGATGCAGGGGAAATAGAGATCAAAAACCGTTCCCTGCCCCGGTTGGCTGGCAACCTCAATGGCGCCCTTATGGCTTTTCACGATCCCGTGCACCACCGCAAGCCCCATCCCGGTTCCTTCCCCGGTTTGCTTGGTGGTAAAAAACGGCTCGAAGATCCGCTCCACCACCTCCTTCTCCATGCCCTGACCGGTATCGCGTACCCCGAGATGCACAGAGAGGCCAGGCCGAAGATCCGGATTCAACGCGGCGCGGGGCTCGTCAATTTCCTCGGGCGCAAGGGTAACCAGAAGAATTCCCCCCCGGCCGCGCATGGCCTGGGAGGCATTGATACAGAGGTTCATCAGCACCTGATGGATCTGCACCGGGTCAGCCAAGGCCCAACAGGGCTGGTCGCTTATTTCCTGCTTCATTTCGATGGTGCTGGGCAGGGAGGCCCTGAGCAGCTTCATGGCCTCCTTGACTATGCTGCGCAACTCAAGGGGTTCCCGCTTTGCCTCGCTGTGCCTGCTGAAGGTAAGAATCTGCGCCACCAGATCCCTGGCCCGCTTGCCTGCCCTGGTCACTTCCTCAAGCTTGGCATACACGGGCATATTCTGTTGCAGATCCAGCATGGCCAGCTCCGTGTATCCAACGACCGCGGCAAGGATATTGTTGAAATCATGGGCAATGCCGCCGGCAAGGGTGCCGATGGCCTCCATCTTCTGGGCCTGCATGAGCTGGAACTCCAGTTTTTTCTGTTCGCTGATGTCCTTGGCAAAATGGGTAACGCCGCTCATCCTCCCCTGGTCGTCCATAACCGGAGTGGCGGTGAGCAGAAAGGTCTTGCCCAAATCCGGATGCAAAATCTCCTGAGTGTAAGACTTGCGGGCTGGGGAGGCACAATGTGCCCAGCAACCCTGACAGGGTTCGGTTGCCCCCCGGAACACCTCATAACAATAACGGCCAACCAGTTCCGCCTCTGTTTTACGCAAAATCCGGCACGTCGCCTTGTTAACCCTGGTCAGGCGCAAAGAAGCATCCTGCAAGGTAACGATGTCGTCCACCGCATCGAAGGTCCGCTCCCACTCCCGCTGGGCCTCTCCCATCCGCTCCTCGGCGGAGTGGCGTTCCCGGATCTCCGCGCCGAGCTGCTCGTTTTTTTGGGAAAGCTCCGCCGTGCGCGCCACCACCATTTTTTCCAGATGGTCACGATAGCTCTCAAGCTTCTCTTCCGCGGCTTTGCGCGCGGTGATATCCTGGATGATTACAATGGCCGTTCGCTGGCCGGCATCGACAATGGGCAGCACGATCAGGGCAACCCGCCGCCCCTTCAGCAGCAGGACTGTTTCCTCGCCCAGGGCAATGGGATGCTCGCCGAGTCCGGCAAACGCATGTGCCACTTCCTGCCGCATGCTTTCCGCAAAAAAATCGAAAAAATCAGCGGCCAGGATTTTTTCTTCCCGGGCGCCAAGGATGGCAGCGCCGGCGGCATTGACATACACAATCCGCCCCTCGCCGGTGCACTCGACGATCCCTTCGCTGATATTGCCAAGAACAACCTCGAAGTGTTTCCTCGAACTCAGCAGCTCCTTGGTGATCTCTCGCTGGTAAATGCTTTCAAGCCCGACAATCCCTGAAGATAACAGATCTTCCTTGTTGTCGCGGGCGGCGAGCAACCGGGAAATATGCTGCTCGATGTCGCGAAAAGGTCCCTTGGCGATGCAGGCATTGGCGCCGAACGAAGCGCAGTCGATGTTTTCTTCCGCGGCGATGGCGGAGAGAATGATGATACAGACGTTTTTCAACTCCGGCATGGAGCGCACGATCCGGCACAGTTTGTCGCCGCTGATATGCGGCATCACCATATCCACGAACATGACGTCCGGAACAAAATCAGCAAGCACGGCAAGGGCTGTCATGCTGTCAGGCGCGGTTTTGACCTCATAGCCTTTTTTGCCCAAAAAATTGCTCATGAGCCGGAGCATCAGCGGCTGGTTGTCCACTACCAGAATCTTTTCATTCATGGTCGCCCCCAAAGCCGTATTGGCCGAGCATTCTAGCCTCCCAGCCCTGAGTATCCCCTTGGTTCATCGCATTTTTTTTATTGTAGCACAAGTCGCCCCGCCAGTGTGCGGTTAAAATGTCGACATCCCGCTCCACTCCTGAAAACGGTACAGGGCGTAGCGAAACGACGAATCCTCTGAAAACTTGGCAAAATCAAGAGAATAGTCCCCACCGTCATTTCTCCACATCCGCTCGAAATACCCGGTTGCCGAGCGGATCACCCGCGAATCCGCGGGGGCCGTCACCTCAAGGCAGGACTCCAGGTTCAGGTCGTCGAGATTGCGCCGGGTGAGATTTGCCGAGCCGCCGATGAGCACTGTCTCTTCGGGCAGGGAAATCATGGTCAGCTTGGGATGAAACTGTTCGCCGTGCGTTCCATACCAGCGCACCTGGATTGCCCCCCGGGATTTCTCCACAAGTTCCTGGGCCACCGGCCGGTTGGGAATGCCGTTTTTGCTCCGGCCAAAGGCATCCTTGTTCGGGTCAAGGAGCAGACGCACCTCGGCTCCCCTGGCTGCGGCATCAAGAAGCCCGGCGATCACCTCGCGATCGGAGAGATAGAACATGGCCATCCGCACCGAAGCCTTGTTCCCGCACCGGGCAAGGGTTGCCAGCAACCGCGCCTTGATCTTCCCTTCGGTGAGCAAGCGCAGATGCATCTCGCCGGATTGCGGGCGAACCGGAATCTCCCACCTGGGCATAGCCCCACCGGAAAACCTCGCCACCGCGGCTTCCGACTCGACAACATCCTGAACCACCGGACCTTGAGCGACAATGGCGATATTGGAATGATACGCGCTTGCGTCATGGGGATTGGCGGAGGTAATGAGTGCTTCTTTTTCGCTGGCCACAACCTTGCGGTGGTTGGCCTTGAAGTTGAACAGACTCAAATACCCCCGCAGGGTCATGGCTGGCCCATCCTGGGCAAAGGGCGACGGCAGCCAGCCATTCCCGCCGGCGCCGAACCACTGGCAAAAAAGCCGCCACCAGGCGGAATACATGAAATTGGAATCACGCAGTTTGCTGGTATCCGTGTACATGATCCGCACCCCGCCGGCCCGCAGCCTCTGGAAATGCTCCGGTTCCTCAGCGCCATAGCTCCGATTGATGGTGTCGGTGATGAGCACGATGTCCACCTGGGGCGCGCGCTGCTTTTTTTCAACCAGCCTGCGGGTCATTTCCTCGGCCAGGGCGGGGAAGCTTCCCCCCTTGGGCTGAACTCCGTTGAACAAAAAAAAGTCGAGCAGAATGAAACGCTCGGCCCCATCAATGATCCGATGGACTCGGTTGAAAATGGCTTGCTCGCGCACCCGCTGCCCGTTGCGTTGATAGGTGCAATCGGTCAGGAATTCGACGTGTGCCGCGGCGCGCACCGCCCCTTCCAGCGAGACACCCTTGGGCAGCGGTTTGTTCTGCCCGTAAATCATCAGGGACACCCAGACAACCGCCACAGCCACGATGATCTTCACGAACCTTCCTCTTCTAAAACTTCGCTGCACACGCAACACCAATCGAAAAATTGCACCCTCACACCGTTGCCAGAAAGATATCCACCAAATTCGGATCAAACTGGGTGCCGGCCAGGGAATGGATGTGTGCGGCAACCTTTTCCGGAGGCCAAGCCTCGCGGTACCGCCGGGCCGAGATCAGGGCGTCCCAGGTGTCGGCAATGGAGAAGATTCTCGCCGCCAGGGGAATCTGTTCGCCTTTCAAGCCCCGCGGATAACCGGTGCCGTCCCACCATTCATGATGGCAATACGGGATATCCAGGGCCGGGCGCAGATAATGGATGGGAGACAGCAGTTCAAAGGCAAAGGCAGGATGTTGCCGCATGATCTGCTGCTCTTCTTTGGTGAGCGGACCGGCATTCATCAAAACCGAGTCGGGCACCGCCATCTTGCCGATATCGTGGAGCAGGGCGCCCCGGCGGACATGGTCAAGCTCATCCTCCCGGATGCCAAGGGCGCAGGCGACCCGCAGGGTCAGCTCCGCCACCCGCTGGGTGTGCCCCTCTGTTTCCGAATCTCGCAACTCCAGGGCCTTTGCCCACCCCTCGATGGTGGTGTCGTAGGCCAGGGTTAATTCGATGTTCGACTCCTGGAGCTTGCGGAAGAGCGTCGCATTGTCAATGGCAATGGCCGCCTGGATGGCCAGGGCCTCAAAAAAATCAGACCATTCCGGGTCGGCCTCAAACCGTTGCCGGCTAAAAATCTCAAAAACGCCCTTCACCTGTCCTTTGGCAATCAAGGGGACGGCATAATAGGCTATGAACTTCTCATGCTGGAGCAGCTCAAGCCGGACAAAGGGGTTGGGAAGCTCGGTGATGTCGGCAATGTGAACAATCCGCCGCTCGTAGGCGGCAATCCCGGCGCCTCCCTCGCCAAGCCGCACCCTGGATTTCCGGATGCCCATCCCCTCAAAACCCCAGTCCGCCCCATGGTCCAAGGTTTGGGTGTGGGGATTGAGCAGCAGTATGGCGCCCGCATCCATGCCGAGCTGCGAAACGGTCTGCTCCAGAAACAGTTTCATGGTCAGCCGCAGGTCGAGGCTCGCGGTAATCACCAGATCGATGCCGTGCAGGGTGGTCAGATGCTGAAGCCGAGCCTTGGCCCTCCCTTCCGCCTCCAGCCGGGCGACAATCTCGCGTTCAAGTTCCGTGTTCTTTTGGACAAGGGCGGTGTTTGACCGGAGAATTTCCTTATCCGCGTCCCGGACCTTGGCAATGGTGAGCTTGGACAAGCTGATGACCAGAAAAACAAAAAGGGAGCCGCCGAGAAAGACCAGGCCGGTGACGATCTCCACTGGAAAAACAAGCTGCCTGACTTGGATGACGATAAAAAAGAGGTAGCCGGCAATAAAAAAAAGGATCAGGCCGGTCAGGGCCTGCCATTTCCCCGCGAGGGAAAGGGGAACCTGCCGCCAGGTCTGCACGCAGAGGCGCGCCGCGACACTCAAAAAAATTATCCCCGGGATAACCAGGATGGTGGACAGCAATTGACTCGGTGTCATGCAATTTCTCGACAGTGCCCGGATTTCGCCAAGGCTTTCTCTTTTTGGATACATCCCCCGAACCTGCAACCAGTGTACAGAGTGGAGGTATTAAAGTCAAAACCTGCAGGCGTCTTCACCGTGCGCCATGCCGGTTAACCGAGGGGAATCGTTGCTTTTTACAATGATTTCCCCTACCATGGAAGTATTCTTCCTCCAAGGAATGAACGGCTCCGCCGTCACCGGGGAAACAACACAGGAGAACACAGCGCCGACATGCAACCGCAGCCTTTGGTCATCGAATACAGCTTCCGTTTGCAAGATAACAGCGAAGAACTGTTTACCATCCGCCTCGACCCCCAGACCCTTGAAACCCTGCCGGAAGCCAAGGCGGAGCCCTTGCCGCACTGGACAAAGCTCTCCTTTTCCCAATGCGCCAGTTGCCCGTTGACCGAAGCCTCCTCCCCCCATTGCCCGGCAGCGGTCAACATTGCTCCCATTGTCCGGCGGGGCGAAAAGCTTCTCTCCTTTGATGTGCTGGATCTTCAGGTTACAACCGCCGAAAGGGTGATTTCCCAGAAAACCACGGCGCAAAGGGCGCTATGCTCCCTGATGGGGCTGGTTATTGCCGGAAGCGGCTGCCCACACACCGCCTTGTTCAAACCCATGGCCCGCTTTCATTTACCGCTGGCCAACGAAGAAGAAACCATCTTCCGCGCCACGGCAACCTACATGCTGGCCCAATATTTTGTAAAAACCGGGGGAGGAGAAGCGGATTTCAATCTGGAAAAATTGCGAAATCTGTACCGCACCATCCAGGAAGTCAACCAGGCCATGGCAACACGGGTGCGGAGCGGATCAAAAACAGACTCGTCCGTCAATGCCATCGTGCTGCTGGATATGTACGCCAAGGCCTTGCCCTATGTGATCAGACAATCCCTCGAAGAACTCCGCTACCTGTTCGAGCCGTTTTTGCACATCCTGGATTCTCCGGAAAAACCCTAACCTTTCTAGCGGCGGCCCGCCCCCCCAAGCGCTCTGTATCTGGCAGCCGCCGACCTACCCAGGTTGCCGCTGGGATCAGCCCCCGCCACCTGGCCATACAAGGCATGGGCTTTTGCCGGCTCTCCCGTCAACTCATAGCTTTCGGCAAGAAAAAAGGCGCTGCCCAGGGTGGGCATGAGCTTCATGCTTTTTTGCAGATGCTCCTTGGCCAAGGCGGGATTGTTCTCGCGCAGATACAGGTAGCCGAGGCCGAAATGGCTTTCGTAATACTCGCCGTCCAACTGCACGGCCCGGCTTAAACTTTTTTTGGCTTGGTCCGGGCTGTTGTTTTTCAGATACGCCATGCCCAGGGCGCTCTGCAGCAGCGCCTGCTGCGGCGCTTTGCGCACCGCCTGCTCATAAAGTCCGATCGCCCCCGCCAGATCCTTGGCCTGCTCTTTCTCCCTGGCTTTGTCGTAATCGTTGTATGCCTCGCTGGTCTTCAGCAACGGAGCCATCGCCCGCTTGAAATCCCCCTCCCCGGAACCATACGTTTCATTGTGCAAGGCCCAACTGTAGTTGCTGTCGATGTATTCCTGGTTATCCCGCATCCGTTCCCGGGAAAAGGGATGGGTCCGGAACAACCCCTGGACCCACTGGGGTTCTCCCTCCCCGCTTTTCTTGGCAAAAAATTCCTGCAACTCAACCGCTCCCCTGGGGCTGTACTGGGCCTTCACCATGTAGTCGATGCCCAGCCGATCCGCCTCCCGCTCCTCCTCCCGGCTGTATGAGCTCTCCAAAAGCGCTCCCGCCACCTGCCCCGCCTGCCGGGCCAATGCGCTGTAAGAAGTGCCGCTGCTCGAAATGGACAAAACCTGCAGGCCGATATTGAGCAGGACGCCGCGCTGCAGGTTCTGCACCGAATGCTTGGCCGTGACATGGCCAACCTCATGGCCCAACACCGCGGCAAGCTGGGCCTCGTTTTCCAGGGCAACCAGCAACCCTCGGGTGATGGCGATATTGCCGCCGGGTACGGCAAAGGCATTGGGGCTGGAGTCGTTGACAACCTTGAAAACATAGGGCAAATCAGGACGGTGGCTGACCTTGGCCAGGCGCATCCCTATTGCGGTGACATAGTTTTTGAGTCCCGGGTCGTTGTATTCCCCCTGCATTCGTTGGACCGCCTCGGGAAAGGCCTTTTTGCCCAGAGCGATCTCTTCGTTTTCAGGCATGGAATACAGGGCCAACTCGGATTTGCCGGTAACAGGATTGATAGCGCAGCCGGAGAGAAGAACGACAAGCAGCACAGAAAACAGTGAATGAATACCCATGGCAAAGCTCCTGTCAGATTGTCCGTAAAAAACGATGCGCACAATACTTGACTAGTCTATTCAATTCATCGCCCATGCGCAAGCGGGTTCGCGACATCTTTGCCGCAGGTTCAGGCCGCGGAAACGATTTGCCTTCCCTGGGAAAGGGCATAAAAAAAGGGTGGCCAGACGGCCACCCTCGGAGAACAAACCACTTTTGCCCGCGCGTTAGAAGCGAACGTCGAGCAAAAAGTACAGGTTGTCAAGCTCGGCGATGGAATCGCCGAAATCACCCAGATGCATACCGCTGTTGGTGTAGTTGTAGTCGATATGGGTGTAGCCCAGACGGCCAAAGAGATTCTCATTGAACGGCTGGATGTAGTAGAAGTCGTAGGCATCGCCACGGGTGGCCAGCTTATTGTACAATTCGGCGCTGCCCCAGGTGAAGCTGAACCAATTATCGCTACCGTGGTTGTACTCAAAGCCGACCTTGGGATTATTCCACGGCTTATACGGAATGTTGTAACGCAAACCAGTGTGGATCGCCCAACCGGAATGCTCGTCGGTATTGGCCCCGGTATTCATAAGGCCTGTGGGGCGACCGTAGGCATCGGTCACTGTATTCCCGCTCGGATCGGTCTTGTTAAGACCTGAGGAGAAAAACAGGTCAAAACCGGAATCCACAACGTTATTGGCTTGGACATGGAGACCATACAGGGTCATGTCACCGATATCAGCCTTCCCGGTGCCGCCGACATACGTGCCATCACCCACCAGATCCGCAGCCTGGAGAGCGCTTAAGACCAAGAGGCTGTCCCGCACGCCGGGAATCTCGGTTTCAAAAAACATGGCGTAAATGTTGGTGTCGTCATACATGCCACCGGCATTGTCCATGTAGCTCACAGAGGTATTGGTATCCTGATAGGCCTTGCCCCAGGCAAAACGGATGCCTGAATTCTTCCAGCCCAAGTAGCGCTCAAGACCAATGGTTGCCACCACGCCGTCCGCCTCTCCGTCAAACAGAAGAGAGGGATAGGTGGACTGGCGGAGCCGGTTCTCCTTCAACTCGGAGGGCGGGCCCTCCGAGGAGGGATGACGGCCGAAGGTCAGGGCCAACGGGATGGGCATGCCCTCGGGAATCCAGTCCACATAGGCGCGGTCCAGCTTCAAACCGCTGTCCCCAGGCAGATGGGCCGCATTGGAATCATTGGCAAACGCGTTGTTGTCGCTGTTGGCAAAATTCTTGTAGGCAGTGATACGGCCGGTGAACAACAGGTTTTTCCGGATCTCGGAATCAAGATTCAACCGGAACCGGTTGGTCCAGTGGTTGTCATTATGCTCAACCGAGCCCGCGCCGCCAAAATTCGCGTCGTTCTTCAACTTGAAGAAATCCGCCCTGGTTCGCAGCTCGGCGCCCAGGTTGATCCGGTCTTTCAAGGTTTTGGTTTCAACCTTGTCCAAGGTGTCGTAGATCGTTTCCACATCCTTGGCCAGCTTGCTCGGCATGGCGGCTGCCGTTGCCTTGCCGGAAGGGCTCTCTGCCCTTTCCATCTGGTCAACACGCTTCTGCAGAGTGTCCAGACGCTCCAAAATCGCCTTATAATCTTCTACCGGAATGGCTACCGTCTGGCCACCTGCCCCGGCAACGGCGCAGCTTGTCCAGGCCAGCAATGCACCTGCGGTCAATAAAATCTTTTTCACTTATTCTCCTCCTCCCAGTGAATATCTTTTTTCGCCAGTGAATTATTTGGGAATAACCGCGGCTGCCGGCTGATCGCTGTCGGCTGCGTGTTTCACCAAATATTTCACCACCGCCTGCAGGTCTGCATCACTCATGCCCATATCAACGGAGTGACGTCCCCGGGCAAAGTATTTTTCCCACACACTGCCGGCCTTGTCGGCAGGGTTCACAATCGCCGCCTTGCCTCCCTTTTTGTGACATGCGCCACAGCTCTGTAAAAAGAGCGCGTCCCCGCTGGCCGCCAAAGCGGCCGTAGGAAGCATCAGCGACATTGCTGTCAACATTGTTACGATTCGCTTCTGCACCAACTCACCTCCCTTTGCAAAAATTGATAACAGAAATCCTGATTCCTGAAGGTTTATACCTGTTTGCTTGAAAAAAAGTCAACATATCATCTGTGTTTTTCCATATTTCTGCCTGCCGCCGCGCCCTTATTGTTCCAGCAATTGTTCTCTCCGGGCTCGCATTCAGCAAATCCTGGGGAGCTGCTCGCCCACCGGCATATCGACAATCCGTTGCGCCCCTAGGGCGTTGCGCATGACCACCATTCCCCGGTTCTCCGCGACGACCTCGCCGATAATCGCGGCCTCCCGGCCCAAGGGATGGCTTCGCATGGCGGCCACCACCGTACCGGCAACCTCCCCGGGAACAACGGCCACCAGCTTGCCCTCGTTGGCGACATACATGGGGTCGATGCCCAGCACCTCGCAGGCCCCACGCACCTCGGGCCGCACCGGAATAGCCGCCTCCTGCAACACGATACCGACCCCGGAGGCAGTGGCAAACTCGTTGAGCGTGGTGGCGAGCCCCCCCCGGGTAGGATCGCGCATGGCATGAATAATCGGGGAGGCTTGCAGCATTCTGGCCACCAGGCCATTCAAAGCGGCCGTGTCGCTTTGCACCCGGGAGGCAAAGGAAAGCCCCTCCCGAGAGGTCAAAATCGCCATGCCGTGGTCGCCAATGGAACCGGAAAGAATGATCGTGTCTCCGGCCTGAAGATTGGCCGCGGAAATGTTCGCCTCCGCCGGAACCCGGCCCACCCCGGTGGTGGTGATGAAGAGCTTGTCGCAGCACCCCCGGTTGACCACCTTGGTATCTCCGGTCACGATCTGCACCCCGGCGCTTTTCGCCGCCTTTTCCATGGAAAGCAGAATCCGATGCAGGGTGACCATGGGCAACCCCTCTTCAATGATAAAGGCGGCGGCCAGATAGAGCGGGGTTGCGCCGCTCATGCAGACATCGTTCACCGTCCCGTTGATCGCCAGATCGCCGATGTCACCGCCTGGAAAAAAAAGGGGGTCAACCACAAAGGAATCGGTGGTCAAGGCCAAACGCCCCTGGGGGAAATCGACCACCGCCTGATCCTCCAGCCGGTTCAGAGTTTCATTGCCAAAGCGCGGCAGAAAAAACCGGCTGACAAGCTCGGCGGAGAGACGCCCGCCGCTACCGTGCGCCAGTTGGATGGTCTCGTATTCCATGATGGGCAGGGGGCAACTGAAGTCTTCCGGATTCAAATTATGCATGGGAGATCCTGTGGTATTTATAGTAAGCGGCGCAGGCACCCTCGCCGGAGACCATGGTCGCCCCCAGGGGATGCTCCGGGGTGCATTCCCGGCCAAAAGCCGGACAGCCATCGGGCTTGATCAGCCCCTGCAACACACTGCCGCTTTTGCATGCCTCAGGCTCCCGCACCCTGATGGTTTCCACGGCAAACTTCCGCTCGGCGTCATAGGCGGCAAGATGCTCCCTGATCACCAGGCCGCTGGCAGGCAGCACCCCGATCCCCCGCCAAGGACGGTCACGCACCGCAAAGACCTCGGCCATGATCCGTTGCGCCCCCGGATTGCCGTCCCGGCTCACCGACCGGCCGTATTGGTTCTCCACCCCATGCTCCCCCGCCTCAAGCTGGCGAAGCACCATGAGCAGACCGGCCAGGATATCGAGGAGTTCAAAGCCGGTGACCACGATGGGCACCTTAAATTCCTCAGCCAAAGGGACGTACTCCTGCCAACCCATGATCGTGCAGACATGCCCAGGAGCAAGATAGCCCTGCACCCGGTTGGCTGGCGAAGAGAGCAGTGCCCGGATGGCGGGGGGCACGAGAACATGACTGGCCAGCAGGCTGAAGTTCGTCAGCCCTTCGCGTTTGGCTTGCAACAAGGCCATGCCATTGCCCGGCGCCGTTGTTTCAAAACCGACGGCAAGAAAAACCACTTCCCGCTCCGGGTTTTGGCGGGCCAGGGCCACGGCTTCCAGGGGCGAATACACCATGCGCACGTCGGCGCCGGCGGATTTCGCCATGAACAGGCTGGAACTGCTGCCCGGCACCCGGAGCATGTCGCCGAAACTGGTAAAGATCACCTCGGGCCTGGCCGCGATGGCCACGGCCCGGTCAATGGTCTCCACCGGGGTCACGCAGACCGGGCAACCCGGGCCATGCACCAGCTCAACTTGGGCGGGCAACAACTGATCCAACCCATTTTTCATGATGGCATGGGTATGGCCGCCGCAAATCTCCATGACCACCCACGGCCGGGTCACGGTCTGGCGGATTTCATCAAGAAGGCGGACAGCCAGGGCCGGATCGCGGTATTCATCAACATATTTCATGGGGAGACAAAGGCCTCTTTATGTATCGCCTCTTGCAAAATTCTGCCAAATGGAATCCTCCTCCCTTGACGGGAGGGAACTTTTGGGCCTTTTGCAAGGGGCTACTTCTCCAGGGGATTGCCGAAGACATCCGTGCCCTGCGCCGCCACGGCCTGGGTCAATTCCCGCCAGGCGGCAAAACTCTGTTGCGCCTCTTCCTCGTTCAGCACCGACAGGGCAAAGCCTGCATGCACCACGGTATACTGGCCCACCGCGATCTCCGGCACATACTCAAGGCAGATCGTATTGACCGTGCCGCTGTAGTCAATATGCCCCATGAGCAGGCCGTTTTCCTGAAATATCTCCACCACCCTGCCGGGAATCGCCAGACACATACCGTCACCTTTTCTTTAACGCCTCACGGCCAATCACTGCCTGCCCCAAGGAAATGCACCCATCATTGCAGGGCAGCTTCGTATGCATCAGCACCTTGAATCCGGCCCGCCCCAGAGAGGCATTCATCCCCTCCAAAAGCAGCCGGTTCTGAAAAACCCCGCCGCTCAAGGCCACGGTACTGATTTTTTCCCTGCGCCGCGCTTCCTCGGCCACCCGGGTAAAGGCCGCAACCAGCCCACCATGGAACCTGCGGCTGATCTCGTTTTGCGCCATCCCGGCCTGCACGGCTTGCGCCACCTCCCGGATCAAGGAACGCACCGAGATTTTCAGCATGCACCCAGAGGGTATACGTTTCGTACGAGCAGACACGCTGCTCAACTCAGCTATAGCATCTTCTTCGTAGACTTCGCAGGGAAATACTTCCTCACCAAGCTCACCGCCCGCCAGTTGCATCAGCTCGATGGCGGCCTGGGCCTCATAGTGGATGGTCTGCCGACCCCCGCTCATGGCGGCCACCGCATCAAAGAGCCTGCCGCAACTGCTGGTCAGGGGGGAATTCAGCCTTTTTTGCACCATCTCAAGGATCACCCCGCACTCGTGATCAGCCAAAAAAGGCAGGTCGGGCAATGCCGCGCCGTAGGCGGCATGGAGATAGCTCACGGCTATTCGCCAAGGGGCCTGCACCGCGGCATCCCCACCCGGCAGGGGCAAGGCTTCCAAAGCGCCAAACCGCTGGCACCCACGGGCGTCTCCCAGCAAAACCTCGCCGCCCCAGATGGTCCGGTCAGATCCATACCCTGTCCCATCAAGGATAATGCCGATGGCCGGGCCTGCCTGGTGGTTCTCGGCCAGACAGGCGGCTAGATGGGCATGGTGATGCTGCACCGCCAGGGTGGGAATATTCTGCTCCTTGGCCCAGCGGCTTGAAAGATACTGGGGGTGCAGGTCATGCACGATCAGGGCCGGGTTGATTTCAAAAAGAGTTGCCAATTGGCCGAGGCTGTGCTGAAAAACCCGGTAGGCCTCGAGATTTTTCAGATCCCCGATGTGCTGGCTGAGAAAAGCGTGATTTTCCTTGAGCAGACAGACGGTATTCTTGAGTTCCGCCCCCACTCCGAGAACCATCCCCCCGGTTCCCGCCAGCAGAATGGGCTTGGGGGCAAAGCCCCGGCTGCGCCGGATCTGGCGGATCATCCCTGCCTGGAGCGCAACCACCGAATCATCGCAGGGTAGATGAATCCCGCGATCATGCATGAGAAAACAATCAGCTATACAGCCCAGACGCTGCACCGCCTCATGGTTTTCGATGCAAATCGGCTCTTCGCTGCGGTTGCCGCTGGTCATAACCACGGTGCGCACCGACCCCTGCAAGAGCAGATAGTGGAGCGGCGCATAGGGCAGCATGAGGCCAAACTGGTCGCATCCCGGGGCAACCTCTTCCGCCAACCCATGCCCCTCTTTTTTTTCAGCCAGGACAATGGGCCGCTCTTGGCTCGTAAGGGCCTGCTCTTCCATATCCCCCAACCGGCAGATCTTCCGGGCTGCGGACAGATCGGCAACCATCACCGCCAGCGGCTTGGCCTCCCTCCCCTTCCTCTGCCGCAGACAATTTACCGCCTGCGCATTGGCAGCGTCCACGGCCAGATGAAACCCGCCCACTCCTTTGATTGCCACGATCTCGCCCGTTGCCAACCGCAGGAGTGTCTCGCGAAGCGCCTCATCCCGCTGGGCCACCAAACGACCGTCCGCCGCAACCAAAGCAAGCTGCGGGCCGCAGTCGGGACAGCAATTGGGCTGGGCATGAAACCGCCGATCCGCGGGATCATCATATTCCCGCTGGCAGGGTGCGCACATGGTAAACTCGCGCATGGTCGTATGGGGACGGTCGTAAGGAATGCGCTCGACAATGGTATAGCGGGGGCCGCAGTTGGTGCAGTTAATAAAGGGATAGCGAAAACGGCGGTCGGGTGGAGAAAAGAATTCGGCCAAGCAGGCATCGCACACGGCGACATCCGGGGAGATCAGGGTGGAAACCGGGCCGGAGGCTGTCGAATGGAGGAGGGCAAATTCGCCATCATCACGCAGAGGGATGGGAACCGCAACGATCTCGCCGACCTGGGCCAAGGGAGGCGCTTCCCTTCGCATGGCGCCAAGAAAATCATCAAGCTGCGCGACCTGCCCCTGGGCCTCGATGGCAACCCCCTCCGAGGTGTTGGCCACGAAACCGACCAGGGATCGCTCTTTGGCCAGACGGTAGACAAAGGGCCGGAAGCCGACGCCTTGGACAATGCCGCTGACCGATATCTTCCAGCGCTCGATTGGCATGAATTCCTTCCGCCCAGAAATCAAGAACCAATCACGGGGCATGGACAATCATTAAAGAATACAAACCGTTAGCCTGTAAGCGATTGCAGGGTGGTGCAGATGCGCGAAAGAGGCCTGCGAAGTGTGCTATTGCACATGAGCAGGCCGATGACAAAGCAGATGCGCCGACCTGTGATCGCTTAGAGTTGCCGGCGCAGCCAGGCCAGCCAAGCGGGCATGCCCTCGCCGGTTCTGGCGGAAATCTCGAAAAACTCCAGCCGGTGGTTCACCCGTAGCGCATATTCCCGGCAGCGGGCCACGTCAAAATCAACATGGGGAAGCAGGTCGATTTTATTAATCAAACAGAGGCTGGCCGCGTCGAACATGGCCGGATACTTGAGGGGCTTGTCCTCCCCTTCGGTGACGCTGATGATCACGACCTTGGCCGCCTCGCCCAGATCAAACATGGCCGGGCAGACCAGATTGCCGACATTTTCGATGAAGAGCAGTGAGTTTTCCGCCGGCTCCATCCGGTGCAGGGCCTGGTGGACCATGTCCGCATCCAGATGGCATCCGGCCCCGGTGTTCACCTGCACCACGTCCACCCCGGTGGCATCGATCCGTTCGGCATCGAGCATGGTCTGCTGATCCCCTTCAATGACCGCCATGGGGATCTCGCCTTGCAGCTCCCGGATGGTTTGTTCGAGGATGGTGGTCTTGCCGGAACCGGGGGAGCTGACCAGATTGAGGGCCACGATTCGACGCTCCTTGAAAAACTCCCTGTTATGCGCGGCAATCCCGTCGTTTTTTCCCAGCACCGCCTCCCGCACCTCCACAACCCGGCTCGGATGCGAATGGTGATGGTCTGCCGCGCCGGAGCCCGCCCGCCCAATCCTCGTGATGGTTACGCTGTTCTCCGGCTGACTGCAGCCGCAGGAATCACACATGAATCACCTATTCTTCGTCAATGGTGAGGGAGATAACCTTCAATTCCCGCCCCTGCAGAGTTTCCACCGCATAGCCGCCGCATTGCGGGCACTGGGCAAGCAGGGACTCAAGCACAAAAGCGTGACCGCAGCCCAAGCAGGCACCGCGCGCTTCAATCTCGCGAACCACGAGACGGGCGCCTTCGGCCGGGGTGTTGCGGGCGGCGGCGTCAAAACAGAAGGCCAGCGCTTCGACCATCACCCCGGAAAGCGTACCAGCCTCAAGCTCCACCGAGGTGACCTTTTGCCCCCCGGCTGCCTGCGCTTTTTCCGAAACAAGTTCGACAATGTTTATAGCCAGTGACATTTCATGCATTGGTTCATGATACACAAAGACCGGGGTGTATTCCAGGCCGGAACGCGCCTCCGCTCATTTTCCGGCTTGCCCGACCGCTTAATCCTGGCACACAAGCTGCTCCAGATCGTCAATCTCAGGGCCACGCACCGGCAGGGTGACGATGAATCGCGCCCCCATGCCCGGAGAACTCTCCGCGGTGATGGTTCCACCGTGCCGCTCGACAATCCGCTTGCACACCGCCAGGCCGATGCCGGTTCCCTCGTAGCGGCTCCGGCCATGCAAGCGCTGGAAAAGGCCGAATATTTTATCTGCGGATTCCGCGGCAAAGCCGATGCCGTTGTCCTCCACCACAATACGGCAGAAATCCCCCGGACCGTTGCCATCGGCCCTGGGGATATTTCGACTGAAAACCACAATGCGGGGCGGCATATCCGGTTTGCTGTATTTAAGGGCGTTGGCTATAAGGTTCTGAAAAAGCTGCCTCATCTGGAGAGGATCACCCTTGATCCGGCACAGATCGGCAACCTCTACCCGCCCCCCGGTCTCGGCGAGCCGCAGCTCGAGATCGGAGATTACCTGCAACACGATCTTTGCCAGGTCAACTTCCTCTAAAGGCTGGGCCTTGGCGGAAACACGCGAATACGCCAACACCCCGGAAATCAGCTCCTGCATCCGCGCGGTGGCGGCTTCAATCCGCCGGACATATTCCAAGCCTTTTTCAGGGATGTCATTCCCATAGCGGGTCCGCAGCCTCTCACTGAAAGCCTGCACAAGCACCAGCGGTTCCCGCAGGTCATGGGAGGCCATATAGGCGAAATCCTGCAGATCCCTGTTGCTGTGGGCCAGTTCCACCGCAAACTTGTTGAGGGTTTTTTCGCTCCATTTGCTGCCGGTGATATCCCGATTGCTCGCCCTGTTGCCCAAAAACTCGCCCGAACGGTTATACACGGGCTGGCAGGTGTGCCCGATCCAGCGCTTTTTCCCGTCTTTGGTGACAATCCGGAATTCCAGCATGCACACCCTGCGCTCCGACACGGCCTGCCGGAAATGATTTTCCATCTGGGACTTGTGGTCCGGATGGATGATCTCCAGGAAGAGCCTGGGATTGTCCCTGAACTCTTCCGGTTTATATCCGGTGATTCGTTCCGCGGAAGGGGAGACATAGAGAAAATTTCCCGCCGGATCCAACCAGTATTCCCAGTCGTAAGTAAAATCCGCAACGGTGCGGAACTTTTCCTCGCTGATCAGTATCTCGGCCTCGGCCTTTTTCCGCTCACCAATCTCCGTCAACAGCACGGCGTTGGCTTCCTCCAGCTCCTCTCTTTTCCGGGCAAGACGATCACGGGAGAGCTGCAACGCCTCTTGGGCCGCATCGCG
The DNA here is from genome assembly GCF_046883345.1 of Hydrosulfovibrio ferrireducens. Lineage (NCBI taxonomy): Bacteria > Pseudomonadati > Thermodesulfobacteriota > Desulfobulbia > Desulfobulbales > Desulfobulbaceae > Hydrosulfovibrio > Hydrosulfovibrio ferrireducens. The sequence goes on along the minus strand of NZ_JALKCW010000010.1, from coordinate 182,183 downwards.
CTCCGCGACACGCCGCCGCAGAAAACCGCCGCCGAGCAGCATGCCGGTCACGCCGATGAACCAAGTCAAACCGGCCCTGACAAGATGGGAAACGATCTGTTTTTCCTCAAGGGCCAGAGCTTCCACCATGGACAGGCTGACACTGATTCCGCCCCGGAGGTCCCCCTCCTCATAGCCCTGATGGCCGTGGCACTGGAGACAGTCTTGTTTCACCAGCACCGCTTGGATCAACCGCAGATGCGGCACGCCGTCAATGTGGCTGAACTCGATTTTTTCCGGGCGCCGGGAGTGGACAAACTCCTCAAGACAGCGGCGCTCCCAGGCATCCGGCGCATTCTCCGGACGCAGCGGCTTGAGGCTGGTCATCCGGGCGCCGCCCCCATAGAAGCTTGCAAAATCCTCGCCCACCTGCCGCATCATGTAGGCAGGATTCATCAGGGTGAGTTCCCTGCCGGAGGGCGTTACCAGATCACGTTCGGGAAGATGCGCGAGATATGGATTTGCCGGAGTGCGCTCGTCGACAGGCACATACACTCCGCCATGGGAAGCCGCCCAGGTACGCAAAGCGCGGTCCTTGTTGCAGTAAGCCCGGATTTCACTGATGGCCATTTCCCGGGTGATCTGCCTGATACCGTTTATTTCGTGAAAAGAAAGTCCGCAGATGAAGAGGGTCCAAACCACGACCAGGAACCAGGTAAACCACCGGACAGGGACAGGCCTGATTTTTGAATTGTGCGGCTCTGCGGAATCGCTCACATACCACCAAGAGGTTAGGAAGATTCATTCCCGGCTTAAAGACACGACAAGCTCATGGGCACGGGACAAACACAACGGCGGAACGGCGAGCCCACTCGAACCCCTGCCGCAAGGGCTTTGACAACTATACCGACCCCCGATCCTCTTGACCAGACAAGAAAAGCGCAATGACTCTTTTTTTACGCAGCGGCACAACCAGGAGCCGAACCGAACGCCCCTCGCGGAAGCAGACCCCCCTTACACGTCAGGCCAGAGGTCGGGATCAGCCACACCGATCTTCATGGCAAACTTCAGCATGGCCAGAGGTTCGCTCATCCCGAGTTTTTTGCTGATGTTGGAGCGGTGTTTTTCCACGGTTTTGGGACTCAGACAGAGAAGTTCGGCTATGGATTTGGTAGGGTTGCCCTCGATAACCAGGCGGAATATCTGCTGTTCCCGGTCGGAGAGCAGATCGTATCTGCTGGATTCGGCGGATTTCCGGTCCTCATTGTGGAGATAGCCGCGGATGAGTTCGGAATTTATCTCCCGGCTCAGAAAATACTTGCCCTGGGACACCATCCGCACCGCCTCAAGAACCTCGGACCAGGGAGCGGTTTTCAGCACATAGCCAAGGGCGCCCGAGGACAAGGCTTGGTGCACATAGATTTCGCGGGCGAACATCGAAAGAATCACGATTGCCGTATTGGGAGAATCGTTTTTAACAAGCGGGATGCATTCAAGGCCGCTGACCATGGGCATGGCGATGTCAAGAATCGCCACGTCGGGCTGCAATCTGCGGATCTCCTTGGCGGCCGCCTCGCCGTCCGCAGCCTCGCCGACCAGGGCAAGGGTGTTGCTTCTGGCAAACATCTGCCGCAACCCTTCCCTGACGATGGAATGATCATCCGCCACAAAAACCGTGATCTTGGACATCCTTTCTCCTTGAAAAACCAGCCATGCCATCTGCGACACAGACAAGGTGTTTCATAGAATACTATTTGGCTGTCATGATCAAGTTTTTTTCCCACAGAGCCACCCGGCGGAAATCAGCCCCAATCGTGGCTGGCGGGTCAACGGCTCGCCGCCCTCACTTCGACTCCCATCTGACCAAGTTCCTTCACCACCGCCAAAACCACCCGGTCCACCGCGGCCTCAACCTCCGGCGACATCCCCATGCCGGTGGACAGATCCAGGGGAACAATGCCGAAAAGCGTGATGGAGGGAGGCAGGCAATCCTGCATGGCGGCAACGGCCAAAAGCTCGGAAAGCCCGATCTGATGGGGAGAGATCTTCTGCCTGAAATAGGCCGGTGGATCGAGCAATTTTTCAATGACCACCGAACCGGGAGGTTGGGTCGAGACAATCGCATCCACGATGAACAGATGGGTTTTGTCATCAAGATAGCCAAGAAGGTCCAGCCCCATGGTGCCGCCATCGATCAGCTCGACCTGGGGAGGAAAAAGATACTGGAGCTGGAGCTGCTCCACTGCTCGGACGCCCGCCCCCTCGTCGGTCAGCAACACGTTGCCCACGCCAAGCACCAGAATAGAATGAGACATGCTCCTCCTTATAAAACAGGCCGTCCCGATAGCCGGGGCGGCCTGTTTTCAATGGGTTAACTCCACGCAACAATTTCAGATCATGGTTCTGACGGTGACGATTTCCCGGCTGGCGGGGTCCAACAGATGGATGGCGCAGGCAAGGCACGGATCAAAGGAGTGAACCGTCCGCAACACCTCAAGGGGTTTTTCCGGATCAGCCACCGGATTGCCGACCAGCGAAGCCTCGTACGGCCCAGGGGCGTCTTTGCTGTTTCTGGGCCCGGCGTTCCAGGTGGAGGGAACCACGCACTGATAATTCTTGATCTTGCCGTCCTGGATCACGACCCAGTGGGACAAAACCCCGCGCGGCGCCTCATGAAAACCAACCCCGCGCTGCTCGCCTTTCGGAAACACCGGCTGGTTGAAGGTCGTATAATCCCCCTTGCCGATGTTGTCCATCAAAGCCTGCCACTGACCGAGCAGGGAATCGTGCAGCACGGCGCAGCGCACCGCCCGCGCGGCATGACGGCCGATGGTGGAATGGAGGGCGGAAATCCCCACCGTGGCTCCGGCCAGCTTGCTCACCGTTTTCAAAAGACCGTCGGTGTAGGTTTTGGTCGGACCGTGCCCTGCGGCGTACATGCACAAAACATTGGCCAAAGGACCGACCTGGGCCGGTTTGCCGTTGAAGGTCGGAGACTTGACCCAGGAATACTTGCCGTTGTCCTGGAACTCGGTGTGCTGGGGCACGGTCTCCTCCTCCCAGGGATGACGGTCCCAGTCTCCCTTGTACCAGGAATGCTTGATCCCCTCCTTGACTCCCTGCTTGAAGAAATCATCGTTGAATCCGGTGATCGGTTTGAAGGAACCCACATTGCCATCAGCAATGTACCCGCCGGGGAGGTCAAACGCTGTCCCCTTGGTGTCCAAGGGCAGATCCGGCACCGAAAGATAATTGGTCACCCCGGCGCCGTATTGCGTCCAGTCCGCATAAAAAGCGCCGATGGCCGCGACATCGACCATATAGACATTCTTGATAAAATCGCCGATCTCATCGATCAGGGTCTTGATGTAATAGAGCCGCTCGATGGTCAACGTGGACTGGCTGTCGGGATTGATGGGGTTGGCGACGCCACCCACGGCCAGATTCTGGATATGCGGGGTCTTGCTGCCGAGAATGGCCACCACCTTGTTGATCCTTCGCTGGTAATCCAGGGCCTGGAAATAATGGGTGGCGGCAAGAAGATTGACATCCGGCGACAATTTCATGGCCGGATGGCCCCAGTAGCCGCTGGCAAAAATCCCGAGCTGGCCGCTCCCGACAAACCCTTTGAGCTTTTCCTGCACCGCCTTGATCTCCTGCTCGCTGTTGCGGGGCCAGGGAGAAAGCTGCTGACCGAGGGCGGCGGCCCCCTTGGGGCTGCCCTTGAGGGCGGAGACGATATCCACCCAGTCCAGGGCGGATAGATGGTAGAAATGAACGATATGGTCAAAGATCCCGTGGGCGGAGATAATCATGTTCCGGATGTACTGGGCGTTGAGCGGCACCTCCAGATTCAGGGCGTTTTCCACGGCCCGCACCGAGGCAATGGCATGCACCGTGGTGCAGACCCCGCAGATGCGCTGGGTGAAGACCCAAGCGTCCCGAGGGTCGCGCCCCTGGAGGATCAACTCGATGCCGCGCCACATCTGGCCGGAAGACCAAGCCTTGGTCACCCGGCCATTGTCAATCTCGCAATCAATCCGGAGATGCCCTTCGATTCTGGTGATGGGATCAACGACGATTCTCTTAGCCATGAACAATCTCCTTCAGGTGTAACTGCCCAGCAGCACCGCATCTGCTTTGTCATCGGCCTGCTCGTGTGCAATAGCACACTTCGCAGACCTCTTCCGCGCATCTGCGGCACTGCTGAACAGTTACGTTTCGTGTTTTATGAACCTTTCCAGCCCTGAGCTAGATAGTTACCTTCAAATTCATGCCTTGGTGAGCCTGGGCAACACCGGCAAGGTCTTGACAAACCACAGATAGGCCATCACTTCGGCGGCAATGATCCCGAAGGTGATGAACATTTCCGGCACCGAGGGGAAATACCGCCAGCCGGTGCCGGGATCAAAGCCGACAATATAGGTGTTGAAACGGTACATGCTCCCTCCAAGCAGCATGGCGCAGGAGGCGATGAACAGCAACTGCGGGCTCTGCCGGTTGTTGGGGTAAGCCAAAATCAACAGGGCGGCAAGGAACAACAGGTTTTCCAGAAGAAAGAGATTACCCAGGAGCCCTCCTTCAAAGGCCAGGGGCAGATAGCCGCGCAGGTTCACGTCCTCGATCCGGACCACCAGGTAGAGGCCGAGCAGCCAGGGCATGAGCGCCGAGATCTTGCTCAGCAGATGCATCTCCATGGGCCGCTTGAAGGCAATGGCGGCGATAAGCGACTCGAAGATCACCGCGGCATAGCCGATGACCACGGCGGTGATGAGGAAAAGCAGGGGCAGAAAGCCGCTCCACCAGAGGGGGGAGAGTTTATGCCCGGCCATAAGCATCATGGTGCCAAGGGAAGACTGGTGCATGGTGGGCAGGAGGATGCCCAAGGCGATGAAGACAAAGATGATCCGGTTGAGCCGGACCTTCAACTGGTCCGCCTTGAATTTATCCAGCAGAACCGGGGCAAACTCCATCCACAGCACCAGGATATAGGTGCCGATGCACAGCGCAACCTCGAACATCACCGAATGCAGGTTGCTGAGCCAGGGCAGGAAGATGTTATAGGCCTGCCAGTACCGACCGATATCGAAAATGACCGAGATTCCGGCCAGGGTGTAGCCGAACATGCTGGTCATCAGGGCGGGCTTCAGCAGGGGCGAATACTCCCCCTTATTGAAGACATAAATGATCAGGGCGATGGAATATCCGGCACAGGCCAAGGCCGTACCCACCACGACGTCATAGGCGATCCAAATTCCCCAGGGATAGCCGTCGTTCATGTTGGAAACCGAGCCGATTCCAAAGATGAAACGCTTGCCGATAAAAAAAAGACCGATAAGCGCGATGGCGGCGCACACCTTAAATGGCACGGTGAGCACCTTGCCTCCTAAAGCTTCTCTTTCCTGCATGGGAACACTCCTTTCCGTGAAAAGCCGGGACTTGCGTCCCTACTCTTTTTTCTCTTCCCTGTTCCGGATGATGTAGATCAGACCGCCCAGAACCACGATGGGATAGACCATGCCCTTGTATATGGCGTACTGGATGCCATCCGCCAGGGCCACATAGGAATCCTCGGGCAGGTCGGGCAGGCCGAGATTGGCAAAGGGCACCCCGGCCAGATACAGAACCTGGGAACCGCCAAGCTCCCGCTCGCCGTAGACATGCTTGACATAGCCGCCCGCCCGATGCTGCTGCACCTCGGTGGACTCAATGTCGGCCACGGGGAAATCGTAGTACTTTCCAGGCTCCATGCCCAGCCGCCGCTTGGCCTCAAGCCGCAGCTTTTCCACCGGCCCGAACAGGGAAGCGCCGGTGGGACAGGCGGCGCAGCAAGCGGAAATCCCGCCTTTGGCCAAGAGATGGGAGCACAACTGACATTTGACAATCTCCGGGAAGGGCGAATCCCACTCGAATTTGGGGATATTATAGGGGCAGGCCACCTGGCAGTAACGGCAGCCGATACAGGCCTTTTTGTTGTACGTCACGACCCCGTTTTCTGGATTTTTCACCAGCGCCGAGGCCGGGCAGGCGGAAACGCAGGCAGGATCAATGCAGTGCATGCAGTGCCGCTTGATGAAGGCAAACCCCTCCACCGAATCCTTTTGTCCTTCAACACCGTAGCGCTTGATGATATTCAGGGTCTTGTCGGAAAGATCCTGGGGGTCGTCCCACATCGGCTCGTTCGGGCTGGTGTGTTCCGCCACCTTGTTGTTGGCCTGTTTGCAGGCATGTTCACACACCTTGCAGCCTACGCAGAGGGTGGAATCGTACAGGATGCCGACGGCATTGGGGGGCAAATCCTTTCTGGCCCGTTTGGCCTGGGCCGGATTTTGCTCCGCGGCAAGCAGCAGGGTGCTGGCCGCCACCCCTTTCAAAAAATCCCTGCGTCGTATCTTCATACCCTATTCTCCCTCTGAGGAAGAACCTTGCCCGCTCTTGCCAAGGTTCTTGGCAACCGCAGCCCCGGCTCCCAGCGCCACGCCGGCCACCCCGGCTGCCAGTGCCGCCGCGCCCACCGAGGCGCCTTTTCCCCGCTCGGTAACGATATGCGGATACGCGGCTCCGGGGGTGATGTACTTCAGGTCGGCCTGGGCATGGAGCGGAAGATGAAACCCCACCCCTTCCTCGGTGCAGCCAAAGCAAGGATGCCCGGTACCCACCGGCCAGGAGCCTGGGCCAACATCATTAAAAAGGACAGCCGGACAATTGGCAAAGGTCATCGGCCCCTTGCAGCCGAGCTTGAACAGGCAATACCCTTTCCGGTGCCCCTCGTCGCCGAAGGCAAGGGCAAAACGGCCCGCGTCAAAATGGGGCCTGCGCTCGCAGTTCTCGTGGATGAGGCGGCCGTAGGCGAATTTCGGCCTGCCTTTCTCATCCAGAGCGGGCAGTTTTTTAAAGGTCAGGAAGTGGATCACGGTGGACAGAAAATTGTAGGCATTGGGCGGACAGCCGGGAATCGTCACCACGGTCTTGCCCTTGAGAAACTCGGGCGCGCCCACGGCGCCGGTGGGATTCGGCTCTGCCGCGGCCACCCCCCCCCAGGAGGCGCAGGAACCGATGGCGATTACGGCGGCGGCCTTGGCCGCGGTCGTGCGCACGATCTCGCTGAACGGCTTGCCGCCGATCATGCAGTACACCCCGTTGTCCTTCACGGGGATGGCCCCTTCCACCACCAGGATGAACTTGCCGGAATTTTTCGCGATCGAGGCCTGCAAGGCCGCCTCTGCCTGATGGCCGGCCCCGGCATTGAGGGTTTCGTTATAATCAAGGGAGATAAGATCGAGGATAAGATGTTCAAGGGAGGGATGGGAAGGGCGCAGCAACGATTCGGTGCAGCCGGTGCAGGCAGAGCCGGAAAGCCAGATCACCGGAGGACGTTGCGGGGCCGTAACCGCGGCTGCGATCCGCGGGGCGACCTCAAGGGGAAGCCCCAGGCCGGCGGCCATCACCGTGCAGAACTTCATGAAATCACGACGCGATATCCCGTTCAGACGTTCACTGATCCTGGCAAAATCCTGCTCTTTCATCGTTCGCCTCTTTTGCGTGTATGGAGCATTCTCCCCACTTCCAATAACAGCGGAATTTCAAAAGATTATCCATTATTCCATCATAATGGCATGTCACAAGTCAAGCACGATCAGATTAGGTATAAACACCTAAAAAATGGTAGTGCAATTTTCTCCCAAGGGTCAAGAATTTTCTCGTTGGCCGTCCAGATTCTTTACGGTATGGTGCCGCAACCAATACGCAAACAGGAAACCCGCCATCATGCCGCATACCGCCCCCCTTGATCCAGCCAGCATCATCCAGCATGTCTATGTGGAAAACGACTGCCAAGATCTGCCCCTCACCGCAACTATCCTGGCCAATCTTCCGGGCCGGGAGGTGAGGATTATTCCACCCCGTTCCGGCCTGGATCTTTTCGCGGCCGGCATCACCCCCCAGAGCCTTACCAGCGGCAAGAAGCATCTTGTCCTCTGCAAAAACCGGGGCCGCTTTCTCAAGCCCTGCCCCGCGACCAGGGAATACCGCTGCTGCGACTATCAGGTGCTCAATGTCGGCATGAACTGCCCCATGGATTGCGTGTACTGCATCCTGCAGGCCTACCTCAACAACCCCTGGCTTTCTTTTTTTGTGAATACCGACGATCTGCTGGCCGAACTCACCGGAGCCTTTGCCGAAACGCCGCAGACTTTCCGCCGCATCGGCACCGGTGAATTCACCGACTCCATGGCCCTGGACCGGATCACGGGCTTGAGCCGGATCCTCATTGATTTTTTCAAGGATCAGCCCAACGCGGTGCTTGAGCTGAAATCAAAAGCCGTTGCCCTGGACAACCTTAAGCACTGCGCGCATGGCGGCCGCACCATCATGGCCTGGTCCCTCAACAGCACGGAGATCATGGCCAAGGAGGAACTGCGCACCGCCAGTTTGGAGCAGCGCTTGGCCGCCGCGGCCCAGTGCGCGGCCTGGGGCTACAAGCTGGCCTTTCATTTTGACCCGCTCATCCATCATCCCGGCTGGCAGAAGGGCTACACCGAGACGATCGACCGGCTCTTCGCCACGGTGCCGGCTGCAAGCATCGTCTGGATCAGCATGGGGGCGCTGCGCTTTCTTCCATCCCTGAAAAACATTGCCACCGGACGCTTTCCCAGATCCCGCTTCTTCCATGAAGAGTTTGTCCTGGGGCTGGACAACAAATTCCGTTATTTCCGGCCGCTGCGCACGGAGATGTACCGCCACATGGCGCACCATCTTTCCCGCTATCTGGACCCGGACACCTGCCTTTATTTCTGCATGGAAAGCGACGAGATCTGGCAAGAGGTTTTCGGCTTCACCCCGGAGGAAAAAGGCGGCCTGCCCGCCATGCTCGACCGGGCTGCCCGGACAAAATGCGGCCTCCCCTGAGCACGGTCTCTATTCCGGCCCCCTCCTTTTGGGTGTTGATTTTTGACCGGCCCATCCTTACTATGATATATCGTTTCCCGGCAGCCATGCCCTGAGGGCACCAGAGAACCCGTACCAGGAAAAGGTTGGTGCGGACGCGGGAAATAGCCGGTATGATGGGCGGCCATCACAACAGCGCCTCATTTTTTTTTGCAAATCTGATCGAGAACATTAAGGAGAAGAAATGGTCAACAAAGTCATCCTCATCGGCAACCTCGGCAAAGACCCGGAAGTGCGCTACTCGCAGGCAGGAGCAGCCATCGCCAGCTTCAATGTCGCCACCACGGAAACCTGGAAGAAACAGGACGGCTCCAAGGAAGAGCTGACCGAATGGCACCGGATCGTGGCCTTTGGCCGTTTGGGTGAGATTTGCGGCGAGTACCTGTCAAAGGGCTCCAAGGTCTTCATCGAAGGAAGGCTGCAAACCCGCAAATGGGACGACAAGGACGGCAACACCAAATACACCACCGAGATCGTGGCCAGGGAGATGAAGATGCTCTCTCCCCGCGGCAGCAGCGGCGATTCTTCGCAGTCCCAGCAGTACAACGACCAGCCCTTCCCCGAGCCGGTCATGGGCGATGATGTTCCGTTCTAAAATCCCTTTTTTAATGACAGACGCCAGGACAGACAGGCAGGCAAGGTATGGATTACTATAAATTACTCGGTGTGGAAAAAAGCGCTTCCCCGGAGGAAATCAAGAAAGCCTACCGCAAACTTGCCCTCAAGTATCATCCGGACCGCAACAAGGGGAACAAGGAGGCGGAGGAGCAGTTTAAAAAGATCAGCGAGGCGTACGCCGTTCTTTCCGACAAGGAGAAACGGCAGCAATACGACTCCTTTGGCTCCGCCGGCTTCCAGCAGCGCTATTCCCAGGAGGATATCTTCCGCAATGCCGATCTGGGCGATATTCTGCGGGAATTCGGCATCAACTTCGGCGGGGGCCGCGCCACCTTCCGGAGTTCCGGCGGGGGCGGCGGCGTCTTCGAGGAGATGTTCCGCCAGCCGGGGGCAGGAGGGCGCACCAGCCAGGGCTTTCAGGATTTCCGCCAGCAGCAACAGGTGAAGGGCAACGATCTTTCCCTGGAACTGCCGATCACCCTCAATGAGGCGCTGACCGGCGCCGAAAAAACCATCTCCCTTGGCCGCGGCGCTGCGGCGGAGAGGGTTTCCGTAAAGATCCCCCCTGGAATCGAGACCGGCAAGAAGCTGCGAGTCTCCGGCAAGGGGTCCCCTTCCCCCATGGGTGGCCCGCCGGGCGATCTATATCTGCTGATCAAGGTCGAACCCCACCCGGTCTTCAGCCGGGAAGGGGCGCATCTCTCCATGGATCTGCAAATTCCTTACAGCTCCGCCGTGTTCGGCGCCGAGGTGGAGGTTCCCACCCTGGACGGCAAGCAGCTCAAGGTCAAGGTTCCGCCCGGCTGCCAGCCCCAGGCAAAACTGCGCCTGCGCAAACAGGGCTTGCCAGAGGGCCGGGGAGGCGAGCGGGGAGACCTGCTGGTGAAAATCGTGGTGGCGGTCCCCAAGGAGCTGTCGGAGGAACAGCAGGCGCTGGTAGAAAAACTGAAAGAAACGGGATTGTAGCCCTTCGCCAGGCAGTAGCCCAGACAAACCGCGCCTTGAGATCGCCTAGAACGCCTAGCAGGGTGTTGAAAAAGCCGTCCTGTCTTTTTTCAACATCCGGCTAGAGAAGTATGCCGACAAAAATGGTGGACATGCTGAACATGTATCGCTCCGGCAATCCTCCCCGCATGGCGATATCATCCTCAAGGCGGGTGAGGATCCGGGTCATGATAACCTCGTAGCCCATGTTGAGATAGCCGTCCGCGCCAGCTTCGTTGGTGAGGAAAAGCAGTTTGCCGTTTTTGTCCTTGTATGTTTTCAGCCGCCAGTTCACCTGACTGAGATTATGGTGGAGCCGTTGCAACCGCTCCAGCGAAATCTGCAGACCGCTCACAAAAATCCCCTCGTCCCCGATATCATACGCCTCCACGATGCTTTTCCACAACCCGAGGCTCAGCAGATAGACCCGGTCCGGCTCGACGGTTTCGGGATGGAAGGCGGCGGCGAGGATTTCGTGGGATTGCTTGTACGCATAAACCTGCTCCCCCGTGGGCAGGGGAGCGAAAACAGCATCGATCTTCCGCCGCTGCCGGGCCGGATCTTTCTCATACTTGGGATTTTTGGCATAGAGCCGGGCGGTGAATTCCCGCAGGGAATTCTGATACTGGCGCACATGGTGCCGGATAACGCCGACATCCGTGGGGGTAAAAAATCCCCCGAACCCGTCATTGGCGCCGGATCCGGAAATTCCGCAGCCAGAAGAAAACAACAGCAGGGCGCAGCTCAGCAGCATGGCTGCGGCTGTTTCGCACGGACCACGCGCAAGCGGTCTCGGCATCACGCACCTCCCGGAAAAATGGTTTCCTGACTACAGCCTTTCAAAAGAGCTGTCACCCATACCCCGCCTGTCCGATGATAGCACAGTTTCCCGCAGCAGGGGCCTGCAAAAAAACGCCCTGCCTGGATTTTCCGACACCCGCTAGATATCCGCCCCGGTTATCTTGACCAGCGCCTCCCGGTAACGGGACGCGGTCTTCTCGATGATTTCCTGTGGCAGTGGCGGCGGCGGCGGGTTTTTCCCCCAATCGAGGGTGGAGAGATAGTCCCGGAGAAACTGTTTGTCAAAACTCGGTTGTCCCGCGCCGGGCTGGTACTGATCCTCGGGCCAGAACCGAGAGGAATCCGGGGTCAACACCTCATCGATGAGAATAATCTCGCCGTTATAGATGCCCAGCTCGAACTTGGTGTCGGCAATGATGATTCCCCTGCTGCGGGCATAATCCGCCGCCTTGACATAGAGGCGCACGCAGATATCCTTGATCCGGGCAGTCTGCTCCTTGCCCACGATCTTTTCCATCTCGACGAGAGAGATATTCTCGTCGTGCAGGCCAAGGGCCGCCTTGGTGGATGGGGTAAAAAGCGGTTCGGGAAACTTGTCCGACTCCCGCATTCCGGCGGGCAAGGCAAAGCCGCACACGGTCGGGTCTGATTTATATGCCTGCCAAAAGGAGCCCGAGAGATAGCCGCGGACAATACACTCCACCGGCAGGGGCTTGGCCTTTTTCACCAGCAGGCTGCGGCCCGCCAACTGCTCCCGGTATGGGGCGCAGGCAACCGGATATTCCTCAACATTGGCCGTGATCAGATGATTGGGCACAATATCCTTGAGATAGTCAAACCAGAAAAGGGAAAGCTTGGTCAGAATCGCGCCCTTGTTGGGGATGGGGTCATCCATAACCACATCAAAGGCGGAGATACGATCCGAGGCCACCATCAGCAGGTGGTCGTCCACCTCGTAGAGATCCCGGACCTTGCCGCGATGCACCAGATGGAGATTGGCAAAATTCGTTTGCGTAATGGGTGTTGTCATGACATCTTCCTTATCAAGAAAATTACAGGGCAGAAGGCACGGAAATGTTGATGCCTACTCAATTAGATACTTTTTTCAAGCCGCTTGCGCGATATTTTTTTAGGGGCCGGTCAGAAACAACAGGCCATTTATGTTGCCTTACTTGTACGGCTCCTTAGCCATCTGGCGGCCTAAAACGGCCATGTTATTTTTTAACGATGGCTTATCCGGACTCAGCCTCGATAAAACCACTTCTTGATCTCGTCGGAGGTAAAGCTCTTGGCCACCGGCCGGCCATGGGGGCAGTGGGAAAAAACCTCGGCCCGCTGCATTTCGTCCAGCAGCGCTTCGGCTTCCGTGGCAGTCAGCCTTTGTCCTGCCTTGATCGCCGCCTTGCAGGCCATATCGGAAAGCACCTCCTCGGCCCGCACCCCGCCTCTGCCGGAGCCAGGCTCGCCGAACCTGGCAAAGATACCGGCCATCACCTCTTCAACCGAAGAGCGGCCAAGCACCGCGGGCACGGCCTTCACCACCTGGCTGGACCCTCCAAAATCCTCGATCTCGACTCCGAGGGCACGGATCTCCTCGGCATACTGCTTGAGAATCTGGAGCTCCTCCAGGCTGCACTCCATGACCGTTGGAAACAAAAGGGTCTGCCGGGCGATTTTTTTGCTGGCAAACTGCCTTTTCAGCGTTTCAAACAACAGCCGCTCATGGGCGGCGTGCTGGTCAACGGCAAGCAGGCCGTTTTCCGTGGCGCAGAGCAGATAGGTGTCCAGCACCTGCCCGAGATAACGCAATCCGCCAAGGCAAGGGGCTCTCTCCTCCCCGCTCGTGGCCGGAGGCTGGGGCTTTTCCGCCGCACAATCGCCTTCCGAAAAAAGATTCTTCTCGGAAGCAGGCTGGAGAACCGACGGCGCGGCAGCACCAGCAGTCGCAAAAAGCGGCAACGGCTCCTGCGCCGCAGGGGCGGGAAGAGCTGAAACCGGCGCATACACCTTGGCTGAGGAGGCTTTGGCCTGCGCCTGCCCCCTGTCCTGGCCAAAAACGGGAACCTGAAATATCTCCTTTTTCAAGGCCCGCTGATGATCCGCCATGGCACCCTGAACCGCGGCGACCACGGCCTGATGCACCGACGACGGCTTATGGAACCTGACCTCCTGCTTTGTGGGGTGGACATTCACATCAACGCTTGCAAGCGGCAGGTCGAGAAAAATCACCCCGCCCACTCCCCGGCCTTTCATGAGATAGTTCTGCAGCCCTTCGCTCACCGCGTGGGTTACCAGGCGGTCATGGATCGCCCGGCCATTGACAAATATTCGCAAGCGTCCGGCAGCAGGAGCGTCCGGCGGCAGAAGATACCCCCAAACTCCAGGCTCGGTCTCATCCAGGGCTTGGCGCTCCACCTCCACCAATGCGCCCCCTCCCTTGCCCAAAATCCGTTCCGCCCTGCTCCGTGGAGTGTCAAGCCGCGAAGGCAGCCGCAACACCTCGCGTCCGTCCACGGAAAAACTCACCCCCAGTGCCGGGCGGGCCAGGGCATAATTCTTCACCACCTCTTCGATATGGGCCAGTTCCGTGCGGGTGGATTTCAAAAATTTTTTTCGGGCCGGGACATTGCCGAAAAGATCCGCTACCTCAAACGAGGTGCCTGGGCTGCCCCCCATCTCATGCACCTTAAGGACCTTGCCGAAGCGAAGATCAACCTGGGTACCCAGCTCTTGGGTTGCGGGACGCGAGGTAATCCGCACCAGGGAAACCGAGGCGATGCTGGGCACGGCCTCGCCCCGAAACCCGAGGGAACGGATGGCGCCAAGCTCGGCCAAGCTTGTGATCTTGCTGGTGGCATGGCGCTCCAGACAGAGGAGCACATCATCCTGATCCATGCCGGAGCCGTCGTCAATCACCCGGATCAGGCGGGTGCCGTCGCCTTCCACCTGGATACCGACCTGGGTTGCCCCGGCATCGATGGCGTTCTCCAACAGCTCCTTGACCACCGAGGCAGGCCGCTCGACAACCTCGCCGGCCGCGATCTGATTGGCCAGATTTTCCGGAAGAATCCTGATCCTGGACAAAACTTAGAGCACACTCAACATGTGAAGTTTCAGCCACTCCTCGTCCCACCATTCCACCGGATCGACAAAGATGCCGTTGACCAGCATGCTGAAGTGGAGGTGATCCCCCCCCGCCATGCCGGTGGTGCCGGAAAGGCCGACAACCGCGCCCTTCTCAACCATGCTGTTCAAGGGAACATCGATCTGGCTCAGGTGGGAGTAGAGGCTGAAAATCCCCTGGCCATGATCCAGGATGACGGTATTTCCGTAAATCCCAAGATACTCGGCAAAAACCACCAGCCCCCGGTTGGCGGCCTCGATATCGGCATGCTCAAGCGAGGCAATGTCCACGCCCAGATGCACCTGTTCGTCGATCTTCTCGCCGTTGTACAGATAGGTGCGGTGATCGGCGTATCCGGCCCGCGGACTTCCTTGCATCCGCCCGAAACGGCCATCCCAAAGACGTTCCGGCTGAAATTTCGAGCACACCTCCTGAATTTTCTTGTAATTGGCCGCCCGGATGTCGTTGTTCACCGAGACAAACTGCTCCACCGGCGTGCCGCTCAATTCCGGATAATGGGAGGCAAACTCCGGCAGCTTGGCGGAGAGAAACCCGTCGCCGATGCTGATCTTGTCAGTGACAATCTTGCGCACATGCAGGTTCATGGCAAAGGGAGTCTTGGCCTCGTTTCCGGCCTGGTCCGCCGCAACCACAAAGGCCTTTTCCAACGCGGCGATATCGTGGGGCAGCCCCATGCAAGCGCCATAGATCCCCTCGCCCCGCTTGGGCAGAGGAAAACCCGGGTAGAAAACCTCGTTGATTAGCACTCCGTGCCTGCCCGCCACCTCGCTGACCCGGTAGATAACCACGCCGGCGCCGCCGCCTTTGATATACCGGGGCGACTCCATCACGCTGATCGCCGGCGGCTTGGTGTCGATGCCGACAACCGAGGAGTGCACGGTGACATTGCCCCTGAGCCAGTTCCACCAAGAATAATCAGCCGCCGTCACCACCAGTTCCGCGGAGCCGTCCTTGAAGCCCAGCTCCTTGGGCGTGATCTCGATGGCCTCCTCGATCTGCTTCGGCCCACCCCCGGGGAAAGACCCCGCCTTGGGATAGCTTTTTTCAAGCAACACCGCTTTTTTGCCCTCCTGGATGAGGGAAACCTTGATGGAACTCAAGCCACTCTTGGCATCACTGGCACCCACGGAAATCTGCCGGGCAAGGCCGATGTGGGAGCTCTCCCCATTGAGCGCCACCTGGGGGTTTTCCATCTCCCCCACCAGCCAGAAAAAAGCCGCCAGAATAAGCCCAAGCAATCCCAAGCCCCCAAGAATCAGGGAGGGAAGTGCGCTCCTGTTTTTCTTCACTTTGTCAAACGGGTCAAGCTTCATGCATCCATCCTCTTCACACAGGCGTTCCGGACACGGAACTTTTTAAAGTGGCAACTTTGCCCGGCAGGAACATCCCCCAGGGCCTTTCTCGCTTTCAATTTGTGGCGATAATACCATGAACCCTGCCATGATTCCAGAGCTCTTAAGCCGTTGTGAAAAATCAGCCTCACCGGCCGGATAACAATGGGGGCATACAGAGCCGTAACCGCACAGTCCGGCAAGGTCTTTGTCCCCTAACGGCTCTTAATCACTTGACAGGAAAAGCCATCCTCATATAGTGTGCGAGGTGTTTTCCCGGAGGGCATCAGAGGCAACGATCATGAAAAATTTTCATACCGTCATCGTGGGCGGCGGTCCGGGAGGACTGGCCTGCGCCACCCTTCTTGCCCGACAGGGCAAAGAAGTTCTGGTCCTTGAACGAAACAGCGCCATCGGCCCCAAGGTCTGCGCCGGCGGCATTCCCTCCGTCGCCCAGGGTCTCGGTTTCCCGGAAACCCTGTGGGAGAAATCCTTCACCAGCCAGCGTATCAGCAGCAACTGGCAGCACGCCGTCATCCAAGACGACAGCCCCATTATCCGCACCGTTGACCGGGGCAGGCTCGGACGATGGATGGCGGACAGAGCCGTGACCGCAGGAGTCAGCATCGCCACCAACGCCCTTGTTCTCAAGATCGGCGAAAACAGGGTGCATACCCGGGGGGGGGAGGAGTTTGGCTTTTCCTTCCTGGTGGGCGCCGACGGGAGCAGCTCCCTGGTACGCCGCCAGCTTGGTATTCCCACAGAGAACATGGGGGTGGGCATCAACTACCAAGTGCAGGGCAACTTCCCCGAGATGCAATGGCACCTGGACACCGAACTTTTCGGCAACGGCTACGCGTGGATTTTCCCCCACCAGGATACCGCCTCCATCGGCGTATATGCCCGGCGCAGCACGAGCAAACCCAACATCCTGCTGCACCGCCTGCACCAGTGGGGCACCAGGTACAACCTCGAACTCAAGTCCCGCCAGCCGCAGGCCGCCCTAATCAACTCCGACTTTCGCGGCTGGCGTTTTCACAACCGCTTTCTGATCGGCGATGCGGCGGGCCTTGCCTCGGGACTCACCGGCGAAGGCATTTATTCGGCGATCGTTTCCGGGGAAGAAGCGGCGCGCACCATCCTTGATGCCGGGTATGAAAGCCAAAAAATGACCCAGCTCATCAAGAGGCATCACCAGCATACCCGCATCCTCGAATTGGCCTCCAGCGGCAAACTGACCGGAAAACTCGTCCTGGAGTCCCTGATTTTTTGCCTGCGCACCGGCCTTATCCCTTTCCGCGCCCTGGAAATGGGCATCGACCAACCCTCATGAAGGATCTGCCCGTGAACCCTGACCCGAAAAAGAACAAAACCCGCCTGCTCAATATCCTGTTTCTCGCCGGGTGTGCAGCCATTCTTGCTTTCTTGCTCAAGGCGCCGCCGGAATCAACAAAAAAGCTGCCCCAGGATGAAATCCACCTGCAATTCTACCCCCTGGACAAAAAGGAGGCGGAGAAGCACTGCGCCTCCTGCCATGCCCCCGAAGGCCAAGCCCCTCTCCCAGAAGGCCATCCGCCGAAATACCGGTGTCTTTTCTGCCACAAGAAATATCAGTAAGATGAAACTCGCCATCACCCTTTCAAACCTTGCCGTCACCTCCGCCCTTGGCCGCTATCTCGGCGAGACCGCCCGCCCCGGCGAAGTGATCACCCTGGGCGGCTCCCTGGGGGCGGGGAAAACCACCCTCACCCAGGCCATCGGCCAGGGATTGCTGGTGCCCCCATCCTGTTATATAACCAGCCCCACCTTCAGCCTCCTGCACGAATATCCCGGGCGGCTGCCCCTCTATCATCTGGATCTCTATCGCTTGAGCGATGAAACGGAAATAGAGGATCTCGGCTTGCTGGAATATCTTTACGGCACAGGACTCAGTGTGATCGAATGGCCGGACCGGCTGGGCAGCCTCATGCCCGCGGAACGGCTGCATATCGAGCTCACCCTGCTCAGCGAGACGGCCCGGCTGGCTGAAATAACCGGATATGGCGGGGGATGGGAAGAAAAAATCGCCGCGCTACGGGCGGAACCGCTGTGGCGCGAATGAACAACAACGACTGAAGAACCAGGGATCGGAACGGGTCAGGACGGCTCGTTATCCTTCGGTGATGGAATCCTGGGCATCTTCTCGCCGAGGATCATGGTCAGCTTTGCCTTGATAATGGGCTTGGTGAGGAAACCGTTCATTCCTGCCGCGTAACAGGCGGTTTCATCCTCTTTTCTGGCATGGGCCGTGAGCCCGACTATCTCCAACGGCTGTTTAAGGGCGCGCAAGCCGACATAGTCCTGCCGCAGGGCCGGATCGGCCTCAATCGCCCTGATTCTTCTGGTGGCCTCCATGCCGTCCATATTCGGCATCTGCACATCCATCAGAACAAGGTCAAAGGCTTGGTGCCGCAAATGCTCCAGAGCCTCGGTCCCATCGGAAGCCACCTCGACCTCATACCCTTCCCGGCTGATGAGGATGCTGGCCAATCGCTGATTAACCGCGTTGTCCTCAACCAGAAGAATCTTTCCGCCACCCACTGTCTTTTCCCGGCACGCATCCTTGCGCTCTTGCAAGGAGATGATCTCCGCCGGGGCCTCTTCCAGGGGAATAACAAAAGAAAAGGTGCTGCCCTTTCCCTCTTCGCTGGCGACCACGAGATGCCCGCCCATGAGTTCCACGAGCTGCAGGCAGATGGCCAGCCCCAGACCTGTTCCTCCATATTTCCTGGTGGTCGAACCGTCTGCCTGGGTAAATTTTTCAAAAATCGCCTCAACCCGGTCGGCGGGGATACCTATGCCGCTGTCGCGCACCGAAAACCGGCTGACAATACGGCCGGCAGCGGAACGCTCATAGGCAACCTCGAGGTCAACCCCGCCCTGCTCCGTAAACTTCATGGCGTTTCCAGCCAGATTTATCAAAATCTGACGCAGCCGGTTGCAGTCTCCCATTATTCTTTTCGGGATGCGGTTGTCGATTGTGCTGGCGACGACAACCCCCTTTTCCCGGGCGGGAATCTTGAACATGGCGACCACGTTATCGATCACCTCGGCGAGATCAAAAGGCAGATGCTCAAGTTCGAGCTTGCCCGCTTCGATTTTCGCCAGGTCAAGAATGTCGTTGATCAGCGTCAGCAAACTCTTCGCAGACTGGGTGATGGTTCGGGCATATTCAAGCTGTTCTCCTGCCAATGGGGTTTCGGAGAGGAGTTCGCTGAAACCGATGATAGCATTCATGGGCGTTCGCAATTCATGGCTCATGTTGGCCAGAAAATCGCTCTTCAGACGGCTGATCTCCTCAAGCCGCACATTGGCTTCCCGCAACTCGGCGGTTTGCTTGGCGATTTCGCTTTCCAGCTTGCGGGCATACTCTTTCTCCCGGTCCTGGTTGAGCCGGTACTGACGATAGTTGTCCTCAATCAACTTGCCGTGCTGCTGCTGGAGGATGCTGATCTGCCGGACCGACTGCTCATGATCCGCGACAAGCATCTCCCGTTCCTGCCTGTACAGGGCGAGCTCAAGGGTATTGCGCAAGAGAGAGGCGATCGCGGAACCTGGCTCCCAATCATCTTCCGGGGAGGCAGTGCAGGAGATGATCAGCACCGCCGAAAACTTGGCAAGCGATATCGCGTGGCACCGGGTGCCGCTATCCGCTTTTCCCGTGATAAAGCCATCGGTGGCCTTGGCCTCGCGAACCAGCTTTTCACGCACCGGCAAGGCGACAACCAGGGGGCGCGCGCCATCAAGCACAGCCCCGGACTCACTCACCAGAAGCATCGAGGCCTCGGGCAACAGGGCATCGAGGATCGCCAAAAAACTTTGCAGTTCCGCATTGGCGTCGATCAGGTCATCAAATATGGCATCAAAGGTGGGCTCGGTCATCAGCGTTTCACTCGTCCGACTCGTACAATTCTTTGGCCTTGGTCATTTCTCCAGGCAGATCCCTGATAATTATTTTGTAATCCGCCACCTTTTCCTTCACATGCTCGGTCAACTCCGGGGGCAATGGCTCGATGGGTCCGGGGATGGCCCAATACTGCATCTTTCCGGCCATGAATTCCGCCAGTTGCAAAATGCTGCCGGTACTGGAAACGGATTTCCCCTGCTTGGCAAGATGATGCGACTTGACGGAGCCGAGCACCTCCTGGGGCAATCCCCAGTCCTTGGTAAGAAGATAGCCCACCTCGGCATGATCGGCGCCAATGGCATTGCGTTCGCACTCGATCAGGGTCCCCTTTCCCTCCCTGTAAGCCTTACAGGCTTCGCGCAGCGCCTCCCCGGCTATCTGATTTTCAACAATAAGCCCGATGTCATGGATGATGCCGGCCAGAAAAACATCCTCGCCGTCTTTGCCGAAAATACGCTTGGCAATCATTCCCGAGAGGATGGCCACGGTGGCGGAATGCATCCAGAGTTTCGGCGCCGAAAAATCAGCATTCTCGCCCTTGAACAGCCCGCGCAACCCTTCAACCGCCACCAGATTGCGGAGCTGCTTCATGCCGGCGAAAACCACGGCCTTGGAAATAGATTCGACTTTTTGGGAGAGGCCGAAATAGGGGCTGTTGACAAGACGCAACAGCCGGGTGACCAAAACAGGGTCGAGCTTGATGATCTCTTCAAAATCCTGCATGGTACTGCGATCGTCATTGACCAGTTGGGTCACCTTGATCGCCACATGCGGGAGCGTTTTCAGTTCGGTGAATTTCCGAAGTATTTCTTTGGCGCTGGGCATGGTTCAGTCAGAGAAATTCAGGGAAGATCTTGTCCCTGCAACAGGAGGCCTTTCTACTCTGGTCACTTTCATTGCCGTTCGGCAAAGGCCGCGAGAAGATCGGCAAGCTGGGCGGCGAGCTCCCTTCCCTGGGATAGATCGCCGGCCCGGCCTTTCTTTTCAAGCTCGGCCGCGATCTTGCGCACACCTTCCACCCCGAGGCTGGCTGAGGCGCCCTTGATGCTGTGCGCGGCATCAGCCACGGCCACGGCTTTTTCCGCGGCAAGAGCGTCGTTGATCCGCGCCAGATCAGAGGCGGAAGAATCGCGAAACAGCACCAAAAGTTCCGCCAGCATCTCTTCGTCGTCTCCGGACTGCTCCAGGGCGAAATCCCTATCCCACTCAAGGTCTGCCATATCTGTTCCTTATCATAAAATTGGTGGCCGCCACAGCCGGAAAACAACAAGGAGGCGACGACGCAACATCATTAAAACCACGATTGCGGCTCATTGGTATCATACAGAAAGTGCTGCCGATCAGCAAATGTATAAATGGGAAAATTTCGCGCCGTATTTTTTCTCCTGCGAACCGGGGAGAAAAGCACTCCTATGCTTCGATCAAGGCCGCCTCTATCCGGGCAAAAGGAATGACCCCGGCCCTGAGCAGGCGGATCTTGCCCTCCTGATAGCCAAGGAGGGTCGAACCCTGACCACCTGGAGTCAGCCCGCCGTCAAGAACAACATCCACCTCCGGACCCAACTGCGCAAACACGCCGTCGGCAGCCACCGCCGCGGGTTGCCCGGAAAAATTCGCGCTGGTCGCCGTTATCGGCCGGCCAAAGGCCTTGACAAGTTTCTGAGCCACGGGATGGGAAGAAACCCGCACCCCAATGGTGCCCCGGGAGCCGGTAAGCATCTCCGGCAAGGATTGAGCCGCTGGAAAGACAAGGGTCAATGGCCCGGGCCAGAATCTTTCCATCAGCAGAGGAAAGAGGGGGGGAATCGCCGCGACAAGACGGGTAAGTTGGGAGGAATTGTCGATAATCAACAGGACCGGCTTGTCGGGAGACCGTCCTTTCAGGGCAAAAAGACGGGACACGGCCGCCTGATTGAAAGGATCAACCGCCAGCCCGTAATATGTTTCCGTGGGAAAGGCGACAACCCCTCCCGAGCGAAGAACCGCACAGGCTTGGGCCAGGGCCTCTTCCGTCACAAGGGATTCCGCCACGGTTTCCCTGTCACGCACTTCCAACGAGCCGTTGCGCCTTTTCCTCAACCTCGCGGGCCATCTCTTCTTTAAAGGCGACAAGCCTTGCCGCCAACCGGTCATCGGCAAGGGCCAAAATCTGCGCCGCAAGAATAGCCCCATTTTTCGCGCCGGCCTTGCCGATGCCCATGGTAGCCACCGGCACGCCCGGCGGCATCTGCACCGTGGAAAGCAAGGCGTCAAGGCCGTTTAGAGAAGAGGAGTCAACCGGCACCCCGATAACGGGCAGGGTGGTATGGGCCGCCAGAACTCCGGCCAGATGGGCTGCCATCCCCGCCGCGGCGATGATGATCTTCAGGCCGCGCCCCTTGGCGCTGCTTGCATATTCCAAGGCCCGCGCCGGGCTCCGGTGAGCCGAAGCCACCGTTATTTCGTAAGGGATATCCATCTTCTGCAAAAAATCCACGCACCCCTGCATAACCGGCAGGTCCGAATCACTGCCCATGACAATACCGATCATAGCTCACTCTCCTGTATGGTCGTAATCATTCCCCTGAAACAAAACAACTTAGACTATGTACGATAAACGTTCAGCAGTGCCGCTTCGCTGCTGCCGCAGATGCGTGTGTCAATTGTCGGCAGAAGTGCCGACCAAGAGGCCTGCGAAGTGTGCTATTGCACATGAGCAGGCCGATGACAAAGCAGATGCGGTGCTGCTGAACGTTTATTTTCGGTCCAAGGCCTTGCGGCCGATATCCTTTCGGTAGTAACAGCCCTCCCAGCCGATCTCCTCCGTGGCCTTGTATGCCTTGCCAATGGCATCCTGCACCGTGTCGCCGATGGCGGTCACTCCCAACACCCGGCCGCCGTTGGTGACGACCGCATCTCCCTGCCATGCGGTGCCGGCGTGAAAAACCACCACGTCCTTATGCTCCCCAGCCTTCGCAAGGCCATGGATGACCTTGCCGTTTTCATACTTGCCGGGATAGCCTCCGGCCGCCATGACCACGCAGACCGTGGGGCGCGGGTCGATCTCCAGGGATATCTCGGAGAGGCGGCCATCGATCACCGCCTCCATGACCTCCACGAGATCGGTTCTGAGCCGCATGAGCAAGGGCTGGGCCTCGGGGTCGCCGAACCGGCAGTTGAATTCAAGAACCTTGACCACCCCCTTGTCGATCATCAACCCGGCATAGAGCACCCCTTTATAGGGACAGCCTTCCGCAGCCAGTCCCTTGACCGTGGGCAGCATCACCGTTTCCATGACCTGGCGGTGCAGGGCTTCGGTCACCACCGGCGCAGGGGAATAGGCTCCCATGCCCCCGGTGTTCGGACCCTTGTCGCCATCAAAAATCGCCTTATGGTCTTGGGAGGTCGGCAGGGGCAGGACCGTCTCTCCATCGGTGAAGGCAAGAAAAGAGGCTTCTTCCCCGCAAAGAAACTCCTCGATCACCACCCGGCTGCCTGCCTCGCCAAAGGCCTTTTCCTTCATGAACAGGTTCACCGCCACCTTTGCCTCGGCAATGGTTTGGGCCACCACCACGCCCTTGCCCGCGGCCAAGCCATCGGTTTTGACCACCAAGGGAGCGGACTGCTTTTCCACATAACCGAGGGCCTCTTCCCTATCGGTAAAAGTGGCGTAAAAGGCAGAGGGAATATGATATTTTTCAAGCAGATCCTTCATGAAAACCTTGCTGCCTTCAAGGGTGGCGGCGTTGCGCCGGGGGCCGAACACCCGCAGCCCTTTTTCTTCAAAATAATCCACGATGCCCAAGGAAAGCGGGACTTCAGGGCCGATCACGGTGAGGCCAACCCCTTTCTGTTGCGCAAAGTCGGCAAGCGCTTCAATATCGGTGGCGCCGATCGCAACGCAGGTTGCCAGTCCGCTGATCCCGGCATTGCCCGGTGCGCAATATATCTCGGTCACCCTGGGGCTCTGCCGCAATTTCCAGACCAGGGCATGCTCCCTGCCGCCCGAACCAACAACCAGAATCTTCATCAAAAATCTCCTCGGCTTGTTCCTGAAATAATCTTTTATCCCCCCGGAGTCATTGGGAAATACTCAAAAACCGGAGGGCTGCATTTTACCCCAAAACCGCAGGACAAGAAAGCATTAAACCGTTGCGATGCATAAATGTAACACCTGGAGAACCAAAACCGCGATAGGATTCCGTCCCTTACCCGCGGGCAACCCCGCGGTTCCCGTCGTCGCCCAACAATTCCCTGCGCCTGCCGGCAAAAATCCTTACTTTCTTCAGAAAAAACTTTTGCCTTGACACCCGCTCCTTCCCCTTCTATGATAGGCCGAAAAATGAATGAATACACATTCATAAGTCAACCATCCCACGACCGTCACCTCTACGTATCCTGCTGACTCCATGAGAACATCGGACAAACATTCCAAGATCATCGAAGCGGCCATCACCGTTTTTGCCAGAAAAGGGTTTTTCAGCGCCCGCATTTCCGACATTGCCAAGGAAGCCCAGGTGGCCGACGGGACCATCTACCTCTATTTCAACAACAAGTACGACATCCTTATTTCGCTCTTTGAGGAAGAGATCGGCAAGATCATCCTGGAGGTTAAACTCCTCCTGGAAAAAGAGACCGATCCCCGGAAGATGCTCCACATTTTTGCCCTCCACCACATGCAACTCATGGAGGAGAAAAAGGAGCTTGCCGAGGTTTTGCAGATGGAGTTGCGCCAGAGCAACAAGTTCATGAAAGAATACAGAAATACGAAGTTTATTGAATATGTGGATGTGGTCTCGGCCATTATCCACAAGGGCCAGGAAGAGGGGGTGTTCCGCAAGAGCCTCCTGCCGGGCGTATTCAAGCGGGCCTTTTTCGGGGCGCTGGATGAAACCTCCAGGCTCTGGGTTCTATCGCCGCACCACAGCTACACCATCGACGAAGCGGCCCGACAGATCAGCGATATCTTCATTTCCGGCATTATGACGGACTCGTAAAAAAGGCCACAGGGACTTTTTAAAGTTCCGAGTGCTGAGTTCCGAGTGCTGAGTTCCGAGTGCTCGGTACTTTGCACTCAGCACTCAGCTTTAAGCCTGCTCCGGAGGCTTGATCTCCATGACCTCCAGTTGCCGCACCCCGCCCGGGGTTTTCACGGTGATCTCATCCCCCACGCTTTTGCCGATCATGGCCCGGCCGATCGGGGAAAGCACGGAAATGCTGCCTTTGCTCACGTCCGCCTCCAATGGCCCCAAAAGCTGATACCGGATCTCGTCGTCCGTATCCAGATCGACAAGGGAGACAACCGTGCCAAAAACCACCCGGGAACAGTCCACGGCGGAGCAGTCGATAACCTCGGCCCGCCCCAGCTTGTCCTTGAGCTCCATGATCCGCCCTTCGATGTGCCCCTGACGCTCCTTGGCCGCATGGTATTCGGCATTTTCCTTCAAATCGCCGTGCCCACGCGCTACCTCGATCGCCTCGATGACCGCGGGACGCTCTTTCTTCTGCAGCCGATCAAGCTCCTGACGCAATCTGGCATATCCCTCCTGAGACATGGGAATACGCTCAACCATAACATCCTCCTTGCCAGACAATAAAACGCTATAAAAAAAATGGCCGTTTTCCCGGCAGGCAATCGCAGCAGCGATCGCCCCGGTCTAAACGGCGAAAATATCCATCAACCCATCAACGCCAGCGCACTCCGGTATCCGGAGAGGCAGGACAACAGCAAACCATTCAATTAGCACACGACAAAAAAGATTGCAAGGGAAAGCGGGCCGGGAAAAGCAGGGCTACCAGCGGTAAATGGCCGAAAGAAAAAACTCCTTGGCCCGGTAATCAGGGCCTGAGGTCAATTCCGTTGTCGCGGAAAAAATGACCTGCGGGGCATATTCCACAAAAAAGCCTCCCTTCCAGGTTTGCATGGCATACCCCATCTCGTCATAGACCACGGCATACTCAAGATCATAGTACCGGGGAACACCGCGCCGGAACTGATCATCGGAAAGCTGGTGCCTGAAATACAGGCTGAAGCGGTTCTGCCAATAATTCATCGGCGTCCAGTACGGGTGATCGGAGGCGCCAAACCCATCCGCCAGCAGAACTCCGTCGCCTCTGCCCGACACGGTGTCCTTAAAATCGTAGGTATAGCAAAATTTCAAAAATGCCGGATCAAGAAAAAGCAGGTAGGCCGCCCACACATCATACCCTTTCATGGTATTATTGTCGGAAAAATCAGTGTAAAGATACCCGCCTCCCGCCTGGACGCTGGGAACCATGTCCACGACTAAATCCGCCCGATAGTCCTGCTGCACGATATTCCGACCCAGGCTGGCCAGGGTGTCGTGCTTGACATCCCGCCCATAGGAAAGAATGCCGGTCAACCGGTCTCCCAGACGCCCCTCCGCGGCCAGCTCAACCAGGGCGGTGTCGGGCTGGCTGTTTTCCAACAACTCCGCTCCTGCTCCACCGCGCAGGAGAAGCTGCTCATTGATATTGGCCGCGTAGGAAACAAAGGCGCGGTTTCCACGAATCTTGCCGGTGCCGCCGGGATCCTGGTAGTCGAGCCGAGCAAGATCCACCGCCACATCATGCTGCAGATAGGGCGAGTATTGCAGGCTGGCCCCTTCCCAGCTTTTCCTGATCGCCTTATAGCCTTCCCTGCCCTCCTCCCGGAGATAGCCATACCCCAAAGCAACCCTGGGTTGGCGCTTCAACTCGTTTCTCTCTCTGGCCTCGGTCAAACCAGGGAACTCCCCTCCGGCGGCGCGGATATCCTCATACAGCGCGGCTTCATGCCCCAACTGCCCGAACCGGCTGTAAATCCCGGCCAAATCAAACTGCAGGGAAGCCTCCGCAGGATATTCCCGCAACAACTTCTTAAAATAATTTGCCGCAGCCAGATACTCGCGCCGGATCACGGCCTGCCTGGCGGTTTTTTCCAGGGCAAGCTGCTTCTGCCAGCGGTATTGGGCGTAAAACGGAACGGCCATCCGATTCAACGCCATTGCCCTTTCCCCGGGTTCAAGCACGGCCGTGGGCGTCATAAGCCCATCGATCACGGTTTGCCTGGCACTCTCGGCCACGGTCAACCGCGTCCACACACCAGGCTCTTCGGGCTGCGGCAAGGGAACCTTCCGCTCCCGCGCCAGAACAGCGATACTGTCCGCCACCGAGGGCTGAAGAAAACCATCGTACATGGCCACGCTCTTTTCCCACTCATGCTCGGCCCAGAGTATTCGCGCCTTGAGCAAGATCATGTCGGGGCGCAACGTTCCCTGGGGAAAACGTTCCGCCACCGCCCTGGCCTCGGCAAAACGGCCATGGTGGAAAAGCAGATGGGCAAGACGCACAACGGCAAATTCCTGCTCCGGAAAATCCCTGACGATACCCTGCCAGAGTTCAATAGCCGGGCCGACCTCACCGTTGGCCTCCCGAGCCGAGGCAGCCAGGGAACGGATGGCGACGGATTCAGGATATTGCCGGCCAGCCAGATCCGCCCTCTCGCATAGCTCCGCAATCAGCCCTTCTTCCGCCATGGCCTGCAGAAGATCAAGCACAAGACCTTGATCGTGGGCGGACTCCGTCAATATTCGCTGAACAAGCGCTTTTTCAGCGCCGCTCTTCCCTTGGGCGCGGTAAATCCGCAACAGAAGCAGGCCTGCCTCCGGCTTGCCCCCCTGACCAGACACGGGTCCGGCCACCTCCTCGGCCGCGCCATACTGACCATCGGCCAGCAAGAGCCGGGCGAGCAACAGCTTGTTTTCCGTGGTCTCGGGCAACTCCCTCACCACCTGCCGGGCGAGCTTGACCGCATCCCCGGTCGCGCCTTCGGCCGCCAGCAGCCGTGCCCACAGCAGCCTCGGGTCAGAGACTTCTTGGGCCAAGGGCCCTATCATCCGGGCTGCTCCGGCTCCCTGCCGCGCGACATTGCTGTCCTGTTGCGCCAACCGCTCAAGCCAGACCCAGGCTTCGGCAAAATGCTTTTCTTGAAGAGCCAAGGCAAACAAGCGGCCAAGAACGGCCCCATCCCGCGGATAACGAAGATAGGCCTGCCGCAAAACCTGTTCCGCCTCATAGGGCAAACCGTTCTGCCGGTAGATCTCGGACAGGCCGAGAAAAGCAGCCATGGTCAGATCATCGCCAACCTGATCCTGTGCAAGTATGCCGGTGTAGTATTCCCTGGCCGCACCCTGGGCGGCTGCCGCATTCAAAGCCTTGGCAATGCGCAACTGCGTCTGCGGAGAGGCGTACAGCTCGGGGAATTTTCCCTGCAGCCGGGCCAGATGGCTCTGGGTTTTCCGCAGCAGACCAAGCCCGCCTGCCAACTGGACGCAACGCAGCCGGAACCCTCCGGTTGCGTCAGCCCCATCCAAAAGCTGTTCATACAGGGCCAGCGCCTTGGCTGATCGACCGAGCCCCTCACACGCCAAGGCTTGACCGGCCAAAACCTCGGGCGTCCTTACCCCGAGGGCTTCCAGCCGGGCAAAGATCTCCAGGCTTTGTGCCAGCTCCCCCCGGTCCAGGTACATGCCTGCCAGTTTTTTAAGAACCGTTGTGTTTCCCGGCTCCATTCGGAAGAGGACCTCAAGCACTTCGAGAAGTTTTTCCCGCCGCGCCAGATGGCCCCACATGGCGCTGGCCTCGTCTTCATTGCCGTTCGCCAGCAGGACCTTGGCCCGTTTGGCCAGGATCTCAGGATCATCGGGGGTGACCGCCAGGATTTGGTCATACAGGGCGATCGCCTCCCGCAACTCGCCGCGTGCCTCATAGAGTGCGGCGCCGCGCGCCAAATTTTCGAGGTCGGGCAGAGGCTCAAGTCTGAGGCTGCGTCCCAGGGCCATCCCTCCTGGCGTGTTCCCCAAAACGGCATGGATGTCGATTACCTGCCGCAGCACCTCTTTATCTTCGGGCTTGAGGGAGATATAACGTTCAAAATAGGCCAGGGCCTCGGGGAGACGGGCAAGGGAGGCATATATCTGCCCAAGGCGCTTGAGGAGCCGGGGAGAAGAGGGCTCCTTCTCAACGAGAGGGAGAAGATGGGCCAAGGCATCCTCTGCTTTGCCGCCCTTCAGATAATAGGCGGTCAACCGTTCCTTTGCCTCGGCACTCTTGGAGATGTGGGCCAAACGTTGCCAGTACTCAACCGCCTGGCTCTCAAGGCCGGATTTGTCATACGTCTGGGCTGTTTTAAGCAGGATTGCCGAGTCGGCCTGATTTTCCCGGGCCAGGACGGTGAAGTGCGCCCTGGCCTTGTCATAGGCGCCCATCTCGTAATAGAGATTGCCCAGCTCTTCCCGCAAGGCGAGCCGGGCCGGCTCCCGTTGGAGCAGGGTTTCCAGCATGGCCGCGGCCTCTCCTTTTTTTTGCTGGGCAAGAAGAACGGAAGCAGCTCCCCGCAAGGCCTGGAGATTGCCGGGCTCCCGTTGGAGAACTTTTTTGTACAGCGCTTCGGCCCGGGCGGCATTATTCCGCCCCCGGCTCACCTCGGCCAGCGCGAACAGATACTGCACATTCCGTGGAGCACCCTCAACCAGCAACTCAAGATGGGGAAGAACGCCTTCCTCACGCTTCAGTTGCAGAAGAATGGTAACCAATTCCCACCGGGCAGCCTCGAGTCCCTCTCGCAAGCTCAGCAACGCCTCATACACCGGCGCCGCCTCGACAAGCCTGCCGTTGCGGGCCAACTCCCGTCCCTGGTCCCACAAAGCCTTCCAGGCGACATCCTTGTCCTCCTTGAGTTGGATGGTTCGCGCCGGCACGACCTCCTTGCCCCGGGGCACTGCGAACTCCGCCGCCTGACCGGCCACGGGAAGGAGGAGAGACAAAAAGAGGCAAAAGGCTGACGCCCGGGCGAGGGTTCTCGCCCGGAGGACAATCGGGAAAAGGAGGACAGGAGAGAGAGAAAAACGCAATCCGATACGCATCAGCAGAGGTGTCCTTTTGGCAACCGTAAAAAGGACCGGCTTAAAAAGCAGACAAGAAATGGAACAGCGTTACCGTCTGTAAAATTCAGCAATCTTTTCCACGACAAAATCTTGCATCTCGCCCGTGAGCTCAGGAAAGATGGGCAAAGCAAGGGTCTCCCGCGAAGCTCGCTCCGCTTCGGGAAACGAAACATCCTCGTACCCCAGGCCGGCAAGGCATCCCTGCCGGTGGAGAGGAATGGGGTAATAGATCTCCGCCCCGACGTCATGGCTGTGAAGATGGTGGAGCAATCCGTCACGCTCCTTGGCCCGGATGACAAACTGGTTATAGATATGATAATCCTCCCCTTCCCCGGCCGCCTTTCCCTCGGCCTCGTACACCGCTTCGGGCAGAGAAACCGCACCGTTTTCCAGCAGGGTGGTTTGGGCGAACAGACTCCGATAGGTTGCGGCATTGCGCCGCCTTGCCCGGTGCCACTCGGGCAACCGGGAGAGCTTGATATCAAGAACCACGGTCTGGATGGGATCGATCCGGAAATTGCCCCCCACCACCCCGTGGTGATACTTGGGCGCCCCGCCATGTACCCGGATTATCCTGATCCGCTCGGCAAGCTCCGGATCGTTGCAGGTAATCAAACCGCCGTCGCCGATGCCGCCGAGATTCTTGCTGGGGAAAAAGGAAAAACACCCGGCCTCGCCCATGGAACCGGCCCGCTGCCAGACGGTCTGGCCGCCGCTCTTCATGGGATAGACAGCGCCGATGGCCTGGGCGGCATCCTCCACCACCGGCAGGTTGTACTGTTTGGCCAAGGCGAGAATCCGCCCCATGTCCGCGCATTGCCCGTAGAGATGCACCGGGATGATCGCCTTGATCCGCTTCTTCCCTTTAGCATCCTGGGCCAAGGCCTCGGTCATCCGCTCCGGGTCGATATTGTAGGTAACCGGATCGATATCGGCAAAAACCGGGCTTGCGCCCAGCCTGAGGATACAGCCCATGGTGGCGAAAAAGGAATAGGGCGTGGTCAACACCGCATCGCCGGGGCCGATGCCCAACCCCATGAGCGCGGCAAGCAGGGCATCGGTGCCGCTGGCAACGCCGATGCCATACCGGGAGCCACAGTAGGCGGCAACATTTTTTTCAAACTGCTCTACCTTGGGGCCGAGGATGTACTGGGTTGAATCAATGACCTCGGTCACTGCGGCAAGGATCTCGTCACGCAGGGGAGCCATCTGGCCATGCAAATCTAAAAGAGGAACGCGCATATGTCTTTTCCAGGTATCGTCGCAGACGGCGAGGGCGCCGGCCCAACGGCTATGAACGCCAGGGGTTGAGAAATTCCGCAAGGAAGTCCTTGATATCAGGCACTTCCTTTTCAAAATATTCCCGCATCTTTTTCAAGAGATTGGCCTCGATCTGCCGCACCCGTTCCCGGGAGATGTCAAACTTATCGGCAATATCCTGCAGGGTAAGGGGCTCGTCGCTGAGCAACCGATCGGCCAGGATAGCCTTTTCCTTGTCGTTTAGGGTCTCGCGCAGCTTGTCGAGAACCGTGCCCATCCACTCCTGCACTTCCTTTTCCGCCACCCGTTCTTCCACGGTGGGGCCGAGCATGGGGAGAAAATTCTTCTGCTCCTCGTCGGAGCCTTCCCGCACCGGACTTTCCAGGGAAACATCCCAGTTGTCCATGCGCTGGCTCATCTCAATGACTTCGCTTTCCTTGACATTGAGGCGCTGGGCCAGCAATTTGACCTCCGGCGCAAAGCCCTGCGATTCTAGCAGTTTTTTTTCTTTATTCAAGCTGAAAAACAGTTTGCGCTGGGCCTGGGTGGTGCCGATTTTGACCAGCCGCCAGTTATCCATGATGAATTTAAGGATATAGGCCCGGATCCAGTAGGCGGCATAATAGGAGAACTTCACCTGACGGTAGGGGTCGAACTTTTTCACCGCCTGCACCAACCCGACATTGCCCTCCTGGATGAGATCGAGGAAGTTCTGCATCCAGTACTTCTGGAAATCCATGGCCACCTTGACCACCAGCCGCAGATTGGAGGTGACCAGCTTGTAGGCCGCTTCCGGGTCGCCGGTTGCCTGAAAATGGCGGGCCAGCTCATCGGTCTCCTCACGGGTCATGAGCTTGTACTGGCTGATTTCCTGAAGATAGCGATGAAGCCCCGCATTGCCCAGGGCCGGAAGATTGTCATCATCGGGCAGCGCGACCAGGGGATGCAGCATTTCCTGCGCATCCTCTTCTTCATCGAGTATTTCAAGGACTTCCGGGTCTTCTTTCATGGGGGTTATTATTAATAGAACCGCGTCAAAGGTCAATCTCTTTCCACAGCGGCCTTCCCCTTCCCCGCCTCGCCGCAGGCCTGACACCAATCCCAAGGGGGCGTAATTCCTTTTTAAAATTGCCAAGGCTACCTTTTTATGATAGATAGCCTCTTCTGTGGGCTCAGGATATTTTTTCCGCCCATTTCCATGATTCTGATACAGTACAACCATTGCCCGACCGAAAAAACAGGACTTCCCCGGCTTGACCATGGAAAACATTCGAAACTTCAGCATCATCGCCCACATCGACCACGGAAAATCCACCCTGGCAGATCGCTTCATCCAGCTCTGCGGCATGGTTACCGACCGCCAGTTCCACGACCAGCTCCTGGACAGCATGGATATCGAACGGGAGCGGGGGATCACCATCAAAAGCCAGGCGATCTGCCTGCCGTACCGCGCCAAGAACGGCAAGGACTACATCCTCAACCTCGTTGACACCCCGGGCCACGTTGACTTCAGCTACGAGGTTTCCCGGGCCCTGGCCTCCTGCGAGGGAGCGCTGCTGCTGGTTGACGCGGCCCAGGGCATCGAAGCCCAGACCCTGGCCAACCTCTATCTGGCCATGGAGAACAACCTGGAAGTGATTCCGGTGATCAACAAGATCGATCTCCCCTCCGCCGACCCCGAAGGGGTTGCCCTGCAGATCGAGGAAGACCTGGGCCTGGACGCCGCCCACATCCAGTTCTGTTCGGCAAAAACCGGCAAGGGCGTCGATACGGTGCTGGAAGCGGTGGTCAATCTCCTGCCGCCGCCCACGGGCGACCCGGAAAAGCCGCTGGAGGCCCTGATCTTTGACGCCTTCTACGACCCCTTCCGGGGAACCATCATCTCCTGCCGCCTCTTTGAAGGACGGATCAAAGCCGGGGACACCATCCTCTTCATGTCCAACAACGCCGCCTACCGGGTCGAGGAGGTGGGCTTTTTCCGCCTGACCCGCGAACCGCAGAAAGAACTGAGCGCAGGCCAGGTGGGCTACATCATCGCCGGGATCAAGACCATCACCGACACCAGACCCGGCGATACCATCACCTTAAAAGACCGCCCCTGCGCCAAACCCCTGCCCGGCTTCCAGGAGATCAAACAGGTGGTGTTCTCTTCCATCTATCCCGTGTCCACCGACGACTACGAAACCCTGGCCACGGCCATAGAAAAGCTCACCTTGAACGACGCCTCCCTCTCCTTCCAGAAGGACTCGTCCACCGCCCTGGGCTTCGGTTTCCGCTGCGGCTTCCTGGGATTACTCCATCTGGAGGTGGTCCAGGAGCGACTGGAGCGGGAATTCGACCTCTCATTGATCCTCACCGTGCCTTCGGTGAACTACAAAATTTTCCTCAAGGACGGGACCATGAAAGAGGTGGACAACCCGGCCTACTACCCGGACCCGACCACCATAGAGCGCATCGAGGAACCCTTTATCAAGGCCACCATCCTCATCCCGGAGCGCTACATGGGGGTGGTGATGACCCTGTGCATGGAGCGGCGCGGCGAGAACACCCACCACCACTACCCCATGCCCGGCCGGATCGAGTTCACCTGCGAGGTGCCCCTGGCGGAGATTATCTACGACTTTTACGACCGGCTCAAATCCGTCACCCAAGGGTACGGCTCCTTTGATTACGATCTCCTGGATTACCGGGAAAGCGATCTGGTCAAGCTGGACATCCTGGTGAACGGCGAACGGGTGGATGCGCTCTCCCAGTTGGTGCACCGCAACAACGCCAGGGCGCGCGGGCTCCATGCCTGCGAGAAGCTGAAAGAGGAAATCCCGCGCCAGATGTTCAAGATCGCCATCCAGGCGGCGGTGGGGGGCAACATCATCGGCAGGGAAACCATCTCCGCCCTGCGCAAGGACGTTTTGGCGAAATGCTACGGCGGCGACATCAGCCGCAAGCGGAAACTGCTGGAAAAACAGAAGGCCGGAAAAAAGCGGATGAAAACCGTGGGCAACGTGGAGATCCCGCAAAGCGCCTTCCTGGCGGTGCTCAAGTCAGACCAGTAAGTGGGCCGAACAAACCACGCTTAATCCCTTCGTCCTGGGCATTGCGTGGCAAGCACACACTCAATCTTGCGCTCCATGATCTCCCGGACTTCCGCTTCGCTCAAGGCCGCGCTGTGCTCTTTTGAGATAAAGACGATGCAGTCCTTGCAGACATTGAGCGCGCTGCGGTAATCGTCCAAATCCTGGGCAACCTCCCAGCACGGCCTGGTCTCGAGGCCCTGCTTCCAGGCCAGACAGCTCTCTTCGCTTCCGCAGAGGGTAATCTGCCAACAATGCCATTCTTCCTGTATTATCATGGTGTTCATCCTCTTTACTCCCCAACAAAAAAGGAAAGCCTCAGGCCAAAAGCCAGCGGCGTTATCATCACGATCAGAAAAAAACTACCCCAAGAAGGTGGCGATTGCCGCCACTAAATCGTCCTTCCCCTCGCCGGTTTTCGCGGAAAAGAGCACCCGCTCCTGTTTGCCCAGGCCGAGGGCGGCATCGAGGCTCGCGGCCTGCTTGGCCTGCTCGTTGTTGGAAAGCTTGTCCCGCTTGGTATAGACGATGAGGAAAGGACGGCCCCGGCTCCTGAGCCATTCGACCAGTTCCCGGTCCTGGCTCTTCAGGAGATGCCTCAGGTCGATCAACACCACCACGCAGCGCAGGGTCGGGCTGTTGGACAGGTAGTCGGTCACCAGCTCCTGCCAGTCGTCCTGGAGTTTTTTGGAGACCTTGGCAAAACCGTAGCCCGGCAGATCGACCAGATAGAGCTTCCCGTCAACGATAAAATAGTTGAGGCTCTGGGTCTTGCCGGGACGGGCGCTGACCTTGACCAAACCCTTGCGGTTCACCAGCCGGTTGATCAAGCTGGACTTGCCCACATTGGAGCGCCCGGCAAAGGCGATTTCCGGCAGGGATTCCTCGGGCAGTTGCGCCATCTTGAAAGCGCTTTTCACAAATTCGATCTTCGCGTAATTCACGGCAGAGTCGGTCACATTTTCTCCCTGGCAACATGTAAACATTCAGCAGCACCACATCTGCTTTGTCATCGGCCTGCTCGCATAGGCGGGCTATAGCTCGCAGGCCTCTTTCGCGCATCTGCGGCACCGCTGAATGTTTACATTCCAGCGGTTGAGCCACGTTTCTCGTTTCTGGTAAACGAATATGGCAACACAGTCACCCAGTCTTTGATTGACAGCCCTGTCCGGATAAAAGTCAGATAACCTTGTTCAAGGAATATTCAATGATGCCTTCGGCGCCGTTTTTTAATAATCTCGGGATAAGATCCCGCACCTCGTGCTCGGAGATGACCGTTTCCACCGAATACCAATCCGAATGATACAAATGCGCCACGGTGGGCGCGTTCAGGCTGGGCAGGATGTTGATCACCTGATCCAGATGCGTCTGGGGCACGTTCATCTTGAGACCGACGATCTTGTCGGCCCGCAGCGCCCCCTGCAAAAGAAGAGCAATGTTCTCGATCTTCTCGCGCTTCCAGGGATCGGCCCAGGCAGCCTTGGAGGCGATGAACTGGGTGTTGGAGGTCATCAGCTCGTGGATGATCCGCAGTCCATGGGCCCTGATGGTGCTTTCCGTCTCGGTGACCTCGACGATGGCGTCGGCCAGGCCCGAAACGACCTTGGCCTCGGTGGCACCCCAGGAAAAGGAGATATCGACGTTGATGCCCTTTTCGGCAAAGAATTTGCGGGTGAAACCCACCAGCTCGGTGGCGATCTTCTTGCCTTCCAGATCCTCAAGCCGCTGGATGCTGGAGTCTCCCGGCACGGCCAGAACCCAGCGGGTCGGCCGCTTGCTGACTTTGGAATAGACAAGATCGGCCACCACCACGATGTCGGATTCGTTCTCGAGCGTCCAATCCTTGCCGGTGATGCCCGCATCCAGCACGTTCTTTTCCACATAGCTGGACATTTCCTGGGGGCGACAGATGGAGCAGGACAGCTCGGGATCATCCACCTCCGGAAAATAATTGCGGGAAGAGAGCTTGATCCGCCAGCCGGACTTTTCAAAAAGCTCGATGGTCGCCTTTTCCAGGCTGCCCTTGGGGATACCCAATTTCAAGATGTTCATTTGTTATAGACCTTCCCGGGATCAAAAACCGGCGTATCATTAACTTCCAGCCCGCTGCCCTGCACCTTCCTGAAAAAACAGCTCCGGTACCCCTTGTGACAGGCGGCGCCGCCCAACTGTTCCACCAGAAAAACCACGGTGTCTGCGTCGCAGTCGACCAGGATCTCTTTTACCAGTTGCACGTGCCCGGACGATTCGCCCTTGAGCCACAGCTTGTTGCGGGAGCGGCTCCAGTAATGGGCCTTGCCGGTTTCCAGGGTCTTTTGCCAGGACTCTTCATTGATATAGGCAAGCATGAGAACCTCCCTGGTCAGGTGGTCCTGGGCAATGGCAGGCAACAGGCCGCCTCCTTTGTCAAATCGCAGCACGCTCATAATTCTCCAACAACGGCAGGCATTGCTTACGTGCCCTCTCCGTCCTTATCCTCCGCCCCCTTATTTTCATCCCCGGCTTTTTCCCCGGCCAGAAAATGAATGAGACAGGCGTTTCTGAATTTGCAATATTCCCTGGGCCTTCGGCAGACAGCCATGCGGGAATCAACCTTTTCCGTATATTTTTCACAGAGCAGCTCCATCGTGCCACCTGAAAAAAACGCAAAATATGCCGATCCTTCTTTCTTGTCAAGTGGTTGCGGCAACGGCCGACATGGGGAAACATCCGCTCCGGCATGCAAAAAAAAAATTAACGTAGCATATCCTCTGAAAAAAGACTATTTTTTTAGGTTTTCGGCATCCGGTGAAATATACCTCCCTGGGCGCCACTTATTATTTTTTTCTCTGTTTTTCAGCAAGATAAAGCCGAACCCCATGATCACACCCGTATCCTTTGCCTCCATGCAGCCAAAACTGGACCAACCCCCGGTGGGGATGGACCAAGCCCAGGCCGCCACGCTTGCCCAGGCCGAAGGGGTTATCAGCCAGGCCAAAGAGGCTCTGGCCGCGCAAAAAAAGGAGACTCTCACCCTCTCCACCGATCCCCGCGTAACCCAGTGGCACGATTGCAATTTCAACGGCTATACCCGCATCCTTGAACTGCTCGACCTGCCCGGCGCCGTGGCCGAAGCCAGGGACCAGCATCCGGAAAAAGCCTCGCGAATCCTCCGGCATATTGAAAAATGCGAAAACGAACTTGGCGCCCTGGATATCGATATCCGCCGCAACACCATCCAGCCCTTCAAAGCGGTCAGCCAGGCGCAAACAATTGTAAAAGAATGCGCCACCTATCAGAATACCGTGAAAAACTGGCGAGCCCAGATCTCCCTTTTGACCGAGGCGGACAAAACGATTCGAGAACGGCTCTCGCTAAGCGGCTTGCTCCCCCTGACCAATGCGCTCAACAGCCGAACTGCATCAATGGTGACCGAAGGCTACAATTTTTACCGCATGGTCAAGGATGCAAGCGGCCAGAGCGAAACCCCTTCTTTCCACGACTATCATGCCCAGGCCATTGACCTGGAAAAACGGATCCGCAACATTGACCTGAACAGCCTCCCTGGGCTCGCGCGGACCATTGTCAAACACACCCTCCAAGCGGCAATGGCAGCCACGGATCAACTCAAGGAATTCATTGAATTTTTCCTGAAAAATCTCCCGGGAGAGATCCGGGCGGTTGATACGCTTCAGCAGGAAATTCTCGCCCTGCGGGACACTGCAGCACCGGAAATTCTGGCACAGATCGAACCTCTCACCGCCAACTTAGCCAGAAACCTGATCGGCCTGAGAAACAAAGCGCAGAACCTGAAACAGATCCAGTTTCTCCCCATTGTTTTGGAAGAAACCCGAACCCTGCATTACACCATAAAAAACACCATCCTCCCCGAAATGACCCGCCAGATCAAGGAGCCGGGCTCTTTGGTAAACCCCAACACGGTTGCCGCCGAGAAAGCCACCGATTTCTTCATGGGACTGAAAGGGTTTGTCCGCGCGGTCAAGCTGCTTTTCAGCGCCGCCGGAGGGCAGAAGGCCATAAAATCCGAGGATCTGCACCTCATCCTCATTGACATCCTCAACACCTGCGACACCTATTATGGCAACACCAAGGCAGACGTTGCCAGACTGAACATCTTTCTCGAAACCAAACTCCGCGATTTCGAGCAGCCCTTTCCCTACGAAGGGCTCTTTCGGACGGCCAAAGAAGCCATCAGCACCTACGGTTCCAGGTTTGAAAAAATGCTCTACGGCTTTGAGACCACCGATTTCAGCTCCGACGATGCGGAGGAAAAGCCCACCCCGGCGCACAAGACCACGGTGGGACGCCTAGTCGCCAAACTGGAAGTGCGCACCGCAAACCTCGAAAGCGCCAGAATCTGACCATGCTCCGGTTCCTCGACCAACTGCCCTTTCCGATCCTGATCGTGCTTGCGATTTTCATGCTGCTGGCACCGTTCCACCCCATGCCGCATGTGGTGGAAAAGATCCTCATGCTGAAAAACGGCCAGCTCCATCGGCCGATCGATATCTTTGATCTCGTCTTTCACCTGACCCCGTTGCTGCTGCTTGGCCTCAAGTGGTGGCTCTCCCAGAGCCGCCCTTGACCCTGCCCTCCCGCGGTCTTATTATCTGCAAAACACAACCCACCGCAACCACATAGAGGAGTAACGCACCATGCAGCGAGTTTCCGAAAACGACTCAGTCACCATTCTCTACGATGGACTTCTGCCCACCGGCGAAAAATTTGATTCTTCCCAGGACACCGGGCCTCTGCAATTTCAACTGGGCTCCGGCAGCGTGCTGCCCGCCTTTGAGCAGGCGGTGCTGGGCATGGCGCCCCAGGAAACCAAGAGCATCATCATCGCGGCTAAGGATGCCTATGGCCTGAAGAATGAAGAGTTGATCATAACCGTAAGCCGCCAGGGTTTTTCCGGGCAAACCATCGCCCCGGGGATGATCCTCGGCATGAATATGGAAAAGGACGGCCAGCAGCACAAGATTCCGGCCACGGTGCTCTCGGTTGATGATGAAACCCTGACCGTTGACTTCAATCACCCGCTGGCTGGTCAGGATATCACCTACCAGATCACCCTGCTTTCCATCGACACCTCCGCCGAGCCCCCTGGCGCTGGCTGCGGCTGCGCCACCAGTAACACGGGCGGCTGCACCCCCAACCGCGGCTGTGGTTGCGCCTGACCCGGCCTGCCTCCCCATGGCCACGGAAGTCATCCTCCCCCAGCAGCACACTGCACGGGCGATCCTGACCATTGCCGGCTCCGACCCCTCGGGCGGGGCAGGAATCCAGGCGGACCTGAAAACCTTCACCGCCATCGGAGTCTATGGGGGGGCGGCGATCACCTGCCTGACCGCCCAGAACAGCCTCGGCGTCGATTCCTATCTGCCCGTTGCCCCGGAATTTGTCACAAAGCAAATCGAACTTGTCCTGGCCGATCTGCCCGTCAGTCACATCAAGACCGGCATGCTCGGCACCGATGAAATCGCCGGGGCGATGGCCGAGGCGCTGCATGGTTTTCCCGGTGAGGTCATCTGCGACCCGGTGCTTACGGCAAGCGACGGCCACGATCTTTTTCATGAAACAACGGAAAACACCGGCCTGCACGCCCTGTTCAACATCGCCACGGTCCTTACTCCCAACCTCCCCGAGCTGGCGCGCCTGACGCAACACAATCTTGAAACGGCGCGGGAAGCGCTGGCGGCGGCAACCTCCTTGCTTGCCCGATATCCCAAGCTGCGAGCCATTGCCCTTACCGGAGGCCATATCCAGGAACAGGCCGCAGAGGTGGAGGATTTCCTGATCCTCAGACAAGGCCAGGGCGCGGAGATTTTCTCGAGCAAACATGCGCGGGTCAACACCCGAAACACCCACGGCACCGGCTGCACCTTTGCCTCGGCCTTTGCCGCCTACCATCTGCTCCACGGCAATGACCAGGATGCGTTTTTCAAGGCAGTAGCCTTCGTGGAGACCGTTTTGCGGCAAAGCGCCGGCCTTGTCCTCGGCAAGGGCAAGGGCCCCATGGCCCATCATCTTTTCCGGGGCACGGTCTGATTGTCGCGCACCATTGACGTTTGCCGGTAAGCGTTATAAGATTTCCCATACGCAGCAGTTTCCGGTGCGTATGCACACATCCTCTTGTGCGAAACAGGCAAGCGCACCGAGCAGGGGAAAATTCTTGCTTCGGTTTGAGACATCAACCAGTCAGAGAACTGAACAACACAAGGAGATCTCAATGCAGAAAAAAAATGGGCTACGGATGGCGGCAGCGGCGATTATGTTTATGCAGCTCACCACCGCCGGCTGCGCCACCACGACATCGAAGGGAACAAGCGGCGCGGCCATCGGCGCGGCAACTGGCGCCATCGCCGGCCAGGCCATCGGCCACGACACCAAGGGGACTTTAATCGGCGCGGCGGTGGGCGGACTGTTGGGCTATATCGTTGGCAACGAGATGGACAAATACGACCAGGCGCAACTCAATCAGGTGTACGAGAGTTCGCCTTCCCATCAGCGGACCCAGTGGGTCAACCCGGACACCAACCGCTCATACACGGTGACGCCACAACCCGCCTACACGCAATCGTCCGGCCAGGTATGCCGGGAGGCGGAAATTATCGCCAACGTGGATGGCCGCCCGGAAAAAGTGAAATCCACGGCGTGCAGGGACAATGACGGCAGGTGGGTGATCCAGAGATAATTCCCGGCGGCTTGATCCAGTCGGGCGCTATGCCGGAGCGAGATTGCCCAAAACGGAATCCCGCTCCGGAACACCATGAACAAGAAGGCACGGATGTAAACCATGCGCATTTGGATTGACGCCGATGCCTGCCCAGGCCCGGTAAAGGAGATTCTATTCCGGGCCGCGGATCGTATGCGGGTGGAGAGTGTCCTGGTGGCGAACCATTGCCTCAAGGTGCCGCGCTCGCCCTTTATCAAAACCATCCAGGTCAAGCCGGGCTTCAATGTTGCGGACGCCCGGATCATCGACGATGTTGAACCGGGGGATCTGGTTATCACCGCGGATATTCCCCTGGCGGCCGAGGTGGTCGCAGCCTCGGCAACCGCCCTGAATCCTCGGGGCACGCTCTACACGGAAGAATCCATTCAAGAACACCTGGCGCGCAGGAATTTCATGGACGAAATGCGCTCAGCGGGCGCCATTACCGGGGGCCCACCGGCCTTGAGCAAGGTTCATCTCCAGGCCTTTGCCAACCAACTGGACCGATATCTGACACGATACGCAACCGTCGCTCCTCGGTGAATGGCGGCTTACTACCCAAAATTTCGCTCTATTTTTTTGATACACTCGTGAAAAACAAAAATTGGGGATGGCTAAGCACAAATCGTCAGATACAAGGCGCGCAAATTTCGAGGAATGAGGCGTACTCAGGTACGCCGCAATGACGAGATAATGCAGCGCAACGCAGTAGCTGGCGATTTGTGCGACGCCATCATTTTTCCAGGGAAAACTGCCGGATAAACCGGGCCAGGGTTACGACCTGTTCCGGAACAAGATTGCCGAACTCCATGCCCCTGCGCCTGACCTCGCCGGCTCCGTCTCCCTCTTGATCAATGACGATATCAGAGACATTGGTGAGGGGGAGATTGTCAAAGAAGAGTTCCTCCCCGCCAAAGATGATGCCGAACTCCGCGGGCTCGGTGGTCATGTCGTCATACGCCGTGTACCTAAACGACAAGCCGCCGAAGCTCATGTCAATGATTTCGCCGTACACGGAATCAAGGGCGATCACCCCGCCCTTCACCGGAAACCTCCGGCACCGCCGGCTCTCCCTCTGGTTACCCATGCCCAATCCCCCCATTTTTTTCAGGACACCCCCTGTCCTGTAGCGCGTTCATACACAAATCACATCATCCGGATCCGGCCGCAATCCGGACAAACCCAGGTCGGGCCGTTGCTGATCCCCCACATATTTTCCTTGAAACAGTCATCGCAGATCTGAAAACCGCAGGGACAGTTCCAGCAAAAGGGCAATTTCCTCCGGCAGCAATGGCATTGGAACTCACGCAAACCCCGGCGGCGGCCGGCCTTTTTCGGCTGTTCCCCTTCCATGCTCAACAGGGCTCCTTGACCTCGGCGGTCAGCCAGGCCAAATACTCATTGCTCCCGGCGATTATCGGGGTGGCGATTATCTCGGCAACCTCATAGGGATGGATCGCCTTGATCGCCGCCTCAATTTCAGGATAAAGCGCAACGCGACTTTTGGCAAGACAGAGATATTCCCCGGCCGTTTCAATTTTTCCCTGCCAGCGGTAATGGCTGGTCATGGGGCCGAGCACCTGGACACAGGCGGCCAGCCGTTTTTCAACCAACAATCCGGCAATGGCCCCGGCGTCCTCCTCGGTGGCAACGGTGGTGGCAACCTGGATATATTCATGCA
The DNA here is from genome assembly GCF_046883345.1 of Hydrosulfovibrio ferrireducens. Lineage (NCBI taxonomy): Bacteria > Pseudomonadati > Thermodesulfobacteriota > Desulfobulbia > Desulfobulbales > Desulfobulbaceae > Hydrosulfovibrio > Hydrosulfovibrio ferrireducens. Next base: position 139,780 of record NZ_JALKCW010000010.1, on the reverse strand, counting down.
TTGGGCACGCTCCTTATGATAGAAACAACACGCTGGATATTCTTGTTCCCCGCTCCGAATCCCTCACGTTGTCCGGATATAAACTTTTCACCACGCCGGCCAAGAGCATGGACATCGTGCCTCGATCTCTGGTACATTGAGGTGCTGCTGCCGGTCACGGCATTCCATGGTACAGTTGTAAAATTTGTAACAGCTTTCCTCACCACCCACAGAGAGTCGCCCCATGCTGCTAGCGGTTGACATTGGCAATACCCACATGGTGATCGGGGTTTTCACCGGCTCAACGCTTCGCTGCCACTGGCGGGTCAAAACCGACAAGGGCAGCACGGTTGATGAATTGGCCGCCATCTTCCATGGCCTTTTTACCATGGAAGGGCTCCGTTTCAACGACATTTCCGATACGATCATCTCCAGCGTGGTGCCGACAATGCAGGCCGCCTGGGCAGCCTTTGCCACCCGATACCTGAAAACCGTCCCCCTTGTGATCGGCGGAGACGCGGTGCAGACCTCCATGCCGGTACGTATCGACAACCCCGCGGAAATCGGCGCCGATCGCTTGGTCAATGCCGTGGCGGCCTACGACAGGTTCAAGTGTGCCCTCATTGTCGTTGATTTCGGGACCGCCATCACCTGGGACTGCGTTTCCGACGCAGGGGAATACCTGGGCGGCGCCATCGCGCCGGGGTTGTCCATTGCCATGGAGGCGCTGGGCAACCGCACGGCCAAGCTCCCCCAGGTGGACATCTCCACTCCGCCCGCCGCGCCCATCGGCACCAACACCGTTGCCGCGATCAAATCGGGAATCCTCTTCGGCTATGGCGGCATGGTGGACGGCCTGATCCGGCGGCTGCGGGAACAGATGGCCCCGGCGCTGCCGCAGACGGTGGCGACCGGCGGCATGGCCACCCTCATCGCCCCGTACACCACCAGCATCGACCACGTTGACCCCATGCTCACCCTCAACGGCCTGCGTCTGCTCCATGAACGAAACGCCTAAGCCCATCCTCGCCGCCCCCCTCAAAAAAGGGGATACCATCGGCATCATCGCCCCGGCCGGTCCGGTGCGCAACGAAAGCGATTTCAGCGCCGGGCTGAAGATCCTTCGCGATCTTGGTTTTAAAACCAGGCATCGAAACGACATCCTGAGGCAGGACGGCTTCCTGGCCGGGACCGACCAGGAACGTCTGGCCGAATTGCACGAACTCTGGCGCGATCCGGAGATCAAAGCCATCGTGGCCGTGCGTGGCGGCTACGGCTGCCTGCGGCTGTTGCCGGACCTCGACTTCGATCGTATCCGCCAGCAGCCGAAAGTGCTCATCGGGTTTTCAGACCTCACCGTCCTGCTCTCCACGATCCGGCAACGGACCGGACTCATCACCTTCCACGGCCCAATGCTCACCACCTTGGCACGAAGCGACCGCGATTCCCAAGAGGGTTTTTTCAATCTGCTCACCGGTGGATCACCCCCGGAGATCAAGGTGAAGGGGTTGGAGATCCTCAAGGGAGGACAAGCCCAAGGAACTCTTTTGCCAGGCAACCTGACCAGCCTGGTTCATTTGCTGGGCACCCCCTGGGAGCCACAATGGCGAGACACCATTCTCGTGCTGGAGGACATCGGCGAAGCCCCCTACCGCATCGACCGGCTCCTCACCCACCTCTGGGCCTCCGGCCGCCTTGAGCAGATAGCCGGACTGATCCTGGGCGATTTTGACCAATGCGGCGCAATTGAATTGATCTGGCAACGAGCCCTCGACCTTCTGGCCCACCGCGCCATCCCCATTTGGGCCAACTTTCCCTGCGGCCACGGCAGCCGAAACCAGATCCTGCCCGTGGGAGCGCAAGCACGGCTCGACTCCTCCGCCGGTCGCCTCACCATTCTCGAACCCTTGCTGGCCCAGACGCTTTCCCGCTAAACAGCCAAAGCCCCCGCACATCCCGCAGCGTTTCCGCCCGCCACGGACATCCCTGATTTCAGTTTTTCCTTTCTTGAACAGGGCAATACATATTGCAATTATGCAATGCAATATCGCAACGTGCATTGCATAATTGCAATCATCAATCCTACAGAGCCATCCCTTCACTTCTGTTGTTTATCCGTCAACTTCCCGATATACAGCCAAAAAAAGCACCAGGACATTTTCGGAGATCAGTGGCATGGAAAATGCTGTGCTTATGGATACGACACCATGAAAGCGATGCAGATTCCCCGCTTTGCATACTGACCGATTTGTAACCGTTACTACCATAGAGGAGAAAGATCATGACACAGCTACTCGCCTTGTTGGCAGTTATCCCCCTTGCCTGCTTGCAATTGAGCAAAAAACTGCACCCAAAGGACAGATGGCTTCTGTTCGGAGTAGCCTTCGGGACCGTCATCTCTCCGGTAAGTTACAGCCTCATGGAATTCACCAGCATGCCGGTTGTCGGCAAACTCGTGGGGCTCATCGGCCTGATGACAAATCTTATCCACGGCTCTCTGGGCTACTTCTTCCTGCAGAGCATCGGCTTGCTGGCTGAAAGCGCTCCCTTGCTGGCCTCGCAGCTTCTCATGATCCACATGGTCAACGCCTTGATCTGGTCCTCCTATTACGGAATGATCGGCTACAAGATCGGCCAAAAAATTGCCGGCGAAGTCAAGGAACCCAGCCCCGACATGGGTCCTGTCCGCCAGGGCGCACGGGGATAAAGCAAACCAGCCCGCAACAACAACGGGCATGATCACCGAATAAAAAACATATTCCTTTCAATAGATGGAGGCAACACCATGATGAACACCAGAAAAGAAAAGACGGCACCCGGACCCAACTTTGCCTATCACGGCATCCATGTGCAAGACGCAGGCGAAGGCATCAGCATGGCCGCCTTCGGCATCCTGGTATCCCTGGCCGGAATTGTCGGGTTCTGGGGCTTGGCCTGCATGGCGGCCGGCTTGATGAACAACGGCCTGCTCGGCCTTGGCCGCAACTGGCTTGCCGCAATCCTCGGCTTCTAAACTTTTTCGCTTGCGACCGAGGGCAAAGGCCACTCCCGTCAGTACTGCGCATGGTATCATTTCCGCTGGAAAACTTGCTCCAGCGGAAATGATACCATGCGCACAGGTGCGTCACCCCCTTCAACCGGAGAACATGTTCAGCAAGCTGGCCCATGCGCGCCTGCCACAGGCAGGACAAACCCGCTGTTAAAGAATGCACTGGGAGATCCAGAGACCATGAAAAATTTAATCCCACCGATCGGCATCGGCTTGGCCGTCGCTCTCGCCTGTTTTGCGGCGGCTCCCTTGGCAGGGGCCGCCTCCATCGAAAACTCCGAATGTTTCGCCTGCCACAGCGACGAAAGTCTCACCAGAAGCGCAACCGAAGGCATGAATCACAGCCGGATGAGCGAACAGCTCTTTATTGACGAAACACAATTCAGCCATTCCGTTCATCACAACAATGGCATCGGCTGCGTTGATTGCCATGTCGATATCACTAAGCTGGATTACAACCAAGAGGTGCCTCACAAAAAACAACTGGATCTGGTCAACTGCACCATGTGTCACGAGGAGTCGAGCAACGCTTTTAAGGACAGCGTGCACATGAAAATTCGCGGCAAAGGCATCACCATGAACTGCAATGCCTGCCACGGATACCACTATGTAACGCGACAGGACGCCTTGTCAGTGGCGGACCGGACCAACAATGGCTGCGCCAAATGCCACAATCCCTACCAGTCGCATGACTGGCTGCCCCAGAAAAATGAACATTTCTCCTTTGTGGAATGCGTTGTCTGCCATGTGCCAGACGCTCCCCGACATATTCGCCTCTCCTTTTTCGATCTGATGACCAACAAGTTCTATTCCAGCCAGGAGATCCTGAAAATTCTCGGCATCAGCGAAAACGAGTTCAAGCTTCTTCTGGATACGGACAAGGATGAAATCATCAACGTCACGGAGTTTGAGAACCTGGAACTGATCCTCCGGCAAAAAAACGTTCATGCCATCTTTCATGCCGAACTCGTTGCCGAGATGCATCCCAGTGTCCATAAAATAAACAGGGGACAGGCGGAACGCGATTGCAAAACCTGCCATTCCGCGAATTCCCCCTATTTCGATGCGGTCACCCTGGTGCTTACCAAGGATGACGGAAGCTCGGACCACTTCCAGGTGGACAGAGCCGTGCTGGAAAGCTTCAGCCTGAGACATTTTTACGCCCTGGGCGGCACGAGGATGAAGCTTCTCGACAAGATAGGCTTTCTTCTTTTGGCCGGAGGCTTCTCCGTGGTGCTTGGCCATCTGGCCGTGCGCATCGCCACCATCCCCTTGCGCAGAAAGAATGAATACGCAGCCGAACAATCAAACATACAAGAGGAGGTTTCCCGATGAGCCATGAGAAACTGATCTATATTCACCCGGCCCCGGTTCGCGTCTGGCATTGGCTTAATGCAGCGGGGATAGTTCTGCTGGTTGCCACCGGTTTCCAGATCCGTTATGCGGAAATCCTCAACCTCATGCCGCTCAAAGACAGCGTAAGCCTGCATAATTTTGCCGGCTTCGGCGTTATTGCCGCCTACTTCCTCTGGCTCTTCTACTATCTGAGCACCGGCAAGATCATCATTTATTTTCCGGACCCCAGCACCTTCGTGGCCAAGGCAGTGAAACAGGTTAAATTTTACGGCTATGGCATCTTCCGGGGCGAACCCAACCCCCACGTCATGACCCCGGAAAACAAATTCAACGTCCTCCAACAAAAGGCGTATCTGGGGATCATGTTTGTCCTGCTGCCGGCCCAGATGATCTCCGGTGTTTTTCTTTGGAAGGTGAAAGGCTATTCGGACTACATCCACCTCTTGGGCGGAATACGGATCATCGACACTATCCACGTGCTTTTCTTTTTCTTCTTTGCCTCCTTTCTGGTGGTGCATTGCTATCTCGCCACCCTGGGACATACGCCGTTGGCGCATTTCAAAGCGATGCTCACCGGCTATGAGGAGCACCATTAAACAGGCCGAAGATCTTCTGCATGCGCATAATGCTAAAAAAGAAGGGCTGCCATGTGGCAGCCCTTCTTTTTTGCTTTTTATTGCAAGCCCTCATTCGCGGCCTGCGGGGAAGGAGATATCAAACTTTTTCATCTTCCGCCAGAGCGTTGCCTTGTCGATGCCGAGGTAGGAAGCCGACTTGCCCCGATGCCCGTTGAACCTTTGCAGGGCATCAAAAATCGTGCTCGCTTCGGCATTGAGGAGAGGGTTTGCCTCGATGCGGAGATTCTCAAAATCCACCTCTTCCCCGGAAGTTCGCGGAACCAGCCCTTCGGGCAGATGCATTCTTTCGATCGTCTCCCCATGGCAGAGGACAAAACAGTATTCGATGATATTTTCCAGCTCCCGCACATTCCCTGGAAACTCGTGGCGCATAAGAATGTCCAGAACATCCGGAGATACGGTTTTTATCTTTTTGTTTTTCAACTTATTGAACTTACTTATGAAATGATCAACAAGAAGAGGAATATCCTCCCGGCGCTCCGCCAGGGAGGGCAGGGATATCTTGATAACATTGAGCCGGTAGAAGAGATCGGCGCGGAAAGTTCCCTTGTCCACCTGTTCCTTCAGATTCTTGTTGGTGGCGGCAATCACCCGGACATCGGTCTTGCGGGTGGCGGTGCCGCCCAAGGGCTCATACTCCTTTTCCTGAAGAACCCGCAGGAGCTTCAACTGCAAGGCCGGAGAGATATCGCCGATTTCATCAAGAAAAATGGTCCCTTTCTCCGCCAGGGCGAAGCGTCCGGGCTTGTTGGCCTTGGCATCGGTGAAAGCCCCCTTTTCGTAGCCGAATAGTTCCGACTCCAGCAGGGTGTCGGGGAGCGCGGCACAGTTGAGGGTGATATATCGGCCCTTGCGTTTGCTCAGGGAATGGATGGCCTTGGCAAAAAGCTCCTTGCCCGAGCCGCTTGCCCCTTCGATGAGAACCGTACTGTCACTTCTGGCAATATCGGGAAGGGTGGCAAAAATATTTTTGATTTTGTGATTTTTACTGATGATGTCATTGAAACTGTATGTTTCGGAGATTTCCTTGCGCAGGGCTTCCAGGGAGGAGATATCCCGAAAGGTCTCGACCCCGCCGATGACTTCGCCGTTCTCGCCGCGCAGCACGGAGGTGTTGACGCTGATGGGCACAAGATCGTCTTCCGCATCGTGGATATAGACCTTTATGTTTGAGACATCCCTGCCGGTTGCAATGGACTTCTTCAGGGCGCAGGTCTCATGGCAGATATCGGCCCGCAACACCTCATGGCACTTTCTGCCCATGGCTTTGCTGCGGTGCACCCCGGTAATATCCTCGGCCGCCCGGTTGAAGGAAGTGATCCGGAAATCCTTGTCCACGGTGAAAGCGCCGTCGGCAATGGAGTCGAGGATCAACTCGCCCATGGAAACTTCCTTGCGCAGGGACTCCTGGGCGGAGATGTCCCGGAAGGTCTCCACCCCGCCGATGATCTCGCCGCACTCGTTGCGCAGGGCGGAAGCGCTGACGCTGACGGGCAAAAAATCTTCTTCGATATCCTGGATATAGACCTTGTGACTGACCGCATCCACGCCGGTCTCGATGGATTTTTTCAGAACGCAGGCCGTCTGGCAGATATTGGCCCGCAGCACCTCGTGGCATTTTTTGCCGACGGCATCGCAACGGCGCACCCCGGTGATATCCTCGGCCGCCCGGTTGAAGGAGGTGATCCGGAAATCCTTGTCCACGGTAAAGGCGCCGTCGGCAATGGAATCGAGAATAAAATTATCCAGAAAGATTTCCTTGCGCAGATCCTCCAGCGCGGAGACATCCCGGAAGGTCTCCACCCCGCCGGTGATTTCCCCTTGCTCGTTGCGCAACACCGAGCCGGTAACGCTGATGGGGAGGAGGGCGCCGCTTTTGGTGCGGATGTTGACCCCGTGCTTGATGACCTCTCCGCCGGTTTCCATGGCTATTTTGATCGCGCAGGCGGAGTCGCAGATGTCGGACTGAAAAATCTCATGGCATTTCCGGCCGATGGCTTCTTCCGCTGTGACCCCGGTAATCTTTTCGGCGGAACGATTGAACGAGGTGATCCGCAAATCCCGGTCAACGGTAAAAACCCCTTCCGTGATGGCGCCGAGGACGCTGCCACGGAAAAGCGAAAACGGATTTTTCGGATCGAGTGGACACATGGCTGCCGGGACAGGCTCCTTGGCGGATCATTCAGGGGAACGAGCAGTTGGTCACGGAAAGGCGGTGAGAGACTGCCTCAACTATACCGGGGACGGTAGAAATAACAAGAACGTTTTGGGCACTTCCCGCCGGCGCCGCTTGCCGCGCCGGCCACAAATCCCCCTTGACAGGCCCCTGTAAAAACTTTACAACAATTATGAGCATATGCACATAATAATCCCGCCACTTCCCTTCCACCACTGTTCTCAGGAGGATTCGCCATGAAAATCGCCATCAGCGCCACAGGGAAAGACCTTTCTTCCACCGTTGACCCACGCTTCGGACGGGCCGCGTACCTGCTCATTGTCGATGCGGACACCAAGACCATCATCGAGGCCATTGACAACCAGGCCGCAGGCGAAGCGGCGCAGGGCGCCGGCATCAAAGCGGCTGGTCTTATCGCCGACGCCGGTGCAGGGGCGGTGCTCACCGGCGTTGTCGGCCCCAAGGCCGCCGCCGTCTGCGAAAAAGCAGGAATTGCCATGCTGAACAACATTACGGGAACAGTGGCCGAGGCAATCGACCAGTTCCGGGGCGGGCAGGATGCCCCTGCGCCCGGCACGCCTTCCCCGCCGCGGACCGGCTCGCAACCCGCAAGCCCTTGCAGGCAGAAAAAAGGCAAGGGGTTGGGCCGGGGATGCGGCACGGGCGGCTGCCGGGCCAGGCAGAGCGGTCGGGGCGGGCGGGGCGGGGCATGAAAATCGCCATTGCCAGCGGCAAGGGAGGGACGGGCAAAACCACCATTGCCGTAAGCCTTGCCCTGGCCGCCGACGGACCGGTCCATTACGCGGATTGTGATGTGGAGGAACCCAATGGCCACATTCTGCTCAAACCGGTTCTGGATCAACGCCGTGAATTCGCCCTCACCGTGCCGGAGGTGGTTGAGACGCAATGCAGCGGCTGCGGCGAGTGCCGGGATATCTGCCGCTTCAACGCCATCACGGTTTTCGGTTCCACGGCCATGGCCTTCACGGAACTTTGCCATGCCTGCGGGGGCTGCTTTCTGGTCTGCCCGGAAAACGCACTCACCAGGGGAAAAAGGGTGCTGGGCCTCCTGGAAAGCGGCCGGGCAGGCACTATCGGCTTCAGCCAGGGCACCCTCCGGGTAGGAGAAGCCATGGCCGCGCCGCTTATCAGCGCGGTAAAGGAAGAAGCCGTCCTCAACGATGGGCTTGTCATCCTCGATGCGCCTCCGGGCACATCCTGCCCCCTCCTCGCCGCCATAACCGGCGCCGACTACACCCTGCTGGTCAGCGAGGAGACCCCCTTCGGCCTTCATGACTTGCGGCTTGCCGTGGGGGTTTTGCGTAAACTGGAGCAGCCCTTCGGAGTCATCCTCAACCGGGCCGACCTGGGCGACGGCAAAACAGGAAAATGGTGCCGGGAGGAAAATATCCCCGTGCATCTTGAAATCCCTTTTGACCGGAAGATAGCCGAAGGCTACGCCGCCGGCATTCCCCTGGTCAACTGCCGGCCGGAACTGCTCCCCATCTTCTCCTCCCTGCTCAAGGAGATCAGCCAATGAAGGAACTCCTGATCGTAAGCGGCAAGGGCGGCACCGGGAAAACCTCGATAACCGCCGCCCTGGCCATGCTGCTGCCCCAAACGGTCCTGGCGGATTGCGATGTGGATGCCGCCGACCTCCACCTGCTTCTCTCCCCTCGGATCCGCGAGGAGCATGAGTTCCGGTCCGGGGTGCTGGCAGTCATCGACCCTGCCCTGTGCAACGCCTGCGGAACCTGCGCCGAACTCTGCCAATTCCGGGCCGTCCGCATCAACGCCGTAGCCGAACTGATCCCGTTTTCCTGCGAGGGATGCGGCGTCTGCGCCCGCTTTTGCCCGGAAGGGGCAATCCGCCTTCAGGAAAAGCACTGCGGAGAGTGGTTTCTCTCGGATACCGAATACGGGCCCATGATCCATGCCCGCCTGGGCATCGGCGAGGAAAATTCCGGCAAGCTCGTCTCCCTGGTCAAAAAAAGAGCCAGGGAAGAGGCTGAAAAGGCAAATGCGGCATGGCTGCTGGTGGACGGCCCTCCCGGGATAGGCTGTCCGGTCATCGCCTCGCTCTCCGGAGCCGACCTTGTCCTCCTGGTTACAGAGCCAACCCTTTCCGGCCTCCATGACCTCAAAAGGGTGGCGGAACTCGTCCGCCATTTCAAGCTCCCAATGGGGGTCTGCATCAACAAATGGGATCTCCACCCCGGCTACAGCGCCGATATCAGCCAGGTTTGCCGGGAACAGGCCATCCCGGTCCTCGGCACAATACCATTCGACACGGCCATGGTGGATGCGGTGGTCAAGGGAGTGCCGCTATTGCAGCAGGCGCCGGATTCGGCGGCGGCAAAGGCTGTGCGCGGACTGTACGAAAAAATCATCCAATTATCCCTGTCTGCCTGACAGGGAAGAAATCACACACCCTCACCTTTCGCACAGGAGAGCAAGGGCTGAACAAGAAGCCCGTTGCGGCAAGCGCCTAGTTTCCCTTGTTCGCGCCTTCCCCTTTTTTCTCCTCAACAAAGGCGACGATCTCCTCATATTCCATCGCCACCATCTTCCTGCCCGTCGCGGCAACCTTCTGCAGGTATTCCGCAACCTCGGGGTACTCGCGGGCGAACTCGGCCGCCTTGCCCTGCTCGCTGGGAGTGATCTCCTTGTACTCCTTCAGCCCTTCCATGTAATAGACAAAGACAAAGCCGGCGCAGACAAAGAGCGCAAAGGCCGTGTTGGTAAAAATGGGTTTCTGCGCCCACTCGAAAAAGAGGACAAGTCCCCCCAGAACAACGGCGCAGAAAAGTACCCCGGCCAGCACCTGTATCTTGCGATGGTAGTTCCGGCAAATCTGCGCCACATCATGCAACGGCTCCGTGAGCTTGGTTTCCATCTTTCCCCTTCGTCTGTTTCCGCGTTGCGCCGTGCCGGGCAACCGGAAAAATCTTGCGCAAAGCCCTTCTCTCCGGGGCGGTCAACGCCCCTGCCGTCTTGTTTCTCCGCACTTCCCCCAGGGGATGCCTCGACAAGAGGCTATCCAGCCAACACCCGGCTGACCTTCTCTTCCAGTTCAACCTTGTCAAGCGGCTTCACGCAATAGTCGTTGGCCCCCAGCCGCAGGGACTCCCGGGCGCTTTCCATGGTGGGATAGCCGGTGAGCATGATCACCCGCCCGGTGGGATTAATTTTTTTCAACTCCTCCAGCACCTCGACCCCGCTCATTTTTTTAAGCTTGATATCAAGGATCGCCAGATCAACCCTGTTGTCCCGGGCATACTTGAGCGCCTCTTCCTCTTCGGTGAAGGTAGCGATCTCATGCCCCTTCTTCTCCAGGATACGCCTGATCATGCTCAAGGCGTCCGGGACATCATCCAGCACAAGAATTCTGGCCATTATGCGCTCTTGCTCCTCACAATCAATTTTTCAGTACCCCCTGCCCTTCCTGGAAATATACCGTCGGCAGGCGGACCAGGAAGGCAGCGCCCCGGTCCTCCTTGTTATCGCAGGCATGGTCTGCCCCCGGGGGACTTTCCACGGTTATCCTTCCGCCGTGCTCCTGAATGATCCCGTAGCTCACAGATAATCCGAGACCGGTTCCCTTGTCCACCGGTTTTGTCGTAAAAAACGGGTCGAAGATTCTCCCTTGATCTTCCTTGGGGATACCCTGGCCGGTATCGCTCACCGTCATCACCAGCTCGCTGCGCATGGCATCAAAAGAGGTGGTGATGCAAATGCGGCCATCCGTGCCGATGGCATCGTGCGCGTTGTTGAGCAGGTTCACCAGAACCTGCTTGAATTTATCCCTGTCGCCCAAAAAACCGGGAAGCAACGGATCCAACTGGCACCGGATGGTCACCCGGTCAAGGTTGAAGGTATGCTCCATGACCGAAACAATCTCTTCGATTACCTCGTTTGGGGCAAAGAAGGCATAGGTGCTTCCGGACCAGCGCGAAAACTTGAGCAAATCCGCCACAATTCTTCGGCAGATCTTGCCCTGCCGGTTAATAATCTCCAGATCCTGGTGCCGCGGGTCGTCTTCGGGAATCTCTTCAAGGAGCACCTGGGTATAGCCGAGGATGACGCCCAGCGGCGTATTGATCTCATGGGCAACCCCGGCGGCGAGCTGCCCCACGGACTCCATCTTGCGAGCCTGCACCATCCGCGCCTCCATTTCCTTGAGCGCCGTGATGTCCCGCCCGCTCCAGAGGATGCCGCTGATCGTGCCGTCCGGGCTTCGCACCGGCATCCGCATCACATGGCACCATCGGTAGCCCGAACCGCTTTCGATGGCTTCCTGTTTCTCAAGGACAGTGCCGTTGCGCAGTATTTCCTCGTTTTCCTCGATATTTCTTGCGGCCCGGTCCGGCGGATACAGGTCATGGTCAAACTTGCCGATGATCTGCTCTTCCTCCTTGCCGAGCACGTGACAGAAAGCCCTGTTCACCGCCTGGTACTTCCCGTGACAATCCTGCAGATAGACGAATTCCGGCGTGGCGTCCAGAATGGTTTTCAGCAGCATGCGCTGCTCCCGCATGGTTTTTTCGGCGTCCTGCAACTCCTCCATGCGTTTTTTCAGGGAGAGCGTCATGTAATCAAAGCTTTCGGCCAGGCTTTGGATTTCGTCTCCAGTGGATTTTTTGTACACCGCGCAGTGCCGACAGGTCTCGATCTTGGTGGCATAATCACCGGCAATGCAGTTGGCGCAAAGGGTTCCGGCCAGATACCAGCAGCGGTGGTAAAAATTCCCGTACGCCTTGCACCGCGTATTGTCGCACTCCATGACCTCCCAGCAATTCTCCTTCAGGGTGGGCGCGGTATGGGTGTCCAGTTCCCCCCGCACCACCTTTTCCGCGGACTGCTGCAACAGCTTGATCCGCCGGGTGACGGAATTGGCCAAAACCGCCCCCACAATCCCGGCCGCCAGGGTCACAATGCTGGTAATGAGAAAAGCGAGGCGGAGCAAACGGTTGATGGCCGTTTCCACCCTGGTCCTGAGCAGGCCGACCCGGACGGTGCCGATCCGCTCCTCGCCTATCATCACGGGAGCGGCATAATCATAGACCAGGTTTTCGCCGGTATCGAGCAGACGGCGGCTGAAGGGTTGATGACTCTCCACCGTGTTGGTCTCTTTCATTTCAACGGGAAAGCCGCCCCTGAAGGTATGGACGAGAACCTCTCCCTTGCTCCCAAGGATGAACCCGTAGGAGATGTCATCGTTGAGGCTGGTGGCCTCATCAACCAGATTTTTCAGGATCAAAAAATCGATGGTCAGAATGGGCTCCACCGCCCGGGCCGCCAGATTGGCGGCGATGGAAATCCCCCGGTTTCGATTTTCCTCGAGAAGCGCCTCGCGCATGATCCGGGTGACCATGAAAAAAATCAGCACGCTGAAAAAAAACAGCAACAGGAAAAGACCCAGATAGAGCTTGCCGCGCAGACCGGTTTTCAGCATGAACTCCTCTCCCCTCAATCCAGATGGATGCCGATCTGTGCCGCCAGGTTTCTGATCGGGTCATAATCCCGGTCCTGCGCCGGAACAAAACCCATGATGTGGGCCGCGTCCAGAATGCGGCGCTGTTCCTTGTCCGTGGAGGAAAGCTTGAGCAGAGCCCTGGCGATGTTGTCCGCCACCTCCGGGTCAAGCCCGGCCCTGGCCGAATAGACCCACCCGGGATACCAGGGGGTGGTGGCCAGCACCTTGATCTCCCGCAGGTCGATCTTCTCCCCAACCACCTGCAGGGTGCCTTCCCGGATGGAGCCTATATCGTATTTCCCGGCCCAGACCGCCAGGACCACCTTTTCCTGCTTGCCGCCGGGCCCGGGGGCAAAGGCGATCTCCGCGAAATCCTCGGGCCGCAACCCCTGGCCGTGAAAAAGTCCGAGCGCGTACAGGTAGCCGCCGGCGGAGTTCGGATCAACGGCGATCCAACGCTTGCCCCGGCAATCCGCCAGGGTGACGATGGCCGGGTTATCCGCCCGGCAGATTATCTGTCCCCGAAATTTGCTGTTGCCCTCCACCCCCTCGACTGCGGAGGCAAAAACCCTTGAGCCGTAACGCTGGGCCAAGGCGACATAGACAAAGGGATTGGCAAAAGAGATATCAATTTTTCCCTGCCCGACCATGTCCATGTGCTGATCAAAGGTATCGGGAAAAACCTGCTTGATGTTGTACCCTGTCTCCCGGCGCAGGAACTCCACCAGCAGCCGGTGCCGCTCATGGGAAACGGTGTGGGAATACTGCGGCAGATAGGCATAGGTAATGGCGGTTGCCGAAGTTTCATGGCGAACCTGTTCCTTTTTCCCCAAATCCACCTTGAGCGGGGACTCTTCCTGGTCGCAACCCGGCAGCAGCAGAGCCGCGAATACCCAGATCAGCGAAAAAACTGTTTTCAACATTGGTTGCCGCTCCCGGGAGGCTGTGGCTGGCGACGCAGCCACACCCCCCTTGCCGCGCTCGGCATTTTGCCCTCACAGCGAGGAAAGATAATAAAAATAGACCTGGACGAACCTGCCGGAAAGCACGTCATGGCAAGGGAAAAGCAACTCGCTCTCCCCGGGAAAGACTCCGGAGAGGGCAAAAAAAACATTTTTCGAAAGGTTGGAAAGCATTTCCGCAACCAGAGAGGCGTCCAGACCCTCCGGCGCAAGTCCCCAGGTCCGGCAGCGAAGGGGACGGAATTCATACACAAGGCAGTTCTTCCCCACCGACAAAGGGCAGAGAAGCCCTTCGGCCGCGTAAATCCGCTCGATGTTCTCCTCCGCGCCCCCCGCCCCCGGAGACACCTGCCCCGCCACCTGTCGCAATCTCCGGGAAACCTCCACCGCCCGGGCAATCACCTCCTGCCGTTGGCTGCTGGTCAGGTGCCGGTTAATCCTGTTGTTCAAAAAAACCGCTTCGATGAGCGTCATTTCGAAATAATGCCGGCAACAGCCATCGGAGTTCAAGCCGCACTCGTCGGCTGAGCCCGGGGGGTGCCCCGCGGCGGCGGCCTTTTCCTCCACCTCCCGGATCAAGGCTTCGTATTCGCCGAAAAAAGCATTCAAATCAACGACATTGCGACTCTCCAGGGACGGCTCCCGGATGCTCAAGGTGCCGGACTGCTTGCCGTACTTTTTCAGCAGCCGCCACTGACTGTAATTTGCCGGGGTGGCACGGCTGTGCCGGAGTTTCTTTTCCGCCACCTTGAGGCCCAGCCCCCGGCGCAGCAGGTAGGCGGAAACAAAGGTGCCCGTACGGCCGATGCCGTGCCGGCAATGCACCAGGATTTTCTTCCCGAGATAGATGGCCTCATCAAGCCAGGCAAGGCCCTGCTCCATGGCCTCGAGATCCGGCGCGCCCTCATCCGGGATGGGCAGGTAATACACCTCAAAACCGCTTTCCGCCTCAAGCTCGTGCAGATCGCAGAATTCGCCGCAGAGATTCACGATGGCGTCGATGCCCATTTCCTTGATGCGATCCAGCTCCGCATAGGACATGGGGGCGTAGCCCACCGCCAGTTGACTGGTGATCCAGGTTATTTCATATGCGGTCATGGCGAGAGGCTCCGCTCCTGTTTCCCGCTGCTCTGTTGTTTCCGGAAATCGTAGCGCCCCGCCAGAAAATCATCCGCCAAACGGACAACCATTTCCTCATCTTTTAAAACCATGTCCAACAGCCTGGTTGCCCCGAGGAGGCGCCCGATCAGATCGAGCTTTTCCAGCAGCGCATCTCCGGCAAGACCGATCACCCTGGCATCCAGCAGATCCGCCGCTCTTTCCACCACAAAGCCCAACCGCTCAAGGATCCGGGCCAGAAAAGCAACCCGCAGCAGCCGGCCCGTATACTCGCCGCCGCCCCCGACAAAGCGCAATCCGCAGTAATTTTCCGCGGGCGTGCCGCCGCAGAAGGCATCAACAATGGTGAAATGATACCCGAACCGGATGTTGATGTTCAAGTAATCCTCTCCGATGACCGCATAGCTCGCCAAAGAGGCGGAATTCGGGCTGGCAATGCCGCCGCCCATGACGATCGCCTCGTACCCCTGCCAATCGAAGTGTTGCCTGCCATCCCAGGCAACCCCCGGATGGCTGAGTCCACGCCAGAGGGCTTTCAGCGGCAGACAGCGCACCTCTTCCGGAGAAACGCTCCTTTTCTCCGCCGCATCGGGATGCAATCCTCCGCCGATATCCAGCACAAAAAGTTCAAAGGGAAGCTCTGATTTAAGCTGCCGGGCGCCGCCTCTTCGAGAAAGGCCATGGCCGGAGAGGACGAACATCTCCTGCATCGCCTTTTCATGGGCATACCGGACGATGTCATGCAGGGAGCGGCAGGACTCCGGCTTGAAATCCCGGGCGCGCGGGTCCAGGAGGTTGAGAAAGGAAACACGTTCCATCACCGGTTCAAGCCGCTTCAGGCAATAGGACGCACCGCTGCCGACGCCGGCAGACCGCTCCGCGAGCAGTACCGCCACCCGGCCGGCATAGATTCTCCCGTTCTCCGCGTCAACGGTGACCTCCATGCCCGGTGTCAGGCCGGAGGTGGCACCGGGAATCCTGACCAGAACCGGCACTCCGAACTCCCTGGCAACCGTCGCGAAATGGCAGGCCTGGCTGCCCTGTTCCGCCACCACGGCGGCCAGACGGCCGAGCACCTTGACATAGGCAGGGGGCGTATCCCTTACCACCAGCACCGCGCCGCCTGGCATGGCCGTCAAAGGGGTATCCGGCCCGAGGGTGTAAACCACACCGCAGGCAACCCCGCCCGCGGCCTGCTCCCCGCCGGCGAGCAGCAACGGCGCCGCAATGTGTTCGGCCATGAGAGGGCCGGGCCCACTGGCGGTTTGCCGTCTTCCCAGCGGGCGGCTCTGCAGCACATGGAAATGTCCTTCCCTGTCCAGGCTCCACTCAACATCCTGGGGCGAGCCGAAATAGTCTTCCAGCCGCAGTCCCCAGCGAAACAACCGCAGCGCCTGCTGCTCGTCGAGGAGCGAGGCTCCGCCCTGCCGGACGACAACCGGCGCACCTTCCCTGGAAACCCTGAAAACCTCCGGCGCCATGGCGCCGCTCACCAGGGCCTCTCCTTGGCCCCGCACCACATGCAGGGAAAGTTCCTTTCCCCCGGGCTCGCCCGAATCACAAACCGTATCGGTGTACATGACCCCGCTCGCCTCGGCCTCGATCATCTCCAGCACCAGGACCGACATGGCAGTCTCCACGTCGGAAAGGCCATGGCAGCTCCGATAGTAGAGGGCCTCGGGCGCATACTTGCTGGCGAGCACCTCCTTGTATGCCCGGAGAATCTCCCCCTGCCCGACATGGAGCACGGAACGGTACTGCCCGGCAAAGGAGGTCGCCTCATCCTCGCCCAAGGCGCTGCTGCGCACCGCCACCGACACCGGCCGCCCGCGCCGCGCCGAAAGACTGGCAAAGGCTTGAACTATTGCCGCGGCAAGATCCGCCGGAACCGGAGCCGCCGCGATCAGGGCCGTCAACCGGCCGGAAACCGCCTGCAGATCCTCGAGGGATTCGATGTTCAGTTCGGCGAGAAGATCGTCAATTCTCTCTCGCAGCCCATTTTCCGCCAAAAAATGATGGAATCCGTTCACGGTGACGGCAAAACCATCGGGCACGGGCAGATGCAACCGGGTGGCCAGTTGCGCCAGCGCCCTGGTCTTGTGGCCCACCTCAACGGTATCCGCGGTTATGGCATGCAGGGGCAGAATAAAGGGAGGGGCACCGTTGGCCGCGGGTGGAACGAAAAGAGCTTTTACTTGGGAATCAAGGGATTGAAAAGGAATGCGCAGGCGCTCATGGGCGCCGGGAGACAGACGGCAGAGAGATTCGATCATCTCCCCCACAGTCCGGGCCAACTGGTCGTAGCGCCGGACAATACGGCAGAATTCCTCATGGCGCTTGCCGTAATACACCCCCTCGAATTCGGCCAGCAGCTCGTGGGCCGCCCGGTCGTGGCGCAACACTTCCCGGAAGGTTTCATATTTTTCCAGCGCCGTCCTCTGTGACGAGGGAAAAAAGGACTGCAAGCTTCTGAACAAGGCGCGCAAAAACATGACGAACCAGTCCCCCTCCGGTTGCGGTCAACGGCAGCCCCTCGGGACAACTGAAAAGAAGGCTGTCACCTCGGCACCCAATACAGTACTGCTTTTCAAGATTTTTTAACAGGGGAGATTTTCAGAAAGCCCCGCGGCCAAGGGGGAAAAACACACGATCCCGCCGCGGCCCAACATCGGCCGCCGGCGCATGGGGATAAGGCGCTATTCCCCCAACAATTCGGCCACCTTGCCCTGCAGCCGCTCGGCCAGCTCCTGCTTCTGCTTAACGGTGTAGTCGCTGGTGGCAATGGGCGCGCCCACCCGGATCTCCACCCGGCCTGGCCGGACCAGCAGCTTCCCCTTGGGCAAAACCTGATGGGTGCCGACGATGGCCACCGGCACCACCGGCACCCCGGCCTTGATCGCCAGAACCATGGCCCCTGCCTTGAACTGACCCAGCCTGCCGTCCGGACTCCTGGTGCCCTCGGGAAAGATGATGACCGAGGTGCCGTCGGCAATGCGGCGGGCCGCCTCGTCCAGACTTTTAAGCGCCTTGCGGCCATGCGCCCGGTCCACCGGAATATAGCCGGCCATCTGCATGGCCTTGCCGAACACGGGGATTTTGAACAGCTCCAGCTTGGCCAGCCAGCGGAAATCGCAGCCCAGATAGCCCTGGAGCGCGAAGATGTCGAACTGGCTCTGGTGGTTGGCGGCAAAGATGTAGGGGCGCCCCTGCTCAAGAAGAGCACCGCCGGTCATGCTGACCGAAACCCCGCTGAGCCGGGCGACAATCCGGCCCAGGGTGCGGGGCAGAAACTGCACATCAGCCGCCGAGCGCCGGAAGACAACAATCATGATGATGGCCACGATGCTGACCAACCCGGTGAGCAGGGGGGCGAGCAGCAACACCAAAACACCTCGTAAAAAAGTAAGCACGTTGAACTCCCCGGTATGGTTATGGTATTGTGCCGAAACAAGAGCCCGCGGCCCTGCACGATGCCAATTTGAACGTGATGCTGCGGGACAGTCACTTTTTTCCCTCAGGCTTGGCATCTTAGCATTCCTTCGTGCTCCTGCCAAGCACTGACCTCGAACACCGGACACGAGCCCTCGGGTTGCATGATGATACGCATTACCGATACCCCAAAACCGCGCGACAGATTCGGCTCCATCCCCATCCGCGAGGGCAAGCCGACAAGCAACTTCGCTTCGAGACTTTCTCTGCCCAAACGGCCGAAGCGATCTTTCCTTTGGCCGTGGCTGAAAAGGCTCGTGGCGCTTTTCCTCGGAACAACCCTTCTCCTGGTGATTTGCAGCCCTCTGCTGGTTCCCTATCTGGCCACCACCCTCCTGGCCACGCATCTGGCCGAAACCCTCAATCGTCCGGTGACCATTGCCGGAGCCGAATTCAATCCGCTTACCTTCACCCTGACCCTGCGCCGGTTCATTGTCGGGCCGCAACGCGCCAATCCCGAAGACCCGGTGGACCCGCTGCTTTCCGCAGGCAGGATATCCATTGCTTGCGGGCCAAAACAACTGCCGGCCGGAGAGCTCTCCTGCACTCTTGCCGCGGACCACGTCTTTCTCCACCTGGTTCGCCAAAAAGACGGAGGCTACAACCTCGGCCAGAGCATGGCCGATCTTCTGCCCGGCATGCAGGCACTCCCTCTGCGGTTTTCCTGGAGCACCATTGCCATGGACAACAGCCGCCTGGTGTATGACGACGAACAGACCGGCAAGACCCATCATGCCGAGGATCTCACCCTGGCCTTCTCCCCCGGCCAGCCCAACCCCTTGCGCCTGCAAGGTGAAATCAACTCCATCCCGATCACCCTCAACGATGCCGCGAGCCAAGCGTGGCCCGCGGATCCCGGCGCTGACACCGGCGCCCCGATTACCCCCGATGACTCGGCAACGAAAGCGGCGGCGATCGCCCTTGTCCAGGAACTGAGCCAAGCCGCCGGACAGTACCTTGAAGACCCAGTCAGCCAGCCGGCCGCGCGTAGGCTGGAAACAACCCCTGCCCCCTAACCCGGATACCCCCCCATGCTCCGTCCGCCCTATACCCAGTACAACCGCCTCTACACCTACCATCTCGATCTCAAAGATCTCCCGGCCATCGACGACCCGGATCTGATCGGCACCTGGATCGAGGATGAAACCGCCATCCTCTTTTTCCACCGCCCCAAGGAACGGCTGGTCGAAATTCTCTGCGAGGCCTCGGGGGCCAAGCTCATCTACGAGGCGGATCTGGATTATACGGATTGGGAGGCGGGCAGAGAGATCGAACCATTCACCGTGGGCGGACTAACCGTGGCCCCGGTATGGGAAAAGACTCCGGCTGATATCCGGCTGGACCCAAGCGTTATCTTCGGCAGCGGCTTCCACCCCTCCACCCGCCTCTGCCTGGAGGGGCTGTTCAAGTATACGGCAAGCCCGGAACTCGCCATCAACACCGCCCTTGATCTGGGCTGCGGCACCGGGCTTTTGGCCATTGCCGCGGCCAAACAGGGGGTGGCCAAAATCACCGCCTGCGACAACAATCTGCTGGCCTGCCAGGTGGCTCGCGCCAACTGCCTGACCAACAAAACAGCGGCCCGGGTTACGGTAGTGGAGACCGACCTCCGGAGACAATGCCCGGACACCAGGGTGGATCTGGTGATGGCCAATCTGTACAAAGGATTGATGCTTGAGCTCTTCGAAAACCCTGATTTCTGGCAGGCGAAACTCTACCTGCTCTCCGGCTTCATTTCCGGGATGGAGGAGGATCTGCTCGCCGCCCTGCCGCAGAGCGGGATTACCTTGCTGGAACGGAGGCGGAATGATCGCTGGTGCAGTTGGACTCTGTTGCGGCAATAAACGCGGGTTGCCCCGGGGTATCAGCGAAGATCTTTGCCGCGCCTCTGATACACCGGGCATTGCCTGCGTTTTTCCAAGGCGCAATCGGCAACCTCCCAGCACGGGGCATAGTGCAGCAACTTGCCGATGGAGGCGATGGTGATGCCGCCGCCATGGATCATGCTGAAAAGACACCTGATCCAGGCAATATCATCGGCGCTGTAATACCGCCATTTCCCCTTGCGGCTCGGGGTGACAAGCCCGGCTTTTTCATAGTTGCGCAAGGTGCGCGGGTGCAGGTCCAGCATATCGGCTGCAGCGGAGATACGGTAGATTGAAGGGTGGGCCTGGCATCGCATGGGCAATCCTTTTCACTCTTTCTGATGTTTGCAAAAACCGCGATCAATCCCCCTTCAAAGGGAAACTGAATGTTATCCTGGTGTATTTTCCTTCTTCCCCATCGACCGACAAAAGACCGCCGTGATCTTCGACGATGCGGCGGCAGACAGCAAACATCCTCCCCCAGCCCCTGACCGGAATCCCCTTGATATCCACGGACTCGGACAGGCTGTTCTGGGGGATTACCGCTCCCTGATCCACAAGCGTGATTTCAAACACCCGCCCCTGAACGGAATCCATGGCAGACCGGGTGACAATGGCGAGTTTTTTGCGTGGATCCCTGCCCGCGAATCTCTGGGCAAGTGCAGCCCGGACGCTGGCCAGGATGGTCAAAAAAACCTGCTGCATGTGCTGGGCATGAACCGGCACCGCTGGCGGCATCGGTTCAAAATCGGTTTCCACCAGGATGCCCTCGCTTTTCAAATGATACCCGGTGAGCAGCAAGGCATCCTCCAACACGGTGGCCACCGGCAAGAATTCTCCGGCCGCCTGGCTCTCTTCCCGGCCATAGAGGATGAACTTCCGGACTATTTCCGCAATGCGTTCCCCGGCCTCGATGATCTTGAGCAGCAATTCGTTCTGCGGCTGTCCGGGCCTCTTAAGCTGCTCCTCATCGGCCAGAACCTGTGCATAGTTGATCAAGCCGTTGCTGAGATCGCTCACCTCATGCGAAACGCCGCCGGCGAGAGAGGCGATCATTTCCAGCCGCATGCACGCCTCCCCGTTCCCGGCGGTTTCCTGCCGGACAAGCGGATAGCCGACCAGGATCAACTGTTCCGGCTCCCCGCCGGTTTCCTGGTCGGGAACCACCCTGCACAGGAAGCGGCGCACAGGCGTGCTCCCTGAAAACACCAGCTCGGCGCCCTCATCTGAACGCAATTTTTCGAGAAGGCCAGGGGTGTCACTGGTCAGGCCAGGCTGGACCGGCGCCAGGAAATCACGCCAGAACCGGCCGGAAATCTGTTCGGCGTCAATGCCGGCCATCCCGGCAAAAATCGGGTTCGCGGCAAGGATACTCCCTGAAGGAGTAAGAGTGAGTTGGATCGCTTGCAGGGCGCCAAAGAGCCGCCCATGCAAATTTTCCCTGCTGGCCAGATGCTGCTGGCCTTCCATGGTGTGCAGGGCCAACGCCAGGTCGTTTGCCAATCCTTCGAGCAGCTCCATCTCCTTGGGGTCAAAATCCGTGGCGGAAAGGGCATAGATGGAAAGCACGCCGTACACGGTATTCTGCCAGATAATCGGCAGGGCCGCGCAGGCTGCATGGCCATCCGCCAAGGGCGTTCCCTTGAGCAGCCCCTTGGGAATTTCGGCCAGGATATCCATACGCACCACCGGCGCCTTGGAACGCACGGCCAGGGCCGCGGGATTCTGCTCCAGCCCTTTTTCCTCGGCCTCGGTGAGCAGTATGGCCATGCAGGCTTCGCATTCCTTGTTGCTCATGGATGTTGCGCCGTCGGCGGTCACCGGCATGACATCCCCACCCTCGTCGGCCAGACCTATCCAGATCAGGCAATACTCATGATTTGCAAGCAGGGCGCGACAGACCTCCTTGAACAGGGAATCCCTGGTCTTATTCCTGGCGATGGCCAACTGCGCCCCCTTCACCGCCGAGACCACCCGCTGAAATTTTGCCAGTCCCTGAGCCGTGATTTCCCGGGCCATCAAGAGGTCGTGGAACGAATACGCCAGCTCGGAAATTTCGCCGCTTCTCCCGGCAATGGAAAGCCCCTCGCGGGACCCGGAGGCCACCTCTTTCACCTGTTGCACAAGATCCAGCAGCGGGGCGATCAGCCGCCGCTGAAAAAACAGGAGCATTCCGATGATCAGGCTGACCACCATGGCCAGCGCGCCGATCACCACATTCTGAAAGCTGACCAGCTCGCGCTTGCCATGCTCCACCAGCACCCGGTCGAAGAGCATGAGCCGCTCTCCCAGGGTGCGGATTTCCGTATTGAGTTGCCGCAGATATTCGGGCTTGACCGGCCCGACGCTGATCTTTCTCACCAGCAGGACAAGACCGGGCAGATCGATGGCGTTGGCCAGGGTGAGTTTGTAATGGTCGTCGATGGAACGGTTGTTGATGACGGATGCCAGATTAAGGTTGAGCTCCTCCAGCTCCGCGCCCACCGAGGCCAGGCCGCCATATTGCCCTTCCAGCAGGTTTTCGGTGACATGTTCCCGGATGATGGCGAACTGGAAGATAAGTTTTTCCGTCTGCTGGCTGACCTCGACATGGTTACGATACAGTTGATACTGCCTGATTCCAAGGCCCATCAAGGCCACAAGAATCAGCGTGACCGAAACCGCGGTGGCATGAATTGTTTTTTTTAAAGGAAATGCCATTTCGCTCAGTCCGGAGTTGCAAGTTGCGGCAGGGCCGGAGACCCGGCCCTGCCTTTTTTCATCACCCTCGCGATGTTACTTCTTTTCCTTCCAGGTGTAGAGAATCGGCATCCTGGCCAGAACCGCCCGATACACCACGATATAGGTGGCATAGACGGTGACCACGATCACCACTTCCCGCCAATGGGGAATCTCTTGATACAACTGCCAGTTGAAAGTGATCAGCGCCGTGTTCAACCTGTTCAGGGCGAGGCCGAACACCGCCAAGAAGGCGCTGAAACGGGCCAGGGAGGCGTTGCCGTTTCGGACGGCCATGGTGTAGAAAATCAGGGGCAGTATCACCCCAACCACCATCTCGAACATGAACCAGGCGCCCCAGCCGGAGGCCAGATACTGCCAGTCGTTGTCATGGGCAATGCCGATGATCTTGATCACCAGATAGGTGATCAGGGCAAGGGAAGCGCCCTTGGCCAGCCCCAGGGTCAATTTGCTCAGGTTGTTCAGATAGGTCTCGTCACACCGCCAGCGCATGAACCACTTGGTGAGGGTGCTGACCACAATGAGCATCGATAGCCCGGCAAAAACCGCGGAAACGAAAAACTGGAACCACTGGAATGAAGAAGAGTACCAGAGCGGATGCACCTTGCCCGGGGCATAGGTGAACAGCGCGCCCAGGGCTCCCTGGTGCAGGGTGGAAAGGATGATCCCGGCAACGGTCAGACCGAGGACGATCTTCTTGATAAACTGCTTGGCCTTGGGAAAACCCATCCATTCGGCAAAGGCCGGCACCAGCTCCGCCACCTGGCAGGAGAGATAGGTGGCCACATGCCAGGCCACGAGGAAGAGCACCGCCGCCGGCCCCAGGGAGACGAACATGGGGTAAATCAGACGCCAGGGCTGACCAAGATCCACCTGCAAAAACATGACCGCGAACAGATAACCCAGAAGGCCGTTCAGCAAGCCGAGCCGCTCGATGGACTTGAAATCCTTGCGGCCGAAAAGCTCCACCGTGGTTCCCATCATAAAGCCGGAAGCGGAAAGCGGCACCATGACGAACAATCCCCAGCCCAGAAAGAGGCCCCAGGGATAGTCATAGGAGGAATGCGTGACCCAGCCCAGGCCGTAGATGAAACGTCCCACCAGAATCGGCAGCCCCACGGCATAGATGGCCCAGAGCACCCAGTTGAAGGGGTTTCTGAGCTGCACCGCCCAGTATTCCTTGGGGGAAAGCCCCAGCATGAGCTTCTCTTTTACGGTCCACTCGCTCCCATCCTTTTTGAGATGGGAGACAACAGGGGCGAACCCTTGTGATTTTAAGCTATTCATCGTTGTCCACCTCTCCTCAGCTTTTATTATCTTCGTTTTTCAGTCCGTCTTTCCGGTTGCTCAGCAAGTGGAAGCCGGTAAAGAGCGCGGGCCAGATGGTGAGCACCATGGGTACGATCGCCAGGAATTCCTTGACATAACTGATGATCGGCTGGTCCCCGAGATGGGTGTCGTAACCGATCTTGTCAAAGGGCACGTCGGAGAGGTACATCCAGGCGGTGCCGCCCACCTCGTTTTCGCCGTACACATGATCCACATAAGCATCCGGC
The DNA here is from genome assembly GCF_046883345.1 of Hydrosulfovibrio ferrireducens. Classification (NCBI taxonomy): domain Bacteria; kingdom Pseudomonadati; phylum Thermodesulfobacteriota; class Desulfobulbia; order Desulfobulbales; family Desulfobulbaceae; genus Hydrosulfovibrio; species Hydrosulfovibrio ferrireducens. The sequence continues at coordinate 115,376 of NZ_JALKCW010000010.1, read as the reverse complement.
TTTTCGCTGATCCGCTGGTGGGCCAGCTTGAGGAGATCCTTGCGCTTGCCAAAGGTCATGACCTCCTGGGGACACGCCTCGACACAGGCCGGAGGCTTGCCGAACTTGAGACGGGTGTCGTAGCACATGATGCATTTCTTCACCACCGGGTTGATGGCGCTGGAATAGCTGTAGGCCGGGATATAGAAAGGACAGGCCACCATGCAGGTCCGGCAGCCGACGCAGACCGTGGGGTCGTACATCACCGCCCCTTCCGGGGTTTTTTTGTAGGCATTAACGAAACAGGAGGTCAGGCAGGCGGGCTCGTTGCAGTGGTTGCACTGCACCTTGCGAAACAGCGGATGTTCGCGGCCCGGCACGTCGTATTTCTGCACCACGGTGTAGGCCTTTTCCGTGGTCCTTCTCGGCAACCCCCCTTCGCGCTTCTCCTCAAACACCGAAGGATCGTCAAAGGATTTGTCCGGTGCGGGCAACCCCTGTTCTTTGTTGCAGGCGGCTTCACAGGTGCGGCAGCCGACACATTTGGTAAGATCAACAAGCACGCCCATGCTGTCCGGGTAGCCGCCGAAACTCCCGGCAGCCTCGGCATGTTTGCTTGTCCCGACGGCGGCGATGGCAGCGCCACCAACCAATCCGCCTTTCAAGAAACTTCTGCGGTGTAACTTTTTCATGGTAAATTCCTCTGATATCGTTTCAGCGTAAGCTTCAAGCCTCTGTGGCCTTCAAATCAGTGACCGCCCCCATGCCCGCCGGAAGCCTTTGGCGCCGGGGCATATTTGCCGGAATGAAAAAAGGCGTCGCCCTGGTCGTTGCGGGTATGACAATCCTGGCAGCCGGTCGGTCCGCCCATGGTGGTGTGGCAGCCTAGGCATTTTTGATGATACGCCCCTTTCAGGCCGGGTTTGCCTTTATGGTAGAGTTGGGGATTTCCGCCGGTCTTTTCCAGATCTTCCGCGGAAAAACGTTTGTCGGAGTGGCAATCCTTGCAGGCAACGGATTGTGCCTGAGCTCCGGCTTCATGGCAACGGACACAGTTCGGATCCGTGGGCGCGAGCCCGGTTGTGTGGTGATGGCACTCGGCACAACTCGCCGCCACACCGACATGCATGGCATGGTCAAAGGTCACCGCAGAATAATGATTTGCCAGACTGCCGAGTTCCACCGTGTCAGGGCCATCCGCGGCCCAACTCTGCGCACCCGTCGGCGCGGTCAGGAGCATAAGCGCCGCCATGCCCATGAGTGTCTTTTTTCTTCCTCCCATGTTGGTCTCCTTGTAAAAAAGTAATCTCGTAAACCGTTGTCCTAAAAATAACCGTACCATCGAAAAATCCTGACACAGAAAGGGCTGTTACGGGCAACACCGCCTCCCTTTTTTGCCGTGTGTTATTGCTTCCAACCTTGGACATAGCACATCCTGTGCCAACCTTTATTTTTGAACGTATTACGTGAAGGCCCCCGATCCGAAACGGGCATTCGGAGCACATTCCGCGCGAAACGCACAGCACCGGATCGGGAAAAAAGGAGAACCGCTGAAGAAGAGAGCGTTTTTTTGTCAAACGCTCTCTCTGGGGGATATTGAACGGGAGGAAATTAAAAATTATTGCGGGATGCCATGCAGTGTGCGGCGGAGTTGCGCGACGCAGGGAGAAGTGTTGCATGCAACACTTCTGATGCAACACAGGTGTTGCGTGCAACAGGTTGCACGCCATCACGCCGCCTAACCGAATAATCCGGTTTTCTCCTTGTTTTCTTCGGTTAGCTTGGGACAGGTCACTATGATATCAACCTCTTCCGCATCAATGGTTTCATTGAGCAGCAGAACTTCCGCCAGCTTGTGCAGAAAGGTGATGCGCCCTTCAAGGACAATGATCGCCTCCTGATAGCACTCCGCGATGATCCGGGAGACCTCCTCATCGATGGTCCTGGCGATTTCTTCGCTGTAAGCACGTTGCCGCGAACCGCTGCCGAGAAAGCCCTGGTCCGAAGTGACAAAGGCCCGTGGCCCAAGCCGTTCGCTCATCCCCCATTCACACACCATGCGGGTGGCTATATCCGTGGCAACCTGCAGATCGTTGCTGGCGCCGGTTGAGAATTCATTGAAGACAATCTCCTCCGCGGTCCTGCCGCCAAGGAGAATCTTGATCCGGTTGGTCAAATATTCCTTTGAATAGGCGTGGCGGTCATCAATGGGCACCTGTTGCATCACCCCCATTGCCTGCCCTCTGGGGATAATGGTAATCTTGTGCACCGGATCCGTGTTGGGCAACACCTTGGCAAGGATCGCATGTCCGGCTTCATGGTAGGCCGTGACCTTGCGCTGTTGGTCGCTTATGACCAACCCGGTCCTTTCCGCCCCCATGAGAATCTTATCCTTGGCATCCTCGATATCACTGAGCTGAATTCCCGCCTTGCCCTTGCGCGCCGCCATCAGGGCGGACTCATTGATGAGGTTGGCAAGTTCAGCGCCGGTGAATCCCGGCGTGGACTGGGCCACCACCTGCAGATCAACGTCCGGATCCATCATCACGTTGCGGGAGTGCACCTCCAGGATCTTGCGCCGCCCCTTGACATCGGGAGGCATGATGGTGACCTGCCGATCGAATCTGCCCGGCCGCATCAAAGCGGGATCAAGAACATCCGGCCTGTTGGTCGCCGCGACGATGATGACGGTTTGCTCGCTCTGGAAGCCATCCATTTCGACCAGCAGGGCATTGAGGGTTTGCTCCCGCTCGTCCTGGCCGCCCATGGCCCCGGCAGCCCCGCGACTGCGGCCCACCGCATCGATTTCGTCGATGAAGATGATGCACGGCGCGCTTTTCTTGGCCTGGGCAAAGAGATCCCGCACCCGGGAAGCGCCGACCCCGACAAACATCTCGACAAAATCAGAACCGCTGATGCTGTAAAAAGGAACGCCTGCTTCTCCGGCAATGGCCTTGGCCAGCAAGGTCTTTCCGGTTCCCGGAGGCCCCTGCAGCAGCACGCCCTTGGGGATCTTGCCCCCAAGACGCGTAATCTTCTTGGAATCCTTCAAAAACTCCACGATCTCGACCAATTCCTCCTTTGCTTCCGGAATGCCGGCCACATCGGCAAAGGTCACCCGGCGGGCCTTGTCCGGATCCATGGCGATTTTTTTCTTGCCGAAACCGCCACTGACGCCGCCGCTTCCCCCTTTTTGGCTGCGAAACATAAAAAACATCCAGCCGCCCATGAGCAGCACAACCGGAAAGGTCGAAGACCAAAAAGGCGAAACCGCCCGGGGCTTTCCGGCGGAAATACGGACATTCTTCCCCTCAAGCCTGGGAAGAAGCTGCTGCACATCCGGGGCATAGGTGGAAAAGGACTGGCCATAGCTGTCCGTGCCGGTGATCTCTTGGCCCTGTATCCGCGCGGTCTGGATCTCGTCATTTTCCAATTTGGTCAGAAACGCGGAATATTCCAGCATGGGAAGCTGATTTTCAACAAGCCAGACGTTGTATCCGATAACCCCCAATGTTGCCACCGCCATGAGCAGCAGATAATTTCGAACATATTTGGCCACAATTTCCTCCCGGACTGTAATGAACACGAAGCAGGGCGAACGGATTCCAAGAAAAAAAGGTGCAACATTCGGACCATGTCTTTACTCCAGCCTATCATTACTCTGCGAAAAACAATAAAAAAAAAGCCCGGGCGAACCCGGGCTTGGAGGGAGGGTACTGCAAGGTCAGCCGTTGAACGGCATCAGGGCCGCGACGAATGCTTTAAAGAACACAGCATCCGTCATCGGCTCCTGATCAGCGTTGGCCGGGAACCGTAACCTTCTTGGGGGTGTTGACATACTTGAAGAAAACCGGGAATGCGGCGAAGAAGGCGACACAGACCAGGTACTCAACGCCCTTGATGTGGGTGTAAAAGTCAACCAGGGTGGCCTGTTCGCCGATCAGGCCGATGGCTACCATGTATTGCCGAGCCACCTCGCTCAAACCCGCCTTTGAAAGGCTGAAACTCAGGGCGGCAAAAGCCCACACTCCGACTGCCGCACCGATGCCGCCCATTACTGCCATGAAAATCCCTGCGCCCTTCTTGTCTGATATTGCCTTTTCCATGATGTCGCTCCTTATGAATTTTCTTTTTTTTCAAGGGCTTGGTTTATCCCCAAGCCCTTGATTTTTCAGCCAGATTACATGCCTGTTATTGCGGTGAGCCAGTTGCGCCCCATTTCCAGGACCCCGCCCATGCTGATCATGCCGCCGACCAAACAGGCAATGCCCCATACTCCGATCAAGGTGGCCAAGGTAAGAATGACGCCCACGCCTGCCTGGGAGATTCCCTCACCGATTGCTTCCTGATCAAGTTCGCCAAGACCGAGTCCTTGTTTCTGCAGTGTATTCTTCATGGTGAGCCTCCTATGATTTTGTTTTTTCGCTCTTATCATGATTCTTGTTTCGTTTGATCAGGGTACATTGCATGGGGTGTGCCAACACACTCCGGAGACAGGGGAGCATTTTCCATCATTAAAGTTTAACTTATTGATTTAATTACAAATAAAAAACAGAGGAGGAATTGAACGCCTGGGGAGGATAAAACACAAAAAAACAATGAATATCAAATCGTTAGCAAATGTTTACAGCGATTATCAGCAAGATGGCACAGCAGAGAATGACAGGGGGGAGGGAAACAAAAAAGTGTGGCGCCCGGAATTGCGGCGCCACACTTTTGCTGTAGCATGTGTAGCAGAGTGTTGCACGTGCAACACTCTGCTATTCCAGACCGTACGCCTTCATCTTCCGGTACAGGGTGCTGCGGTCAATGCCAAGCAGCCTGGCAGCCTTGGCTTTGTTGCCGTCGGTTTGGGCGATGATACTCACAAGATGCTCCTTTTCGCTCTCCCGCGAAACAGGAGCGCTCACCCCGAAGCCATTGACAGCCGAGGCCTCCTCCCCATTACCCCCAGAAGTTGTGGCAGCAACACGATTCCAGCTCCGCACTTCTTCAGGAAGGTTGCCCGTGGTGATCGTGTCGTCCGTGCACAGCACACAGGCCCGCTCCACGACATGCTCCAGCTCCCGGACATTTCCCGGCCAACTGTAGTCAGCCAGCAGTTGCAAAGCCTGGTCGGAAATCCCGGTAATATTCTTGTTCAGACGTTTGCTGAACCGGACCAGAAACAGATCCACCAAAATGGGCAGATCCCCTTCACGGTTCCGCAAAGGCGGCAGGGTAATGTCAATCACCCGCAGCCGATAATAGAGATCCTCCCGGAACTCCCCCCGCTGCACCTTTTGCTTCAGATCGGCGTTGGTGGCGGCCACCACCCGAACGTCCACGGTGACGGGCCTATCCTCGCCCACCGGATAGAAGGTGCGCTCCTGGAGAAAACGCAGCAGACGCAACTGCATCAGCGGTGAGATATCGCCTATCTCGTCAAGAAACAAGGTGCCGCCGTCCGCCTGCAAAATCCTCCCCTCCCGATTGCGATCCGCCCCGGTGAAGGCGCCTTTTTTATGACCGAACAGCTCACTTTCCATGAGGTTTTCCGGGATGGAGGTGCAGTCGAATTTGACCAGGGGCATGTCCCGGCGCGGACTTTCCGCATGCAGGGCCTCGGCCACCAACTCCTTGCCGGTGCCCGATTCTCCGGTGATCAGCACCGAGGTGTCCACCTGGCCGACATTTTCGATGAGGGTGTAGACCGTCTGCATGGCCCGGCTCACCCCGGCCAACCGGTGAAAATAGGTGCGCTTGCCCCGTTTTTCGAGATCCTCCAACCGGCTCACATCGCGGAACACCAGCACCACCCCGAGAAAGCCTTTGTCGTGCTGACTTTCCAGAGGAGCCGCGCTGAGCCGGAACACAACATGCCCCCCGTCCTCCAGATTGATCTCGATGCGATGCTCGCTTACCGCTTCCCGGCAGTCCATTACTTTTTGCACATCCGAGGCAAACACGGCAAAGGCGCCGGCCACCTCCTCCAGATCGGCGCCAACGGCAAGGCGGGGCATGTACGTAGCCGCCCAATTTTTGGCCTGATCATTCATCTGCACCACCCGCAGGTCATGGTCAACGGTGATGATCATGTCCCGAACACTGCGGAAAATCGTTTCAAGATACTGCTGGTAGCGCTCTTTTTCCTCGGTCAACCGTTCTTTTTCCTTCCAGAGTCCATACTGCTGGAGGGCCATGCGCGCGGTGCGCAACAGATCGGCCTTTTTCACCGGCTTGGCGAGGTAATCAAAGGCCCCCAGCCGCACCGCCTCGGAAGCGGTGTTGATATTGGGATAGCCCGTGACCATGACCATCGGGCACTCCAACCCAAGCTCCCTGACCCGCCGCAGCAGATCAATGCCCGAGGCCCCCTCCATGACGATGTCGCTGATGATCAGATCGAAGGTCTGCTGTTCAATCAGCGCCATCGCCTCTTCAAAAGTCGAGGCAGTCACCACCGGCCCGTACCCCTCGCGACCGAGAAACATCTGAAAGGTCAGCCGCAGGCTTTCCTCGTCGTCCACCACCAGTATCCTGGTCTCTGATTTATCCAGATCAATCATTGCCACCCTCGTAAAAAAGGAAAGAAATCAACGGTTCATTCTCCATATGCAGGCAGATCAACGGTCATGGTGGTGTATACCCCGAGTTCGCTTGCCACCCTCAGTTCTCCCTGAAAATCCCTGATCAACCCGGCGCTGATGGACAACCCCAGGCCGGTTCCCTCTCCCGGTTTCTTTGAAGAAAAAAACGGCTCGAAGATCTGGGAAAGCATCTCCGGCGGAATCCCTTCGCCATGATCGGTTATTTCCGTCCGCACCATGGTTCGGCCCGGGTCCTGCACTTGTCGGCAGCGGATCTCCAACTTTTTACCGGCGTCCCGCCCGGGGTAGCGGTGGTTGAGGGCATATCGCGCATTGCTGAGCAGATTGAGGAAAACCTGCTGCAACTGCTGCGGATGCACCCGGATGGGCGGCAAACCCTCCGGGATATCGGTGGAGATACGTATCCCGTCTTTCTGGAGCTGATGTTTGATCAAGGCCAGGGAATCATCGACAATCGCCCCGATTTCGACCACCTCCGCCTCCTCTTCCCGCTGACGGGCAAAAAAGAGGAGATTGCGCACGATATAGGCGATCCGCTCTCCTTCCTTGATGATGCGATCGAGCATCTCCCGCTGGACCGGGTTGACGGCCTCGCCTTCCAGCGACACCTGGCTTGAATCGTCGAGCAACACCTGGGCGTAGTTGATGATCCCGTTGATGGGATTATTGATCTCGTGAGCCACTCCGGCGGCCAGTTCGCCGATGGAGGCAAGCTGGCCGGCCCGCATGGTTTCGGCCCGGTATTTTTTTTCCTCGGTGACATCCCGCAGGAGAATCAGGGCCTTGGTTTCGCCATCGACATCGACAAAGGGGACATAGCTCTGTTCATAATGGCGGTGATCGGACATGACCTCCTCTGTTCGCTGGATCTCGTTGCTTTCGATGGCCGCATGCATGCGGCACACCTCACAGGGCGCATCCCGCTGCTTGTACACCTCGTAGCATTTCTCACCGATCTTGTCGCCAAAGGTCCGGCGCAAGATCTCGTTTTGGTATTCGATCTCATAATCCCGGTTGAGGATGTGCATGCCATGATCAAGGGCGGAAAGGATCCCCCGGAACTTATCCCGCTCCGTGCGCAACTGTCTGTCGATATTTTGCTGTTCCGTAATGTCGCTGAAGCTTTCCACCGCCCCGATGACCCGGCCGCTTGCATCCCGCAATAAGTCGGCGTTTTTACTGGCAATCCTTACCCGTCCATCCTTGGTTTTGATCTCACAAATCCGATTAATGATAGGTTTCTTGACCGTTTTCGAATACACGCCGCAGCCTTTTACCGTGCAGGGTTCCAAGGCAAAAACACTGCACGGCTTGCCGAGAACCTCCGCTTCCGTATATCCGGTAATCTTTTCCGCCTTCTTATTCCAACTGGTGATCTTTCTCTCAAGGTCAACGGTAAAAATGGCGCTGGGAATAACACTGTAAACGAGTTTTGCCTGTTCGCAGGCCTGAAGCAGTTGGTCTTCGGCCCAGCGCCGCTCTTCGACCTCAAGGCGCAGGGCATCATTGACCTTTTTCAACTCAATGGTTCGCGCCTCAACCCGCCGCTCAAGCTCGTCATGACTTTTCTTTAAAACCTCGGCGGCACAATTCAGTTCAGTGACATCACGCAAAATTTCGATAATGCCGAGCAGGGTGTCGTCGTCCCCCAGAAGAGGGGAGGCAAACACCTCGTAATGACGAAGCTCACCGGACTTCAGGGTAATGTCCTGAGAAACCGAGACTGCTTTGCCGCTTTCAAGAACCTCCATGAGCGGACACGCGCGCCCGACTTTGTCGCACGGTTGCTCCAAGCCGAACAACACCCGATAACAGTGCGAATTTTCAGAGAATCTCCCACCGTTCTTCCGGGAAACAGGGAAATCCCGCGCTGCCTGGTTGATGAGCTTTACCCGCATATCCGTTCCGATCACCAGGACAGGGTCCGTCACCCCGTTGATCACCGATTGCAGGAATCGGAGGTGACCCAGCAGCATGCGGCCTATGGCCCGCCTGTCGGTTTTTGCCACCCTGCGTTCTTGCGTTTTCCATTCCATTATCGTACCTGTCCGCCATCCAAGGGGCTTGCGCCTTGGCTTAGCACCGTGTCCATTTCGTCGGCCAAAAAGGAAAGATGCGTTTTTTCTTCATCCGCCAAACGCAAAAACAACGCCCTGGCCTCGTTTTTTTTACTCTTTTGCGCCATGCGGCTGTACAAATCCAGGGCTTGGGTCTCTAACCCCATGGCCAACTCCAGGATATCCCGCTTGGTGTGCAGACGGGTATCGACCCGGACAAGAAAATCCTCCACCCTGGAACCGCCCTCCATCACCCCCGTAGCCCCTGTGCCCGGCATGGCCGCTGACCCGTGCGCCTGCCGGTACTCGGCAAGAAGCCGGGTCTTGTGCGCATCCTCAAAGCCCATCAAACGGGTATAGAGCTGCCGGGCCCCGTTATCCTGCGCCCGTTCGGCCAGAAGACGGTAGAACTCCTGCAACCCGTCTTCCATGGCATAGGCCAGGCTCACTCCGTCCTCATACTCTTCCTGGCCGGTGAAAAACTCCAGCCCGGCCTCTTCCCCCCCCTTGGCCTGTTGCCCCTGCCAGGCCTTGATGCCTCCGGCCATATTGTAAACGTTTGCAAAATCCTTGCCAGCAAGAAGCTGGGCCGCGGCTTTGCTTCTGCCGCCAACGGCGCAATAGGCAATGACCGGCTTTTCCTTATCAAGCTCAGCCAGTCGCCCGGGCAGCTCTTTAAGCGGGATGAGGATGGCCCCGGGCAGATGCCCTTCCTCATACTCCTTGGGCTGACGGACATCCAGGAGCTGATAGGCATCAGCTCCCCGCGCCTCCATGTACTCCTTGGCCTGGGCCACGGTGAAATCCTTGCCCGGGACAAACAGATTCTTCCAGTTCATTGCTCACTCCTCTCGTGTCTTTCCCTATCCGGGGTTCATGCTTCACGGGGTATTGCGCGTGAAGGGCAGCGCCAACAGCCGCCAGAAACCCAGCTTTTCGATTTCCCGGTGCGAACCGATGCCGATGACGATTTTTTCCTGTTCCACCCCGGTGGTCAGGGTGCCCAGCATCCGGTCCCAGATGGACAGAATCACCCCGTAGTTGGAATCCCGCTCCTTGATCCGCACCGAATGGTGGATGCGGTGCAAGAAGGGGGGGACAAAAAAAAGCACCCACAACCGCTCGAACCACGCCGGCACCCGGATGCTGCTGTGATGAAACTGCACGGAGAGATTCACCAGAATCTCAAAAAGGATGTAGGCGGTCAGCGAAATGCCGAAGGTATAGATCACCGCCAGCCTGATCAGGCCGGTGAAAAGAAACTCGCCCAAATGGAAACGATTGGCCGTGGTCACGTCCATGTTCATGTCGCTGTGGTGCACGCGATGGAACCGCCAGAGGAAGGGCAGCACATGGGTGAGCAGATGCCAGAGGTAGATGAAAAAATCCAGGATCAGGATGGAGGCGACAATGTTGAGCCAGCCGGGCAGCTCCCATGCGTTGAGCAGGCCGGTATTTTTCTCCTGCCCGGCAAGAATCAGAGCGACAATGGCGCTGGTATACAGCAGATGGTAGATCGTGCCGTTCATGATGGACAGCGGCAGATTGGCGAGCCAGCGTGTTGTCCGGGCCACGGTGGGCTGCCGGTAGGAAAAACCCTGCTCGCAGAGCAGAAAAAAAGCAACGCCGCCCCAGTACAGATAGGGCTTGATCGCATACAGGTCCATGACAATTCCTCCTTCAGCCAGCGTGCATCATTATATGGTGATTATCGTATAGCCCGCCTCCACATAGCGAGCCATGGAAGGATGCCCCTGCATCTCGCCGGACAGGGGCAAGCCCTGCGCCTCGGCCGCGGCCAAAGCCCCGGTCTTGGTGGCGCAGGCCCGGCAGACGCAGTCGATAAGTCCGGCTGTTTTTGCCTTGGCGTAGAGAGGAGCAAAGGGCGCCTCCGCCTCGGCCAGCTCCTTGACCAGGGCTGTGGCCTTGCCTTCGATGATCAGCTTGACCTCCCAGCCCCTGGCTTGCATATCCAGGCCATTCAGCAAGGCGTGGGCAAAACAGGATGGTTCCCCGGCAAAGGCAACGATGGCGATCTTATGCTCCATGGCATCCTCCGTTCAGAAACAAGACAAGAAGACGGGACAGGGGGTGCTTCTCCCCAAAAACTACCACGCTTTGTGCAAAAAACGGGAAAAATTCATATCCCGTTTTTTCCGAAAACAATCTTGCGCGGAAACGCCGCAACGAGCGCAGGGCGACGGAAGATCATGCGGAAATAAGGAAAAGAGTCCGAACGTAGGCCATATTCAGGCTTACGCCAGCATCTTGCGGATCTTGACGGCGAGCTCGCCCGGAGAAAGCGGCTTGCTGATGAAATTGGCATGCGTCCGGAAGACCCCATATTCTTCGAGCATGGAATCGGTATAGCCCGACATGAACAACACCCTGGTCCGGGGGTCAGCCGCCTGGGCCCGGGCGGCCAACGTGTGGCCGGGCATCCCCGGCATGACCACATCGGTCAACAGGAGGTCGATCTTGTGCCCCCCCTCTTCCACAAGGAGCAAGGCTTCCGACGAAGACCCGGCCGTAAGCACGGGGTAGCCCATGGTCCCGAGGGAATGGCTGATAACCGCCAAGATCTCCGGTTCATCGTCAACCACGAGGATGGTCTCACTTCCCTGCAACACCTCCAAGGCCTGGCCGGTCACCACCGACTCCAGCGGCGCCTCCACCCTGGGGAAATACAGACGGAAGGTGGTTCCCTCGCCAGGCTCACTCTCAACCACAATATAGCCGCTATGCTGCTTGACAATGCCGTAGGCGGTGGCCAAGCCAAGGCCGGTTCCCTTGCCTTGGGGCTTGGTGGTGAAAAACGGCTCGAAGATATGCTCCTGCACCTCCTTGCTCATGCCTTCCCCTGTATCGCTCACCACAAGAACCACATACCGTCCCGGCTCGATATTGTCGAAATTGGAGACTTCGTTTTGCTCCAAAACCTCCTCAAGGCAGGAAATGGCCAAGCCCCCCCCCTCCGGCATGGCGTCGCGCGCGTTGATGGCCAGATTGAGCAGCACCTGCTCGATCTGGTGCTGATCGGCAAGAATCCGCCCCTGTCCGCCGGAGGCAACCTCCACCGTAAAATCGATGCCCGGATGGATGAGACGCCGGATCATGGTGCTCAACCCGGAGACAAGATTACACAAGTCGATAACCCGCACATCCGCAACCTGATGCCGGCTGAAGGTAAGCAACTGGCGGGTCAGGGCCGCGCCTCGGACGCCGGCCTCGCGGATGGCGCGCAGGGCGTTCGCCAGGGGGTCGCTGTCCGGCAGACGCCTCAGATACAATTCGCTGTAGCTTAAAATCGTGGTGAGCAGGTTGTTGAAATCGTGGGCCACGCCGCTGGTCAACCGCCCGACAGCCTCCAGTTTTTGGGATTGCAGCAATTGGGCCTGCAGTCTTTTTTCCTCGCTGACGTTGCGGAAAATGCAGCGGGTCACCTGGGGCTTGCCGTTTTCGTACCTGCAGTTGGCCGCGCCCTGGATCATGATCTTTTCGCCGTTCTTCGCGACAAAGGATGTGTCTATCCTGTCAACCCGTCCCTCCTCCAGGACCCGCTGAAAGGTTTCCATGCAGTGATCCGAGCAGTCCGGATCGATGAGATCAAAGATGGTGAGCTTCCCGACCTCTTCCTCGGAATAGCCAAAGGTGTCCCGCCAGGCCGGATTGACCTGGAGAAAGGAGCCGTCCGGCCGGACGAACTGGATGAGGTCGCTGGCGCTTTCAAAAAGATCGCGGTATTGCTCCCCGCTTTCCAAAAGGGCTGCTTCCATGCGCTTGCGCTCGGTGATATCCCGGACAAAGGCACAGATATAGTCTGCCGCGCCGAGGGTAACGCAGACCGCATCAACTTCCTTCTGGACGACCTGCCCGCTTTTTGTTCGATGGGTGGTTTCAAGACGCAGGGTGCCCTGTCTTTTCCACTCGGGCCAAAGATGTTTGGCCCTGGGGCCGATTTCCGGATCAATATCGGCAAGGTTCAAGGCAAGAAGCTCTGCCTCGGAATAGCCGAGATTTCTGACCGCTGCCTGATTCACATAGGCAAATCCCCCTTCAGGGGTGATCAGATAAAACTCCACGCTTGCGGTATCGACAACCCGCTTGAATACTGTGTTCAATTCCTGATTATTCACGCTGCATCCGACGTTTCTACTCCATGGAATAATAGTGCGGCCGCAAGCCGCTTTTTTTTCAAATATACTTCGCCCCCTGCCGTTTGACGAGAATTTGGGGCGCGAAAGGTATTTTTTGTATTCTCACCGGATTCCGGACAAGACGGCACAAGCATTTCAAACATGCGCCCGAATCAGCGTTTCAAGCTCCTGCCAATCAATGGAGCTCTGCCTGCAGTTGCAATCCTTGAGCAGACACACCTGGGGAATCACCTTGAGCCCATGGCCGCCCAGCGACCCCTCGGGAGAGACATTGGCGGAGCGCAGATATTTCTCCCGCAGGTCACGGGTGCAGAGGCAACCCAGCACCGCGTTCGGCCGGCGCTGTTCGATCCGGCGCACCAGGAAATCCCGGCTGCGCAGCACCCCGTCCTTTTTGTGCAGCCGGCCGCTCACCACCACGGAAACATCCTGATACCCCAATGCCAAGGCCATCTCCCGCATCTCCCGCAAGCGGCAGGGAATACGGCATTCAGGAGGGCACAACAAGCCCTTTTCCTGATCGATGACCGTGGCGCACCCTTCGGCCCGCAGGCAGTAGGGCAAAAACAGCATCCTCTCGGCATAGGGCGTTTGGGCAAATCTGCGCCGGTAAAATTGGTTTCCGGCCGCCACGACTTTCCGGACGTAGGCATCCTTGTCCATCTTCGGGAAAAACCGGGCAAGGGGGTGGTAGAAAAAAACCAGAATGGGAAGGATCAGCCAGGGGGGAAGGGATAGTGTCATGATCTCTATGGTTGTATCGTTTTTTCGGCAGCCCTTGCAGATGCAGGACAACGGGAACTTGCAACGGTCTTGTTATTTCCAGTCTACCACACCATCCCGTATCCGGCAGGCAGTTTTCATGGGTATTTCCCGCCTGGCCCTGTTTTTTTGCCGCCCGGCGCAATCGCCTGCCACGCCTCCAGCAACCCGGTCAGCCATTTTTCGGCCAGCCCCAACGCTTCCGGGGAGTTCCCGCTGTTGGCCAAGCTCAATTGGGCCAGAATCATCTGGTAGCTTTCATGCAGCGGCTGCGCGGCTTCCGGCTCGGCGGCGTCCAGGGTATTGTCCAGATAAAAGAGGATATCCATGGCCTTGCGCAGACTTTCCGCCTTGCAGGCAATCTCCCCGGCGGCAAGACTTTTCCGCGCCCTGGTCAGGTGCAGCAAGCATTTTTCGTACAACGCGACAATGTTGCGCACCGGGCTTGCCGTCTCAACCATGGTTTTCAGATACTGCGGGCCTGGCTGCTTCATTCCCCTCTCTTTTCGTGTTTACTCTTATCCTCGCATATCAGGGCACGATTCCATAGCGCCTTTTCACAAAAAAATCTCCCCTGTTCTTGTAAGATCAGCAAGATATTCACCCCAACGGACAATGGAGTTCACGGAACAGCCATGGATATGATATCCTTATTAAGGCTCCCAACTCTCTTGCCGACCCACCCCGCCGTCGGAAAAAACCACCTCCATTTTGGGGAATTACAGATGCTGAAGCTTGTCAAGACATCCTCCAGGAAAGCCGGGCTCCCCCCGGGAAGCCCCGTGTTCATCGGCGAACGGGTCACGGAAAAATTCGGCCTGGACATGGTCGATTACGATGCCGAGAACCTTTCGCTCAGCACCCCTGTACGGCTCGACGAATTCCGCCTGCTGAAGGAAACCCCCAGCAACACCTGGATCAGGGTCCACGGCCTGCATGACGCCGAGGCGGTGGACAGGTTCTGCCTCGAGTTCGGCCTGCATCCGCTGACCATTGAAGATATCCTCCACACCGGCCAGCGTCCGAAGATCGACCATTACGAGGAGTACCTGTTTTTGGTCATCAACCTGATCAACTATGACGATGCCGCCAGGGAGATGAGCATGGAGCAGATCAGCTTCGTGCTCGGCTCCAACTATCTGCTCACCTTTCACGAAAAAGACGACGACATCTTTGACGACGTGCTGGCCCGCCTGGAAACCAACAAGGGGCGCATCCGGAAATTGGGGACAGACTACCTGTTGTATTCCCTGCTGGACAGGGTGGTGGACAATTTCTTTTCCGTCCTCGAAAAAATCGGCGAGGAGGTCGAAGATCTGGAAGAGGAGTTGATCGCCGCGCCTTCCCCGGAAACCCTCCAGGCCATCCACTCCCTGAAACGGGAGATGATCCTGCTCCGCAAATCGGTCTGGCCGCTTCGCGAGGTGATCCACGGACTCCAACGGGATGAAACCACCTTCATGGGGGAATCGACCAGGGTCTACCTCAAGGACCTCTACGATCATACCATCCAGGTGCTCGACACGGTGGAAACCTTCCGGGATATCATCTCCGGCATGATCGACATCTACCTTTCCTCGGTGAGCAATCGCATGAACGAGATCATCAAGGTCTTGACCATCTTCGCGGTGATCTTCATCCCCCTCACCTTCATCACCAGCCTGTACGGCATGAATTTCAACACCGGCGCGAGCCCGTTCAACATGCCGGAGCTCAACTGGTATTTCGGCTACCCTTTTGCCCTCCTGCTGATGGCGGGCACACTCCTCTCCATGCTGGTCTACTTCAAAAAGAAGCAGTGGTTCTGAACGATCTGTGAAAAGTCCCCTTGCCGTTGGGACTTTCCTCTATGATATACTGTTGTAGAGCGCCATGCGTGACAAAGAATGCACTCTCCGCCGGCCATGAAACCAAAAAAAAGCATGGCAGATAGTTCAGCTTGTAACTATATAATTAAATGCTGAATATACGAAACAGGCTTCCTCCTTTTCCTCCGGTCTGCAAACAAGAGAACACGGAACCATGACCCGGCCACTATCTCCTTGCGAAAACACCAATCGCCGCCTTTTCTCCTGGCGCAGGCTCTGCTCTCTGTGCGTAGCCCTTCTGCTGGCGGTCGTTTTTCCCCCTGTCGCCGGTGCGGCCACCGACGCCCCACCCAGGCCGGAGGTGTGGACAGTTCGCAATGCAGTACTCTTTGCCGTGCGGAACAACCCGGACAGCCGGATGGGAAAAAACCGGATTGAAGCGGCCCAAGCCGCCATGGCCATGGAGAGGTCCTCTTTTTTCCCAAGGCTTGATCTAAACTCCCGATACGAACAAACCGACAACCCCATGTATTCCTTTGGCAACATCCTGAACCAAGGGGCCTTCACCAATGCCATCGACTTCAATAATCCCGGCCGCACCGACACCCTGAACATGGGGGTCAGGCTCGGCTACCGCTTTTTCAACGGCGGCCGCGACCTGGCCGGATTGAAAGCCGCCGAAGCCCAGGCGGTTTCCTCGCGCATGGAACTCGGGGCGGTCCGGGCTCAGCTCGCCTTTGAGGTGGTCCGAACCTTTCAGCTCGTCATCCAGGCCGAAGAGCTGGTCAAGGCGCGGCAGGCATCGGTGGATGCGATCACTGCCTCCCTGGCCGTGGCGCAGGCCCGTTACCGGGAAGGAGTCCTGCTGAAGGCCGATCTCCTCGATCTGGAGGTGCAACAGGCCACGGCGCGGGAAAATTTAAGCCAAGCCCACCACACCCTTGAGATAAGCCGCAGGATCTTCCTCGGCCTGATGGGTCTTGACGACGGCCCGGTGACGCTTGACCCGGCCCAGGGTTGCGTTCAGGAAATACCGCAGTCCGCAAGCCCTGAACACCGTTTTGAGCTGAAAAGCATGGAGGCCCTCATCCTGGCGGCCAAGGCCAAGGTCCGCCAGGCCCAGGGCGGCTATTATCCCTCCGTGGAAGGCTATGCCGGATACGACGCGGACACGGGCTATGTCACCGACGGCTCCGGCGATTCATGGCAGGCCGGGGTCACCTTGCGGTTCAACCTCTCCGAGGGCGGCCGGACCGAAGCCGAGGTTGCCAGGGCCTCCGCCCTGCTGGCCGAAGCGCAGGAACAAAAACGCAAAACCGAACTGGCCATCATCCTTGAGGTGAAGCAGGCGGAGTTGGCCCTGCAGGAGGCCAGAGAACGTTTGCAGATTACGGAAAAAAGCGTGGCCCAGGCCCAGGAAAGCGCACGCATCAACCGGCTCCGCTTCAAGGAGGGCACCCTGCTCTCCGCCGATCTGCTCGGGGTGGAAAACCGCCTGATTGACGCCCAGGTGCGGCGCATCGCGGCGGAAACTTCCCAGCGCATTGCCGTTGCCGGCCTGCGGCGCGCCCTTGGCCTGGACCAGTTCCCTGACCCCCCGGAAATACCGGCCGAACTCCAGCCTGAAAAGGCGACAGCATCCCAATAAGCTCTGCAACAGGAAATCGACATCATGCGGTACAAACATTTTTTCTCAGCGCTTTCCCTGTGCCTGCTCCTCACCGCCGCCGGCTGCAAGGATTCCGGCCACAAGGGAGCCAGCCAGCCTCTTCCCGTTGCGCAAGTGCGAGTGTTCACCGTGGCCGGTCAGACACCCCAGCGGCAAAGCGAGGTGGCCGGCGCCGTGGAATCGCTCCAGCGGGCGACCATCAGCGCCAAGATATCCGGACCCATCGAGGAGATGCCCGTGGAACTGGGATCCGCGGTACAAAAAGGCGCGCTGCTGGCACGGATCAGCGCCGGAGAGATTGCCGCCCGGCTGTCGCAGGCTGAGACGCAATTCGGACAGGCGCAGCGGAATTTCGACCGCGAAAAACGGTTGCTGGCACAAGACGCTTCCACCCGGGAAACAGTAAAATCCCTGGAAGATGCTTACCGGATGGCTGAGGCAGGTCTGCGCGAAGCCAGGGCCCTGCGCGACTACACCCTGATCACCGCCCCCTTTGCCGGGATCATCTCGCAGAAAATGGCCAATGCCGGCGATCTGGCCACCCCGGGGATGCCCCTCCTGGTATTGGAAAACACCGAACACTTGCAGGTGGTTGCCGCGGCGCCGGAGGGGGCGGCCCTGAAAATCAAAAAAGGGGACACGCTTGCCGTCACGGTCCCGGCGGCCGAGTTTTCCCAGACCGGAACCGTCACCGAAATCGGGCCGTCAACAGACACCGCCTCACGGACCGCGCTGGTGAAAATCAGCGTCCACGGCGGTAACTCCTTGCGACCCGGGCAGTACGCACGGGTCACGCTTCCCGGCGAAGGTGACGCCAAGACCTTGCTGGTGCCGGAAACAGCGTTGTTTCGCTTCGGCCAGATGGAGCGGGTATTTGTGCTACACAACAATACCGCCCAGTTGCGCCTGGTGCGCAGCGGGGAACACCGGGAAGGCCAGGTGGAGATCCTCACCGGCCTCAACGGAGGAGAGCAGGTCGTGATCCAGGGCGGAGAACGGCTTATTGACGGACAACCCGTAGCCATCGTGCCGTGATGAACCACTCCCCGGACAATCAACACGGCTTTGCCGGCAGGCTCGCCTCGGTTTTCGTCGAATCCAGGCTGACCATCATCCTGATCATCGCCTCCCTGCTCCTCGGAATCGTGGCCGTTGCCATGCTGCCGCGGGAGGAGGAGCCGCAGATCAAGGTGCCGATGATCGACGTCATGGTCGCCATGCCCGGCGCCACCCCCAAGGAGGTGGAGGAACGCGTCTCCATCCCCATGGAAAAACTCCTCTACGAACTGCCCGGGGTGGAATACATCTATACCACCTCCATGCCGGGCCAGTGTCTGCTCGTCGCCCGTTTCTACGTGGGCGAAAAAATGGAGGACGCCATTGTCCGCCTCAATCAGAAGCTGGCCACCAACTTCGACCGCATCCCCTACGGCGTCGTGCCGCCCATGGTCAAGCCGCATACCATCGACGACGTGCCGGTGCTCGCCCTGACCCTGCACAGCCCGCGCTATGACCACTTCACCCTCCGACGCCTCGCAGCCCAGCTTGACGACGCGGTCAAAAACATCCCCGAGGTGGCCGAGACCAAGCTCATCGGCGGCGCCCGCCGTCAGGTGCGGGTGCTCTTCGATCCCGCCCGTCTTGCCGCCCGCGGGTTGACCGCAACGGAGATCATTCCCACGCTGCAACAGGCCAATCGGCAATCGTACTCCGGCACCCTGCAGTCCCTGAACACGGAAATCCTTCTGCAGACCGGCCGGTTTCTCACCTCGGCCAAGGAAATCGGCCGCATCGTCGTCGGTGTGTACAACAACCGGCCGGTATATCTCGACGAGGTGGCCGGCGTGGTCGATGGCCCGGAAGATCCCACCAACTATGTCCTTTTCGGTTCAGGCAAGGGGCAGCCGGAAGAGGCGGCCGTCACCCTCTCTCTGGCCAAGCGGCCGGGGGCCAATGCCGTGCAGGTGGTGGAAACGGTGCTGACCAAGATCGAGACCCTCAAGGGAACCCTCATCCCCACCGATGTCACGGTGAGCGTGACCAGGAACTACGGCGAAACCGCGGCGGAAAAATCCAATGAGCTTCTGCTGCACATGGGCATCGCCGTCTTCGGGGTGACTTTGCTCATCCTCTTCTTTTTAGGCTGGCGGGAGTCGGTCATCGTCATCCTCGCCATCCCCTCGACCCTGGCGCTGACCCTGTTGCTCTTTTATCTGTACGGCTACACCCTGAACCGCATCACCCTCTTCGCCCTGATCTTTTCCATCGGCATCCTGGTGGACGACGCCATCGTGGTGGTGGAAAACATTGTCCGCCACCTCCGGCTGCCGGGAAACACCCAGAAATCCGTCCTTACCATCGCCATCGAGGCGGTGAACGAGGTGGGCAACCCGACCATCCTCGCCACCTGGGCGGTAATCGCCGCCATTCTGCCCATGGCCTTTGTCGGCGGGCTGATGGGCCCCTACATGCGGCCGATCCCCATCGGCTCCTCCGCGGCGATGATTTTTTCGCTGCTCATCGCCTTCACCGTTACTCCCTGGGCCGCCGTGCGGGTGCTGAGAAAGAACTGTTCCCCCGCGGAATGCCCCATCGACTCCGAAGAGGAGGCGAAGCAGGAAGAAGAGCACGGCCAAGCCCCGGATGACTTCTTTACCCGTCTCTATCACCGGGCCATGGACCCCCTCCTTGCCCACGCCCGCTGGCGGCTAATTTTTTTCCTGTCCATTAGCGGCCTACTCCTCGGCTCCTGCGCCATGGTCTATTTCGGGCTGGTCAAGGTCAAGATGCTCCCCTTTGACAACAAGAGCGAGTTCCAGATTATTTTGGACATGCCCGAGGGCGCCCCCCTGGAAAAAACCACCCAGGTCGCCAGGGAAATGGCCGCGCTCATCGGCCGGGAACCGGAGGTGATCAACTATCAGGTGTATGCCGGCACGGCCTCGCCTTACAATTTCAACGGCCTGGTGCGCCATTACTACCTGCGCAACAACACCAACCTGGCGGATATCCAGATCAATCTGCGGCCCAAGGGCGAGCGCACAGCCCAAAGCCACGAGGTCGCCAAACGCATCCGGCCTCAGGTCGCGGCAATCGCGGCACAATACGGCGCCGCCGTGGCAGTGGCCGAAGTGCCGCCGGGGCCGCCGGTGCTGCAAACCCTGGTCGCCGAGATCTACGGCCGAACCGATGAACAGCGGCTCAAGCTGGCAACCAGGGTCAAGGATCTTCTCGCCGCCACGGAAGGGGTGGTCGATATCGACTGGTACCGGGAAGCGGAACGATTCAAAACCGTGATCGCGGTGGACAAGGAAAAAGGAGCCCTCAACGGTATTTCCGAGGGCGAAATCACCCAGGCCGTCGATCTGGCGGTTAAGGGCTTGGCCGTCAGCCTGTTGCACCTGCCCGAGGACAAGGAGGGGATCAGTATCGTCTTGGAGCTGCCGCGGGGGGAGCGGGCGCGGATTGAGAGCATCCTCAACACCCAGCTCCGCTCCGGCCTCAACCCGACAGGCCCCTTGGTGCCCCTGCGGGAGCTGGTCTCGGTCAGCGAAGCGCCCATTGACCAGCCCATCTACCGCAAGAACCTCAAACCGGTTATCTATGTGACGGCCGATGTGGCCGGGGCGGCGGAAAGCCCGGCCTACGCCATCTTCGCCCTGAACAAAAAACTCGCCGAGCTCGACGGCAGGGAGTATGGAGGCGAACAGAAAGCGATCTCCATCTACAACCTCAAACAACCCTTTTCGGAACTGGAACCGGCAATCAAATGGGACGGAGAGTGGCACATCACCCTGGAGGTCTTCCGGGATCTGGGCTTCGCCTTCTGCGCGGTGATGATCCTCATCTACATGCTCATGGTGGGGTGGTTCAAGGATTACACCGTGCCGCTGGTGGTGATGGCCGCCATCCCCTTTTCGCTGATCGGCATCCTTCCGGCCCACTGGGCTTTCGGCGCCTTTTTCACCGCCACCTCCATGATCGGCTTCATGGCCGGGGCAGGAATCGTGGTGCGCAATTCCATTATTCTCGTTGACTTCATCGAACTGCGGATCAGCCACGGCCTGCCGCTTGGCGAAGCGGTGGTGGAAGCCGGAGCCATCCGCTTTAGGCCCATGCTCCTTACCGCCCTGGCCGTGGTGGTCGGGGCCTCGGTGATCCTGGCCGACCCGATCTTCCAGGGGCTGGCCATCTCGCTGATGTTCGGGGAGATCGCCTCGCTCTTGATCAGCCGCATGGCGGTGCCGGTTCTCTACTTTATGCTGCACACGCGCCGCCGTTCGCGAGCCGCAGACCGCACCGCCAAGGAGGGCGCATAAGCATCCCCCGGACTCGTCCTCCTGGGGCCCGCCTCAGCGCGGTCGAGACAGTCCGGCTCGGCGCGCAAGACAATCTTGAGTATAATTTTTACTGGCAAATAGCTGGAATTTCTGGTATCGGGGCTATGCAGGATGTAATTCGCCCGGCTCCCGTAAAATCACATGGTTACAAACACCGGCCCCACGCATTTTTTCGTTGGGTCCACCCCAACCAGTATGTCTACCGCTTCCGGAGGAAATCATGAAAAAAATTGCCTTGACCCTTGGCCTGCTGCTCGCAGCGGCGATAACCGGTTGCGACTCAGGCCCCTCGCAGCAATCCGCCCCCGTCCAAACCCTTTCCATCAAGGGTTCGGACACCATGGTCCACCTGGTCAGCTCCTGGACGGAAGAATTCATGAAAACCCATGCCGAAGTTGACATCTCCGTAACCGGCGGCGGCTCTGGCACCGGCATCGCCGCCCTGATCAACGGCACCACCGATATCTGCGCGGCTTCCAGGGGAATGAAGGAAAAGGAACAAAAACAAGCCGAACACAACAAGATTTCCCCGGTGGAAATCCCGGTGGCCCGCGACGGCATCGTCCTGATCGTGCATCCTCAAAACCCGGTGAACGGTCTGACCATTGACCAATTGCGGCTTATCTACACGGGCAAGGTAACCAACTGGAAGGAGGTCGGCGGATCCGACACCCCCATTCTCCTGTTGTCCCGCGAGTCCAGCTCCGGCACCTTTGTTTTCTTCCAGGAACATGTCCTGAACAAGGAGGACTTCAGCTCCTCCGCCCGGCTGCTGCCCGGCACCTCGGCGCTGGTGCAGGCCGTGACCGCCGACCGCGGGGCCATCGCCTATGTGGGCCTTGGCTTTGCCGCCGAGGCGAAAAACACCGTGAAAACCCTCGGCGTCCAGGCCGCTGACCAGCACGAGCCGGTGCTTCCCAGTGAGGAGACGGTCAGCTCCGGAACATACGCTGTTTCCCGGCCGCTGTTCTTCTATACCAACGGGACGCCAACGAAAACGGCGCAACAGTTCATCGACTTCTGTCTGAGTCCGGCAGGTCAGCAAATCGTGAGAGAAACGGGATATGTCCCGGTCTCGTAAGCTCTTCATAACCGACAAGGTCATGCGGCTGCTGCTGGTCAGCGCCGCCTCGACCAGCGTCCTTGTCGTCTGCCTGATTTTCCTCTTCCTGTTCAAGGAGGCCGGCCCCTTTGCGCTGAATCCCGGGTTGGGCAAGCTTCTGGACAGCCAATGGATTCCGGTCTCCTTCCAGGAGGAGCATTTCGGCGTCGGCCCCCTGCTTTCCGGCTCGGCCCTGGTAACCGCCCTGGCCATGCTGGTCACGGTGCCCATCTCCGTGCTGGTGGCCATCTACATCGCGGAAATCGCCCGCCCTGCCGAACGGGAGTTTCTCAAGCCGTTCATTGAAATCCTGGCCAGCATCCCTTCGGTGGTTCTGGGCTTTTTCGGCCTGCTGGTGGTGGCCCCCCTCATTAAGACACTCTTCGGCCTCAACACCGGACTCACCGCCCTGACCGGCGCCCTGCTCCTCTCGCTCATGGCCATCCCCACCATCATCTCCCTGTCGGAGGATGCCCTGGTCAGCGTGCCCTACGCCCTGAAAAACGCCTCCCTGGCCCTGGGCGCCAGCCATCTGCAGACCATCTTCCGAGTTACCCTGCCCGCGGCCCTGCCTGGGATCGTGGCCGCGGTGATGCTCGGGATCGGCAGGGTTATCGGGGAAACCATGGCGGTGCTGATGGTCACGGGCAATTCGGCTATTCTCACCGCCTCCCCCCTGGCCTCGGTGCGGACCATGACCGCCACCATCGCCGCGGAGATGGGCGAGGTGCCCTTCGGCAGCGTCCATTATCAAGCGCTTTTCTGGATAGGCATCATCCTGCTGGTCATCACCTTTGCCCTCAACATCGTGGCCCAGCGCGTGCTGAAAAAATACGGCATGATGAAATGAAGACGATCTCGCAAAAGAAGAGCCAAGGCGCGGGTCCATTGAACGCCAGCAAAAAGAAACAAGCCCGCACCGTCGGCGGAGCAACTTTTCGTTGTTTCATCGTGTTCGCGCACTGCGAGGCCGACAAATGATGACGAACAACACCGCCGACAAATTCATTCTCCTCGCCCTGCGGCTCATCACCTACGCCATTGTCCTGGTGATCGGCTATATCCTGTTCGACATCATCCGGCACGGGTCCTCGGCCCTCAACTGGCAGTTTATCAGCAGCTTTCCCCGGAGAAGCGGGGCTGCGGGCGGCATCTTCCCGGCCATTGTCGGCACCTTTTATCTGGTGGTGGGCACCATCGCCGTCTCCCTGCCCTTGGGGATCGGCGGCGCGATCTATCTTGCCGAATATGCCGAGCAGGACCGGTTCAACACCCTGATCCGGTTGGCCATCGTCACCCTGGCCGGGGTGCCGTCCATCGTCTTCGGCCTGTTCGGCCTCGGCATCTTTGTGCTCTTTTGCGGCTTCGGCCCCTCCATCCTGGCGGGCAGCCTGACCCTGGCCTGCATGGTGCTCCCCACCATCATCGTGGCCAGCGAAGAGTCGCTGCGCGCCGTGCCCAAGGGCTTCCGCGACGCGAGTCTGGCGTTGGGCGCCACCAAGTGGGAGATGATCCGCACCAACATCCTGCCCTATTCCATGTCCGGCATGATAACCGGCTCGATCCTGGGCATCGGCCGGGCCACAGGGGAAACCGCCCCCATCCTCCTTACCGTGGCCGCCTTTTATCTCCCCAGGCTGCCCAAATCCGTTTTTGACCAGGTCATGGCCCTGCCCTATCACCTGTACATCCTTGCCACCCAACATCCGGAAGCGGACCGGATCAGGCACATGCAATATGGCACCGCCCTGATTCTCCTCCTGCTGGTTCTGGGCTTAAGCCTCGGCGCGATACTCATTCGAACCCATTTCAGGAAAAAATACCGATGGTAGAACAGTCTATTTACCCAAATTACCCAAAAGATTTGGAGATGGTCATCACCACCAGCCAGGTCAATTTTTTTTATGGACCGACCCAAGCGCTTTTTGACATCTCCCTCCTGATCCCGGCCAAGCACGTCACTGCCCTGATCGGGCCGTCCGGCTGCGGCAAATCCACATTTTTGCGCTGCCTGAACCGGATGAACGACACCATCCCCCACAGCCGGGTTGAGGGGGCAATC
Source organism: Hydrosulfovibrio ferrireducens (assembly GCF_046883345.1). Lineage (NCBI taxonomy): Bacteria > Pseudomonadati > Thermodesulfobacteriota > Desulfobulbia > Desulfobulbales > Desulfobulbaceae > Hydrosulfovibrio > Hydrosulfovibrio ferrireducens. The sequence goes on along the minus strand of NZ_JALKCW010000010.1, from coordinate 90,850 downwards.
TCCATCAACCAAAAAGATATCTATGCGCCGGGCACCGATGTCGTGGAGCTGCGCAAGGAGGTGGGGATGGTGTTCCAAAAATCAAATCCCTTCCCCAAGTCCATCTTCGACAATGTTGCCTACGGCCCCCGGATTCATGGCGAAAAAAACCCCAAACGGTTGGCGGAGATTGTCGAACAGAGCCTGCAGCAGGCAGCCATTTGGGACGAGGTCAAAGACCGGCTGCACGCCAACGCCATGGGACTCTCCGGCGGCCAGCAGCAGCGGCTTTGCATCGCCCGCGCCCTGGCGGTCGGGCCGAAGATCCTGCTCATGGACGAACCAGCCTCGGCCCTGGACCCCAAATCAACCATGCGGATCGAGGATCTGATCGGCGAGTTGCGCACCAACTACACCATCGTCATCGTCACCCACAACATGCAGCAGGCTGCCCGGGTTTCCGATTACACCGCCTTTTTTTACGAAGGGAGCCTGATTGAATGCGATGCAACCCCCAAAATATTCACCAACCCTCGGCAGAAACAGACAGAAGATTACATAACCGGCCGCTTCGGATGAGCGTGGAGTGAAACTATGCCAAAACACATGCAGCACGACATCGACAAACTGAAGGCAAAGATCATCGCCATGGGCGAGGCCGTGGAAGACCGGGTCTACCAGGCCACGCTCTCCGTGATCAACCGCGATGCGGTCAAGGCAAACGCGTTGATCAAGGGGGATCGGGAAATCGATGACATGGAGGTGGAGATCGAGGAGGATTGCCTGAAGATTCTCGCCCTGTATCAGCCGGTGGCCATCGACCTGCGCTTCATCGTGGCAGTACTGAAAATCAACAGCGATCTGGAGCGGATCGGAGATCTGGCGGTGAATATCGCCGAACGGGGGTTATTCCTCGCCGGCCAGGAAAAGTTTGAAATCCCCTTTGACCTGACCGCCATGGTCAGTCTGGCCGAAAAAATGGTCACGGAAAGCATCGACGCCCTGATCAACCATGACGTGCGCTTGGCCCACCATATCCGGGCGACGGACGACACCATGGATGCCATGAACCGGGAGATGTACGCCCAGCTTAAGGAGATGATCATCACCGATACCGAGCAGGTGAATAACCTCATGCATGTCCTCTCCGTGGGGAGGCATCTGGAGCGCATCGCCGACCACGCAACCAACATCGCCGAGGATGTCATCTATCTGGTGGATGCACAGATCATCCGCCACACGCCCGAACTCTACGACGAGTAAACCGGAAGCCCTACGACGAGATGTCGATGGTGCCTTTTTTCTTGAGGATGCGCAACCAGATGTAGGTGGGAAGCAGCACGGCCACGATGCCTGCGGCGTAGGGCGCGTAGGCCGATTCAGCGAGCGTGGTGCCGTGGAGAAAATACTCCCGCCAGAGCGGAATCAGCGCCAGGGCGACAAAGGTCCAGAAGGCAGTGCCGCTGTCCTTGATCGCGGCGCGCCACCAGTGGAAACTGAACCCGGACAGGGTCTGGCCGAGATTGGCAAATGACGGGCAGAGCCGGCGCGTCCTGCGGCAGAATGCCTCGTATTCCTCTCCGAATTTCCCGTAGAGAAATTTCTCCTCCGTGGCCATGATCGCATAGTAGAAAAAAACGAAAAACGGCAACACGGTGACAAAGGCCAGGGGTGCGCCGCCATACAGGCCGATGCCGATGGCGATCAGGATATTGCCCAGGTACATGGGATTGCGCACGTGGTTATAGATGCCGCCGGTAACCAGACGGCTGGCGTGGACTTTGCCATCTTTACCGCCCCGCTCGATGTAGTCAAAACCAATGGTAAAAAAACGCAGTCCCTCGCCGAGCAAGGTCACCGCCAGCCCCAGAGTGGTCACCCAGCTGGTGACGGTTTCGTTGACGATCACCTGCGGTCTGAACACAAAGAGCATGACAATGAAGATGACCGGGAACATATAGGCCCGATAGCGGAAAAAGAAGTTCCCCGCCCCAACCATGAAGGGATTGCTCAATCTCATTTTGCCACCTTACGAATGATATAGCCGCAAAAGTTGTACCACTTGAAAAAAATCTCGCATTCGCTGAAGCCGTTTTGCAAGACAAGTTCCTCATTTTCCTGCACCCGGTAGGGGATGAGGACATTTTCCAGGGCCTCGCGTTTCTGGCTGATCTCAAGCTTACTGTAACCGCTGGCCTCCTTGAAATCGTAGTAGTACTTGATGAAGAACCGGTTGAGCAGTGAATCCCGGCTCAGCACCTTCTCGATAAGGATCATGCAGCCGTTTTCGTTTACCCCCTTGGCGATGCTCTGGATCAAGCGCTCCCGGTTCAGGGGGCGGACGAACTGGAGGGTGAGGTTCATGATCACCACCGAGGCGTTTTCGATCCGCACCTCGTTGTTGAGATCCATGCACTCAAAATGGTAATCATGCTGCATGCCGTGGCCCTTCAGCTTTTCCTCGGCTTTTTTCAACATTTCCTCGGAATAATCGCAGCCCACCATCCTTACTCCCGCAGGGAGGATCGGGTCAAGCTGAATCAGGGTCGTTCCGGTGGAGCAGCCCAGGTCGTAGACGTTCGTCCCAGGCACGGCGAAATCCAGGGTCAGTTCGGCCATCATCCGCTGCACTTCAAGATAAAAAGGGATTGAGCGGACCAGCATGTCGTCAAAGACAGAGGCAGTTTTCGCGTCAAAACTGAAATCAGCCACCGTGCCATGTGGGGTTGCAAAAATTTCATCCTTCTTAGCCATGAAATCCTCTTCTTCTGCTCGAATAGTATTCTGAAATTCGGCCATGGGCGTACGCCACAGTCCGGATGCTTCGTGCGGTTATTACAAACCAGCTTCCCTTATTATCACAAAGCGCGACGAAAATCCATGCTTATCCCCTCTTTTTTAGGCCCGGACCGAGATACCATGGCCGCTGCCTGGCTGACTGGGGGGAGTCTCTTTTCCGGCGACCAATGATCCAAGCCCCTCTGGTAGAGCAGACTGGCTCCCTGATAGGAACAGATGGCCTTAGCGCTCAAATCCTTATTCTCGGCCACCGGAACCAGCACCGCATCCTGCATGGTTTCTTTGACCACCTGGTACTGGCCAATCCCCTGCCGTTCATTGAGGATGGCCAGATAGCCTCCCTCCAGATAACCAAGCCGCTGGTAGTTTCCGATAAAGGCGCGGGGCGTAAAATCAGAGGCCAAAATATCCTTGCCAAAAAACTTGCTGTGGTATTGCCACTTGAGAAGGCCAAACAGGGTAGGTCCCAGGTCCACCTGGCTTGCCAGGGTGGAGTTCACCCCCGGCCTAATGATACCTGGGCCATAAAAAATCAAGGGGATATGGTAGCTGTGCACCGGAAGCTCCTGCCGACCTGCGCTGCCGGCACAATGGTCCGCGACAATAACGAAAATCGTGTTGTCAAACCAGGAGTGATGCCGTGCCTCGGCGATGAACCTGCCGATGGCGTAATCGGTATACTTAACCCCCCCCGGTCGCCCGGTTTTTGAGGGGATATCGATCTTTCCTTCGGGATAGGTGAAAGGCCTGTGGTTTGAGGTGGTCATCACGTACCCGAAGAATGGCTTCTTCCGGCTTGCGGACTGATCGAATTCGCGCAGCGCCCGGCCCAGGATATCCTCGTCGCACACGCCCCAGATATTGGCAAAGCTGATCTCTGCCGCGCTGAGATCGCTGCGATCGGTAACCTCAAAGCCGTTGCCGCCGAAAAAGGCGTTCATATTGTCAAAATACCCGTAACCGCCATAGAAAAACCTGGTGTCATACCCTTTGTCCCGGAAAACGAAGCCCAGGGAAAACAGGTTGGCGTTGTTAGGCCGCTTGACAATGGACTGCCCCGGCGTCGGCGGCACGGAAAGCGTGACCGCCTCCATCCCGCGAACGGTCCGGGTGCCCGTGGCATACAGCCGGTTGAACAACAGACCGCCCTTGGCCAAGGCGTCAAGATTGGGGGTAAGATGCGCGGTGTTGCCAAAAGCGCCGAGATACTCCGCGCTCAGGCTTTCCACCATGATCAACACGACATTAGGACGTTTTTCCGGAGCCACGGAGGTAAGCACCCGTTCTATGTCCGTGGGATTATCCTCGACATAGCGGCTGTTTCCGGTCTTGAGCAGCGTCCGCAATCCGGTGAACACCAGGCCCTCATCCATGTTTTTATAAAAGGTTCCGTAATCCAGGCTGTTGTTGCGAAAGGCGGAAAACAACTGGTATATCCCATTCTCCGCCAGCTCTTTTTCATAGCGGTTCTCAAAGGCCGCGCCGGGAAGGGAGCCATCCACGGCCAGGAATACCAGGACGGGCAAGAACAAAAAAACTGCCCCGGTGGCCAGGCGGGCGGCAAGCCCGGAGGCAGACGGCAGCATTCCCTGTTGTCGCACCGAGGCGATGACGGCTTCAATCCGGGGCCGGATGACGAAAAAAATCAATGCCGCCGTGACGCCGACGAGGGCGAGCAACTGGGGCACCGGATAGGATTCACGGATATTGCCGATCACCTCATGGGTATAGACCAGATAATCCACGGCAATGAAATTGAAGCGCACGCCGAACTCATCCCAGAACAGCCATTCCGCCAAGGCGGAGAAAACCAGGCCATAACACAGGGCAAAAACAAGGGGATACAGAACAACCCTCTGCCACCGGCTGACAAAAAACCGGTGGGGCATGACCATCAGATACAGAGCCAAGGGAATGGCAAAATACACGGCATTGACCAGATCAGACAATAAACCGACCAAAAAGATCCCTGTCACGGTCATGGGACCATGCCCGATCTGCGGCCAGATGTGGATCAACAACGCCAGCCGCACCCCAAAGGCGTACAGACTGTACCAGAGAAAAAAAAGCCGGAGAAGTTGAAAGCGGCCAGGAAACGGAAGACCGGACAGGCGGTAAAACACGGGAGGTATGATCTTTGACATAATGTTGGCTGCCCTGATCCGTTGCACAGGCCTGCCCCGTGTTCTCGGCCGGAATGACCGCGAATTTTTCCAGGAGGAAGCGCACTGCCTTGCCTGAATCTAGCACGCCAAGAATTACCGGATGCTTTCCTGGGCATTACAAACGTGAAAGGTTGGGTCTTTTTTGAGAAATTATAACCGGAGATGCAGGAGATCAGGACAGCAGGGGAGCGTCGGCGGGCAGCCGCAGGATGAAGGTCGCACCCTGTCCGGGCGCGCTTTCCACCTCGATGGTTCCGGCATGCGCATGGATGACGGCTTTGACAAGGCTCAGGCCGAGACCCAGGCCGCGCTGACTGCGGCTGTGATCCCCCCGATACAGCCGGTCAAAAATCAGGGGCAGATCGTGCGGCGGGATGCCTGTCCCGGTATCCCGCACCAGGACCACCGCATCTTCAGCCTGGCGATTACAGGTCAGTTCTATGCGGCCACCAGGAGGGGTATGCTTCAGGCTGTTGTCCAGCAGATTGCCGACAACCTGCCGCATCCGGTCGACATCCGCCATCGCCGTAAGATCGGACGGGCCGGAGACAGAAACCTCCACCCCCTTTTCCTCCGCCACATATTGGTACAAATCGGCCACCTCGGCAAGGAGGGAAACAACCTCAACGGGTTGCCGATGCAGCTTCATCACCCCGGTCTCCGCTTCGGAGATATCCATCAGGGTGTTGAGCATGGTGATGATCCGCTCCGACTCTTCGGCGCAGTCCAGCAATGCTTCACGCAACACCTCGGTATTATTACCAAACTGCAACGCGGTTTCGATCCCGGCCCGCATACGGGTCACCGGGGTCCGCAAATCATGGGCCACATTGTCCAGAGCCGCCCGCATGCCGGTAATCAGCTGCTCGATCTTTTCCAGCATGGTATTGAAGAGGTGAACCAGCTCGTCCAGCTCATCACCGGTCTGCCGCGATGGCACCCTGGCGTCCATCTTGCCGATGTCGATGCTGCGCACGACCTGAATGAGGTCGCGCACCGGTCGCAGGGAACGGAAGGCCAGAAAAAAACCGCCGACAAAACCAAAGATGATCATCGGCAGCATGATTCCGGCAAAAACCTCCCCGAAATAATCCAGGATTTTTTGCCGCTCCCCGGACCCTCGACCGATCTGGAGCAGATATCCGCTCTTAAGCCTCCTGCTGACAATCTCAAGGACATCACCCCTGCCCTTCGCGGGAAGGGCGACCCAATCATCGCCATCCCCCCCGCCCCCGCTACGGAATAGCGGAGAAAAACCGCCGGTCAACTGGCGCCAGTCCGGCGGCAGGGTAACAATAAGCGACTGATCGGTGGGGTCGGCCACCCGCACAAAAAAACCCGCCTGACTGTTCGCGGCATCCTCAAGACGAATCTCGGCAAGCATGGCCTGCAGCCCGCGCTGTTGCTCCTGCAGGGTGTATTCATTGAGCCTGCCCAGGATGATGTTCCGGTCTTTTTCCAGGATCGCGGCGCGCAGGGGAAAATAGAGCAGGGCAAAAAGCAGGAGCGAGCTTGAGATAAAGATGAGGGAATACCACAGGGCCAGCCGGAACCCCGTGGTTTTCGCCAGTTGCTTAATTGTTGCCAAGGGCATAGCCGACCCCACGAATCGTCTGAATCAGCTTGCGTCCGAAATCCCGATCGACTTTATTGCGCAACCGGCAGATGAGCACATCCACCACATTGGTCTGGGGATCAAAATTATAATCCCAGACATGCTCCAGAATCATGGTTTTGGAAATGACCCTCCCCGGATTGCGCATGAGATATTCGAGAAGGGAAAACTCCCTGGGCTGGAGATCGATCTTGCGATCCCCTCTGTGAACCTCCCGCTTCAGCTTGTCGAGGGAGAGATCCCCCACCCGCAGAACCGTGGTTTCCGGCGCGGCGCCTGCCCGGCGGAGCAGGGCCTGCACCCTGGCCAGCAACTCGGAAAAGGAAAACGGTTTGGTGAGATAATCATCCCCGCCGGCCTGCAGCCCCTTGACCCGATCCTCGACCGAACGTTTGGCGCTCAGAATGATCACCGGGGTATTGACCTGCCGACGGCGGAGTTGATCGAGCAGGGCAAGGCCGTCAAGCCTTGGCAGCATGATATCGAGGATGGCAAGATCATGGACGCCGTCTAGAGCCCGAACAAGACCATCCTCGCCATTGTCCACAACATCAACCAAAAAACCAGCCTGCCGAAGCCCCACGCTGATGAACGAGGCAATTTTAGAATCGTCTTCGACTACGAGTATGCGCATGGCCGCCTCATCCTGAAAAATCCCGGTTGCTGTCGCTCCCACAAAGATTAGCAGTCCTGCGGCCAACCGGCAATCAGAACTTTACAGGGAAAGGGGGAGTGCGGAGGCTTCCCACAAGAAAAGAATATGTGCGGGTCGGACGGACAGTATGGTATAGTTTTTTGCCTTGCTGTTAAAGGGGCGGAAGCGGTTTTTACCCGGAACATGCCGGGCTCACCGGCAGCGAGATTTTTTTCTCCCACACAAACGACCATATGATCCCAACCGTGCCCCCCTATCTCCCCTGGCTGAAAACCGTGGTAAACCGATACACCCTGTTCCTGCTCTTTTTTCTCGGCTGCACGGAGATTCTTCAGCAAACCGGCGGTCTGCCAGCCTTGCTGCCTGCGTGGCGCCTGGAAATCCCCCTGCTCCTCTATCTCTATTTCTTGTTCAATCAACTTCTCCGCAAATCACGCCTGCAACCACTGGTGGCCGCGGCGCCGCTCGTTCTGCTCTATGGCGTGTTCGACGTCTATTACCGCATGTTTGGCCGGATGCTGCGGATCACCGAAATCACCGAGCTGCCGGAGATGTTGCAGATTCTCCCCTCCCTGGGCCTCGTGTTGATCGGGGTGCTGATCGGGCTTCCCCTCCTGGCCTTTCTCGCCTTCCTTGAAATCCCGCCCCGACGGCTTGCCCCGGTCGTGGCCTCTCTGCCTCTTATGGCCTTGCTGCTGATGGTGGAGACGACCCCGGATTTTTTCATGACCGCTTTCCAGAACACACAGCAGGAGATCGTCATCTATTCCGACATGTTCAGCGCCCGCAACAATGGGCGCCTGAGCATGATGCTCTATAATGAGGCCAAGCGGAAAAGCTACCACAAAAAGATTGCCGGACATCAGATAACCCCCGCTGCCCTGATTAATTTCGACAAAGTGATCAATGGACTCACAGAACAGCCGGAAAAAAGAAATATTCACCTGATCGTCCTTGAGAGCTTTCTGGACCCTGGGCTTTTAAAGGATGCCCGTTTTTCACGCAACCCGGCTCATCCCGACTTCAGCAAGCTCCTGGCAAAAAAGGGGGGACTTTCCATCTCCCCGGTCTTTGCCGGAGGCACGGCGCAGGCCGAGTTCGAGGTTCTCTGCGGAGCTCCGGCCCTGCGGGAATTTTCCGGCATCGAGTTTGATGTGTTCACCGGGGCCAAGGCTCCCTGCCTCCCCCGCATCCTCTCCCTGGGCGGCTACGAGACCCACGCCACCAACTCCTACAAGCCCGATTTTTTCAACTCCACCAAAGCCTACACCGGAATCGGCTTTGAAAAAATGTACTACCCCCAGGAATTCTCCGCGGGCTACGACACCTATTTTGCCGCCGGCGACGTTACGGACGAGAATTACATGTTCGACGGGGTGCTTCTCTCCCAAAACCTGGAATTCATCGCCAAACGGATCAGGGAGAATCCGACGCTCCCCATCTTCAACTACGTTATCGGCATGTACGGCCACACCCCCCACGATCTCAACCTGAACAAACGGCCCAGAACCATCACAATGCTTGGAAAATTCCAGGACGAAGGCCTGGAAAAAGCAGCCAACCAGTACTATTACCGCACCGAAGCCATCGCCGCCTATGTAAAAGGATTGATCGCGGCAGACCCGAAGTCGCTGATCATCCTGGTGAGCGACCACCTGCCAAGCCTCTCGGGAGGCCAAACCTACCAGGATCTCAACTATCTTGACGGAAAGGTGGGCGCCACCTTTCTCAACCGGATCTACATCATCGAAAACGGCCGGCCGGTGCGCCAGAATACCATCCACCATTACGACATCCCCCGCATAATCCTCAACTACGCGACCAGGGGGAAATACTGCCGGGAACATGCCTGCAATTTCACGGCCCACGACACCCCTGTTACCCAAACCGCTTTCCGGGACGACTACCTGGACATCATGTCCCAGGCCATGGATGCCGGTTCAGCCATCCGCCTGTTCGACCCGAAGGCGCAGTGCGTGCAATGAAACCATGACTATCCCAATGAATCCTTGGATATTTTTCCCTCTTGTCGCCGGGGGTTCCCTGTTGCTGACCGGAGTTCTCCGGCGCTACGCCGCATCGAGCAATCTTTTTGATGTTCCCAACAGCAGGAGCTCGCACACGATTCCGACGCCGCGGGCAGGGGGGCTGGCCATTGTCTTCACCTTTCTCCCCGGGCTGTTCTGCCTGTGGTTGACCGGTTTTCTGCCGACCCATGCATTGGTGGCTCTGGCCGGCGCCGGAGGGTTGGTTGCCGGGGTGGGCTTTTTGGATGATCGTCGCCATATCGCGGCAAGATGGCGGTTAAGCGCCCATTTTCTTGGAGCGGCCTGGGGCCTTTTCTGGTTGGGAACGCTGCCCCCTCTTCCTGTTTTCGGGCACCTGGTGTATCTCGGCTGGGTCGGCTATCTGCTCGCCGCGCTCTATCTTGTCTGGTTGCTCAACCTGTACAATTTCATGGACGGCATTGATGGTATCGCCGGCATTGAGGCGATCACGGTCTGTCTGGGCGGAGGCGTTGCCTCTGTGCTCTCCTCCCCTGACGGGCAGAACTGGCTCGCGCCGGTATTGCTGCTGTCCGCGGTGGCCGGATTTCTCTACTGGAATTTCCCAAAGGCCAAGATCTTCATGGGAGATGCCGGCAGCGGTTTCCTGGGCCTGATCTTGGGTCTTCTCTCGATTCAGGCGGGCCAGAGTGAGCCGGAACTGTTCTGGTGCTGGCTCATCCTCCTCGGGGTTTTCATTGTCGACGCCACCACAACTTTAGTGCGGAGGGCAATCCGGAGAGAGCCCGTTTATGAAGCCCATCGCAGTCACGCCTACCAGTATGCCGCCCGTCGTTTTTCCGCGCACCGGCATGTCTCCATCGCGGTGGGGTTGATTAATCTTCTCTGGTTGTTGCCCCTGGCGCTCCTGGTGGCCAAGGGAGCGCTTCCAGGCCTGGCCGGACTGCTGATCGCTTATGCGCCGCTGCTCTGGTGCGCGTTTATGTTCAAGGCTGGGGCAAAGGAACAGCAGGAAGTGTGAGTGCGGGGCAATTTCGACTTGGGCAAAAAAAAGAGGTTAGCCGAAAACGGCTAACCTCTGTACTATTGCTGGTCGGGATGAGAGGATTCGAACCTCCGGCCCCTTGAACCCCATTCAAGTGCGCTACCAGACTGCGCTACATCCCGACAAAATATGTAAACCATCGAACAGGTTGGCCCCCTATTTAGCACGACCGGAAGCACCTGTCAAGCTGGACTCACCCCACCGACCTTATTCCTCAAGAATTTTCTGCAAGGCCAACAACTCCGCCTTGACCTGCATGAAAATATCCGCCGGTTTCACCGGCAACTCCTGCACCACTTCGCGGGCACCGCTGTCGCTTTCCTGCCCGTTTCCATCCCGCGCCAGGGCTTTTTTTGCGCCGGTAATGGTAAAGCCCTCATCCTTAAGAAGCCTTTTGATCGCCAGGACCGTTTCAACATCCACCCGACGATAGAGCCGCTGCTTGGACTGGGCCCGCTGCGGCTGGAGAATCCTGAATTCCGACTCCCAGTAGCGAAGCACATGCTGCTTCACCCCGGTTATCGCACACACCTCACCAATCTTAAAATAACGCTTGTCAGGAATCCCTGGAAGAACCTGGGCTCCACTTTGACCATCATCAAAAGTCCCGCAAGATGGTTTGGTCACTCTGTTCCTTTATTCCTTGTTCAGATTCTCCCGAACCACTTTGCTGGGCCTGAAGGATACCATGTGCCGCTTGGAGATCTCCATGGTTTCACCGGTCCGGGGATTACGCCCCACCCGCGAGGATTTCTTCCGCACGGTGAAGGTGCCGAACTGCACAATCTTGATTGCCTCGCCCTGCAGCAGGGTTTTCTTGAGCGCATCAAAAACAGCATCAACCATCTCACCGGCGCTCCGCTGTGAAAACCCCATCTTCTCGTTGATGGTTTGCGCCAGTTCTTTTCTGGTAAGGTTGGATCGTTTCATCTATTATGCCTCACGTAACTGCCCGTTAAAACGGGAAATCATCATCTCGATAATTTTTTGGTGAATCTTGCCAACTGTTTCGTCGTCCAGGGTCCGGTCAACTGCGCGATACGTGATGGAAATAGCAACGCTCTTTTTGCCGGCCTCAATATTTTTCCCCTGAAACACATCAAAGATCTCAGCTCTTTCGATGAGCTTATCGCCGCAGCCATGAATGGCGGCCAGCATTTCCCCCGCGGCAGCCCCCTCCGGCACAATGAGAGCCATGTCCCATTTCACAAAAGGAAATTTGGGCAACGGCGCAAAGGTCTTTGCCTGTGGTGAAAAACCGCCAAACGCGGCAAGATCAAGATCAACAAAAAAGGCCTGTTGCTTGACGCCAAAACCCTTCAGGGTTTTCTGGCTGAAAGCTCCGCACCAGCCGAGGATCTGCTCCCCGCCCCTGACAGCCAAGACACTGCCCGGTTCGGCAAAGGGGAGCTCCTGGCTGGCAACACCTGCCTCGCAGGTGATTGTTCCACCCAAACGCAGACTTTCGAGAATCTGCGTCACAACCCCTTTGACATCAAGGATATCCACAGGGGTTTCCCCGGCGTGGAGCACTGGCGCGCCAGGATTGCGCCGTCCGGAAACAACCGCGGCCAGACGGAAAGGCTCTTGGGGCTGACCGCTTTCGAGGGGGTGAAAAACCTTGCCAATTTCAAAGAGCCGGACATCGTGGCTCTGGTGGTTTACATTGCGCCGCAGATTTTCAAGAAGCCCGGGCAACAGCGTGGTCCGCAACACACTCTGATCTTCCGCCAGAGGATTCAAGAGATGCACGGACTGCCTTCTCGCGTCGTCCGCGGCCAACCCCAGGAGGTCACAATGCTGCGGAGCCACGAAGCTGTAGTTGATGGCTTCGTAAAACCCGAGGGCGGTCAAGGTCTGCACCACCTTTTTCCGCAGTTCCCGGAGAGGGTCCTGCTCGGAAAAATTCATGGGCACCATGGGCAGGGTGGTCGGCAACAGGTTGTAGCCCACAATCCGGGCCACCTCTTCAATGAGGTCAACCTCCCGCTCAAGATCAACCCGAAAACTCGGGGGCGTCACCCGCAGGGTGTCGTCATCGAGTTTTTCCACGTCAATTTCAATACCGGCAAGGGCAGCACCGATCCGGTCCAGGGTGAGATCCATGCCCAGCAGGGCACGCGTCCGCTTCCCACGCAAGATGATGGGCGCCGGGGCGATGACCCCGTCCCGGCAATCCACGCCGCCTTCGACAATTTCCCCGCCGCTCAGGGCGGCGATAAGTTGCACAGCCCGCTCCATAGCGCGGGGGACACCCTGCGGATCAACGCCCCGCTCGAAACGATAGGAGGCCTCGGTGCTCATCTTGAGCTTTCCGGCGGTGCGGCGGATGCCAATGGCGGAAAAGCAGGCGCTTTCCAGCAGAATATCCGTGGTCTCCGCATCAACCTCGGAATTGGCCCCGCCCATGATCCCGGCCAGGGCCACCGGCCGCTTGGCATCGCAGATCATCAGCATCTCGGGTTCAAGCTGGTGCTCGTTTCCATCCAGGGTAACAAAACTCTCGCCAACCCTCGCCCGCCGGACCACGATCTTGCCCCCGGCAAGCTTGTTAAAATCAAAAGCGTGCAGGGGCTGCCCATACTCCAGCATGACAAAGTTGGTGATATCGACGATATTGTTGATCGGGCGCATACCCACGGCCAGCAATCGCTGCCGCAGCCACCAGGGCGAAGGCCCGATCTTTACCTTCCTGACGAGCCGGGCGGCATACCGCGGACAATCGGCAACGGCTTCCACCTCCACGCTGAAGGGCAGATTCTCGTCGGACAGTGCGGGGGGTGTATCGACCGGCGGCTTGATCCGCTTGCCGATCACCCCGCCCACCTCCCGGGCAATTCCCAGGACACTGGCGCAATCGGGCCTGTTGGGGGTGAGATCGACCTCAATCATGGTGTCAACCAGGCCCAAGGCCTGGCTCAACGCCACTCCCGGCTGAAGATCCGCGGCCAATTCCATGATCCCGGTCTGATCCTCCGCAATCCCAAGCTCCTTGGCAGAACAGAGCATACCGCAGGATTCCTCCCCGCGAATCTTGGCCGGTTTGATGGTAAACCCCCCTGGCAAAACCGCACCGGGCAAGGCAAGAGGTGTAACCAGCCCGGCGCGCGCGTTGGGAGCGCCACACACCACCCGGGTAAGCCCCTGTCCCGCATTCACGTCACAGAGCACCAGCTTGTCCGCGTTGGGATGGGGAAAAACCGCCTCGATCCTTGCGACCACAACCCCGTTCAGCTCCGGATAACACGGCACGCAGGCGTCCACCTCAAGGCCAAGCATGGTGAGGTGGTCGGCAATCCGTGCCGGCTCCAGGTCGGTGTCAATATATTCGCGCAACCAGTTGAGCGTAAACTTCATGGATAGTGTCTTATGGTCGTCGCCCGAAAAAAGGCTTAAGCCGTTGCAAAAAAACGGCAGCAGTGTTAACGGCGTAAAGAACCGTAGCAGCATGAGCGGCAACGGCAATAATTACTCTGTAACGGCTCCTAAAACTGGGAAAGAAAACGCAGGTCGTTTTCGTAGAACAGCCGGATATCGGTGATGCCGTACTTCAACATGGCAATCCGTTCGATGCCAAGGCCAAAGGCAAAGCCGCTGTACTCTTCCGGATCGTAGCCAACCTTTTTAAAAACCTCCGGATCAATCATGCCGGCGCCCAGAATTTCGAGCCAACCTGTCTGCTTGCACACCCGGCACCCCTTGCCGCCACAGATCACGCAACCGATATCAACCTCGGCGCTGGGCTCGGTAAAGGGGAAAAAGCTGGGACGAAAACGGATGGGGGTGTTTTCCGCGAACATCCTGGTGATGAACACCGAAAGCACGCCCTTGAGGTCGGCGAAGGAGATATGGCGGTCAACGAGAAACCCTTCCACCTGATGAAACATGGGGGTATGGGTGATATCCGAATCACAGCGGTACACCTTGCCCGGCGCGATCATCCGCAGGGGCGGCTGCTCCTTCTCCATGATTCTGGCCTGCATGGGCGAGGTATGGGTTCTGAGCAGCAGGCTGTCGCTGATATAGAAGGTGTCGTGCATGGCCCGGGCGGGATGATGCGGCGGGATGTTCAAGGCCTCGAAATTATAAAAATCAACCTCGACATCCGGCCCTTCGGCCACCGCAAAGCCCAACCCCTCGAAAATAGAGCACACCGCGTCCATGACCTGGGTCACCGGATGCAGCTTGCCAAAAGGCAGCGCCCGGCCGGGCAGAGTCAGATCAAGGGTGGTTTGGGCTGAAGCGGCGCCAGCATCGGCAAGAAGAGCTTCCCGCGAAACATATGCAGTTTCCAGCTCCTGCTTGATCTCGTTTGCCAGTTGCCCGAGCCTTGGGCGCTCCTCGGGAGGAGCCTGCCCCAATTGGCGCATAACAAGGGTAAACTCCCCCTTCCGGCCCAGGTATTTCACCCTAAACGGTTCGAGCTCGCCGATCGTGGAGATTGCGGCGAGCTCTTCACCGGCAGCGGCTTTCAGGCGAAGGAGTTCTTCGTGCATGCTGGGCATGGCGGAGGGCACGGCAACAATCAGTTGCTAACGCCAGCCAGCTTGGCAACCTGGGAAAAAGCCCCCGGATCAAGAACTGCCAGATTGGCGAGAACCTTGCGGTCCAACTCAACATTCACTTTCTTCAAGCTGCCCATCATCCGGCTGTAGGTCGTGCCGTTTTCATGGCAAGCCGCACCGATACGCACAATCCACAATTTCCGGAAATCGCGCTTTTTCTGACGGCGATCGCGGTAGGCATAGACCAGCGCCCGGTCTACGGCTTCCGTTGCCGTCCGGTACAGACGGTTCCGCCCGCCGATAAAGCCACTGGCCAAATTCAAAACCTTTTTTCTTCTCCGGCGCGCTTTAAATCCACGTGTTACGCGAGGCATCGTACTTCTCCTTATTGACATTCTCCGACGCTTTCTTGGCGCCGGCAGTATTTACACTGGTAATCGTCTTGAGGCGGACTATCAATCCTGCCGGTTTTCACATGTAGGGCAACAGACGCTTGATCCCCTTGAGATTGGTGTCGTCAACAATCCCGGCTTGGCGCAGATTTCTTTTCCGCTTGGTGCTCTTCTTGGTGAGGATGTGGCTGGTAAAAGCCTTGCGGCGTACAATCTTACCGGTGCCAGTGCATTTGAACCGCTTGGCAGCCCCTCTGTTTGTTTTCATCTTCGGCATGGTGTTCTCCCTTTGTAACTACCCAGACTCATCTAAAACCCAAAATCAGGCTTAAACATCACAATTGTAACCGTTCAGCAGTACCGTAGCTGCTAGGCAGAAGCCTGCGACGTGTGCTAGCGCACATGTGCAGGCTGATAACAACACAGATGCGGTGCTGCGGGACGGTTACGTTATTTCGGCCCTACAAACATGGCCATCTGCCGCCCTTCCATCTTGGGGGACTGCAGGATAACCGCATCTTCCTTCAATTCCTCGACCACCTTGTTCAAGACCTCCATGCCGAGGGTGTCGGCATAAACGATCTCGCGGCCGCGGAAACGCAGGGTGATCTTCACCTTGTTCTTCTGCTGCAGAAACTTCTTGATATTCTTGATCTTGAATTCAAGATCATGCTTCTCGGTCTTGGGCCTCAGCTTGATCTCCTTGACCTCGATAACCGTCTGTTTCTTCTTGGCTTCCTGTTGCTTCTTGGACTGCTCGTAACGGAATTTGCCAAAATCCATGATCCGGCAGACCGGAGGATCGGCCGCAGCCGACAGCTCCACAAGATCAAGCCCTGCCGCTTCGGCCTTTGCCAGCGCTTCGCGAACAGGCACAACCCCTACCTGCTGCCCTTCCTCATCAATGAGACGAACTTCCTTGCAATCAATCTCGTGGTTGATTCTGGCCCGCACTTCCCGCTCTGGTCGGTCGCCAACTTTTTTGCCTTTGATACTCATACCTCCGCACACATGATTCTTAAAACACCGCACATGACGCAACGCATCCGCACGCTGAAATATATCATAATACTCTGAATCACCTAGCTATTGCAAGCACCAGTTCGACCTGCCTCATTTTCCCCGGCAATCAAGGCCGCAAACTCAGGGATCGACATGGCCGGCAGATTGTCGCCGTTGCGCAACCGCACCGTGACCTGACGCGCTTCCACTTCCTTGTCGCCGATGATCAGCATGTAGGGAATCTTCTGCATCTGGGCTTCGCGAATCTTGTAATTAAGCTTTTCGTTGCGGAGATCCTTTTCAACCCGCACTCCGCCCCGGCGCAATTCGGCATAAACCTCTTCCGCGTAATCGCCCTGCGCGTCGGTGATATTCATGATCCTGGCCTGCGCCGGGGCAAGCCACACCGGAAAGGCGCCGGCATAATGCTCGATAAGCACCCCGATGAAGCGCTCCAACGAGCCCATGAGCGCCCGGTGGATCATGATCGGCTGATGCTCCTTGCCGTCTTCCCCGGTATAGGTCATCTCAAAACGTTCGGGCAGGTTGAAATCCACCTGGATGGTGGAGCATTGCCAGCTCCGCCCCAAAACATCCTTGATCTTGATATCGATTTTCGGACCGTAAAACACCCCTTCGCCAGGGTCGATCGCATACGCCAAACCCTTTTTCTCCAGGGCCAGCTTCAGGGCGGCGGTGGCCTGATCCCAGTGCTCGTCGCTGCCCACGGACTTTTCCGGCCTGGTGGAGAGATACACCTCATAGCTTTCAAACCCGAAGGTCTTGAGGATGTGCAGGTTCAGGTCAAGGATATTAAAAATCTCCTCTTCCAGGTGATCGGGACGGCAGAAAATATGGGCATCGTCCTGGGTGAAACCGCGCACCCGCATCAATCCATGCAAAGCGCCGGTTTTTTCGAAACGGTACACGGTGCCCAGCTCGCACCAGCGCAGGGGAAATTCCCGGTAGCTGCGCTTGCGCGTATTATAGATGCCGATATGAAACGGGCAATTCATCGGCTTGAGCTGGTAGCTCACCTCCTCGATCTCCATGGGGGAAAACATGTTCTCCCCATAAAAATCGAGATGGCCGCTGGTTTTCCACATATCGCGCCGGGCAATGTGCGGAGTAAACAGCAACTCGTAGCCGTTTTTGTAATGTTCTTCGCGCCAGTGATCCTCGATGATCTTCCGGAGCAATGCCCCCTTGGGCTGCCACAGAATCAGACCCGGTCCGACCTGATCGGAGACGGCAAACAATTCCAGTTCCTTGCCGAGCTTCCGATGATCGCGCTTTTTCGCCTCTTCAATCTGGAGAAGATAGGCCTTCAGATCCTTGGGGTCGAAAAACGCCGTGCCGTAAATGCGTTGGAGCATCTGATTTTTTTCATCGCCACGCCAATAGGCGCCGGCCAGCTTGATCACTTTTACGGCCTTGAGCCAGCCGGCATGCGGCAGATGCGGACCACGGCAGAGATCAACAAAATCTCCCTGCCGGTACAGCGAGACCGTCTCGGCGCCAAGGTCTTTCAGCAATTCAACCTTGTAGCGCTGCCCGCTCTTTTCAAAAAGCGCAATCGCCTGGGCGGAAGACATGGTTTCCCGAGAAAAAGGCGCGGCGAGAGCGACAAGCTCCTGCATTTTTTCTTCAATGCGGGCGAGATCGTCCGGGGTGAACGGCTCCGCCCGGTCGAAATCATAGTAAAATCCATCGGCGATGGCAGGCCCGATGGCAACCTGCACCTCCTTGCCGAACAGGGCAAGGACAGCCTCGGCCATGACATGGGCCGCGCTGTGCCGGAGAATTTCCAAGGCCTCGGGGCTGTCAATGGTTATGGGCGCAAAGGC
Source organism: Hydrosulfovibrio ferrireducens (assembly GCF_046883345.1). Taxonomy (NCBI): domain Bacteria; kingdom Pseudomonadati; phylum Thermodesulfobacteriota; class Desulfobulbia; order Desulfobulbales; family Desulfobulbaceae; genus Hydrosulfovibrio; species Hydrosulfovibrio ferrireducens. The sequence continues at coordinate 72,840 of NZ_JALKCW010000010.1, read as the reverse complement.
GGCAGCGGCAGTGATGGGCATGGAAAGATCCACCAGCCTGTCATCCAACCGGGCGGCAATGGTCTGCTTGCGTTCCTTGTTGGAAACCAGCTCTTTCAGGGCCTCGGCCACCGTGGTCCCCGCGGGGATCGTTTTCTGCTCCCCGGAAGGAAGGGTGAGGGATATTTCCGTCATGGTTGTTGGATCAGCCTTTCCGCAAATGCACAAACAAAAACAAGCACATTGACCTGGTCAATCTGCCTGCACAATAAGGTCTGGCAAAAAAATCCCCCTGCCAGGCCTTGCGACGTCACGATATAGTGGATGTTCTTCTGGTAGGCGCGGGCGGATTCGAACCGCCGACCTCTTGCGTGTCGGGCAAGCGCTCTAACCAACTGAGCTACGCGCCTGAAAAAAACAAGGAGCACGCCGCCCATGGCGACAGCCCATTCTTCTTTTGAGACAAAACTTCCAACCGGCAACCAATTACCAACATTTCATCCGAGTGTCAAGGACAAATAGTTCAGGAGCCGTTACGGAATACCCCCGCCGTTCACAGCGATAACGGCTTCTTCTTTTCGTCGTCACCCAGCCAAAAAAGCGAGCAAATTGTGCCGCCCAAGGAGAGCTTCCAGGGTCAGGAACAGGTATCCTTCCGGGATTCAATGGCCCGGCTGAGCGTGAGCTCATCGGCATATTTGATGTCCATGCCCATGGGAATCCCGCAGGCCAGCCTGGTCACTTTGACCGCAGCCTCCTCCTGCAACCGCTTGATGAGATAGGCGGCCGTCGCCTCCCCGGGCACGGTGGAGCTGGTGGCGATCAACACCTCCCGCACCTGCTGGTTGCGGATGCGTTCCAGCAAGGCATCCGCCTTGATTTCCTCAGGCCCGATTCCATCCATTGGAGAAAGAACCCCATGGAGGATATGGTACTTGCCCTTGAAGGCCCCGGTCTTCTCGATGGCCATGAGATCCGCGGATTCCTCCACCACGCAGACCAACCCGCCATCACGCTCGGAATCCTTACAGATGCCGCAGGGATCGGTTTCCGCAAAAGCGAAACAGCCGCTGCACAATCTGATGCTCCGGTGCAGCTCCCCCAAATCCCTGGCCAGGCTCTGAGCCTCGCTGGCCGGCCGCCGCAGGATATGGAGAGCGAGCCGGGTCGCAGTTTTCGTGCCGATTCCAGGCAACCGGTTCAGGTCGGCAATAAGGCGGCTCAGGGCCGGAGGTACGACGTTCATATACAAAAGACCCAAGGTGAAAGGTGAAAGGTGAAAGGAACGGACAAACACAATTTCTCAGGCTTCATTTCTTCACCTTGCACCTTTAACCTTGAGCCTTGCGCCTATCCCTTAAAACATCCCCGGTATCTTGATGCCGCCGGTGATCTTGGCCATTTCGGCCTCGATCATGGTCTGGGCCTTGCGCATGGCCTCATTCACCGCCGAGACCACAAGATCCTGAAGCATCTGCGGGTCCGAAGGGTCTACCACTTCCTTGTCAATGGTCAGACTGACGAGCTCGTGCCTGCCGTTCACCGTGGCGCTCACCATCCCCCCGCCCACCGAGGCGCTGACCTGTTTCCCGGCCAATTCCCCCTGCATCTCCGTCAACCGCTGCTGAAACTGCTGCGCCTGCTTCACCATCTGTTTCATATCCATCCGCATATCTCCGACATTGACATTCCCATATACCGCAAGGACACAGGAAGCATCTGCCGGCTCCCCCCTGTCCTTGAACCTTTTACTTTGTTCCGGTCCGAATACTGCCGACCTGGCCGCCAAAAATCTCGGCCGTCATCTGCACCATGGGATCATTGGCCAAAACCCGCCGCTCGACAAGAAGATCCTCAGCCTCGTTACCACCGCCCTCCTCAATTGCCTGTGCACCGCGGCCCCTGAAAACAACCCGGAAATCATGCTGAAAAAAATCCAAGGCAAAGGATTGCAAAAGCTTCAGATTGTCATGCTCCTGCAACAGCTTGCAATCGGAAGGATCATCAAATTTTAAAACCAGCTCGCTCCCCTCGTCACGGGCCATGGCACAGAGTTGCAGCACCGGCGCCATCCAGCGCTTCCGCGCCTTGACATACTCAATAAACGCCTCCCAATCCCGTTTCACCTCCCGCCCGGAAGGGGAAGCCATCGCGACAGGAGGCAATGCACGGGCATGTTCCGAAAGAGGCGCTGGCGCACTGGTTATTTCATTTTTTTTTTGTGCCGGAAGCGATCCGGAAGAGGGGGCGGCAAGCGGAGCCCGGGGTATCGCCCTGGGCGCATTTGGCTCAGGCTCGGCGGTGGAAACCGCCGGAAATCCAGCCTTTCCGCCCCCCTGCGCCAAAGGTGCTACTCCGGCCAGCAGCCCGTCAAGACGACCCAGCAGAGTAGCCGCCGGCACGATCTGCCCAGCCTGGGTGGCCCGGACAAACGCCATTTCCAAGGCAAGGCGCGGCCGGGAAGAGTACTGCATCTCTTCGCTCCCCTTCAGCAGCAAAGAAAAATACTGATAGAGCGTTTCCTGGCTGGCGCCTGCGGCAATATCCTTGATGGCTGCCAGTTCCTGATCGGAAATATCCAGCAGCTCCTCGGGACTGGCCTTGACCTTGGCAATCAGCAAGGATCGGAAGAATCCCAACAGATCGCTGGCAAAACGCTTAAGATCCATGCCCGCGGCTTGGCCCTGCTCAAATATTTCAAGGCACCCGGCCAGGTCTCCGGCCAGGAGAGCGCGCGCCAGATTTTCATAAATCCGGCGGTCGACCAGCCCCAGAACCTCGGCCACATCCCCATCGCTGATCTCCGCCCCGCCAAAAGAAAAAAGCTGATCAAGAAGACTTAAGCCGTCCCGCACACTGCCGTCCGCCTCCCGCCCGATCATCTCCAGACCGCGCTGGGAAATCGCGACTTTTTCCGCTGCGGCGATCCTGGCAAAAAAAGCAACCAGCTCGACAAAAGGCACCCGCTTGAGCTCATAGCGCTGGCAACGGGAAAGGATGGTGATCGGGATCTTGTGCAGCTCGGTGGTGGCGAACATGAAATAGACATGGGCGGGCGGCTCTTCCAGGGTTTTCAACAGAGCATTGAAAGCCTCGGTGGTGAGCATGTGCACTTCATCGATGATGATGATCTTGTAGCGCCCCTTGGCAGGGAAAAAGCGGATGTTTTCCTTGAGTTCGCGGATCTCCTGGATACCGCGGTTGGAGGCGCCGTCGATCTCATGCAGATCCATGGCGTTGCCGGCCATGATCTCCAGACAGGACTCGCACTGATCGCAGGGCACATCCGGCTCGCCCTGCCGACAGTTGAGCGCCTTGGCCATAAGCCGCGCCAGAGTGGTTTTCCCGACCCCGCGCACCCCGGAAAAGAGCATGGCATGGGCCACCCGGTTCCGGGTAAGCGCATTGCGCAAGGTGCGCACCACGGCCTGCTGACCGACAACCGCATCGAAATTCTGGGGACGCCATTTTCTGGCGAGAACAAGGTAGGACATTCTCAGCCCTCGGAGATCAGCCCCGGTAAACGGGGAAAACAGAAGATAGAGCTGCAAATGAGGAAACAAAGGAAGTGGTTGCAGGGTGCCGCAGATTGCAGCAAGCGGGACGGCGAAGCGTACACCAGGTACGTGAGACGGACCGATCGCTGCAAGATGTGGTGCCCTGCAACCGCTTACAAAAAAATGATAGCCAGGCACCCCTGCGGCACACAGAGTTACTCACTACCGTTGCTTCCTTCCGGACCTGGCGGGGTTCGCAAGTCTCTGTTGCGCAGGACCCGGCTATCAAACCGTAAAATATCTGGTGGAGAAGGTGGGATTCGAACCCACGGTACGTTGCCGCACACACGCGTTCCAGGCGTGCACCTTAAGCCACTCGGTCACCTCTCCAGCGTTTTTCAGAGCAAATAGGCACGCTGGCCAATGGGGCACCACTTTACAACACCTGCTCCCTCTTGCAAAGAACAAAATGGCCAAGGGGAAGAGATGACCGTCTCACTCAATAATTTTATCAATGATTCCCAAGCGATGTCCAGCCAAAAGCAACGCTCATCCCCTGGGCAGGACGGATTCACTGGCCTGGAATGCATACTCAGGAATCACCCTGCCAAGCTCGGCCTTGATCCCCTCGGCATCATGGGTTGAAGCGAATTGCTTAAGATTTTCCAGCGATTCCTGCAAGTCCTCCAGACAAGCGCCGTTCCCGCGCAACACCATGATCTTTTCATGGCCGGTGGGCACGATCCCCTCGCCCTCGGTGATCAACTCTTCGTACATCTTTTCGCCGGGCCGGAGTCCGGTGACCCTGATCTCGATTTCCGTATCCGGCTCCTTGCCGCAGAGCTTGATCAAATCGCGGGCCATCTGGCCGATCCGCACCGGCGTCCCCATCTCCAGAATAAAAATCTCCCCGCCCTCGCCCATGGTGGCGGCTTGAAGAATAAGCTGACCCGCCTCCTCGATGGACATGAAGTAGCGGGTCATATCCGGATGGGTGACGGTAACCGGCCCACCAAGCTCGATTTGCCGCCGGAACAGGGGGATGACCGAACCAGAGGAGCCGAGGACGTTACCAAAACGCACCGCCATAAACCGGGTTCCTGCCCCAGCCAATCGGGCCTTTTCGCAAAAACCCTGCATGAGAATCTCAGTCATCCGCTTGGTGGCGCCCATGACGTTGGTGGGCCGCACCGCCTTGTCGGTGGAGATCACGATAAAGCGTTCCACCCCGGACCGCACCGAAACCTCCATCAACCGCTTGGAGGCAAAGATATTATTGTACACTCCTTCCCAGGGATTGCGCTCAACCATGGGGACATGCTTGTAGGCCGCAGCATGAAAAACCACAGTCGGCCGATAATGCGGGAACAACGACTCCAGCAAGGCCTTGTCCTGCACCTTACCGAGAACGGCCACATAATTTTTGAAGCCGTATTCGTGGAGCAACTCCATCTCGATCTGGTACAGATTCTGTTCGCTGGCGTCCATGAGAACAAGGGTGGAGGGATGGAAGCGGACAATCTGGCGACAGAGTTCCGAACCAATGGAGCCTCCAGCCCCGGTAACCAGAACCGTCTTTCCCCCCAAAACATCGCCGATCTGCTCCAGCTCAAGCCGCACCGGCGGCCGCCCCAGGAGATCCTTATACGAGACATCGCGGATGGTTTTAATGGAGACCTTGTCGCTGATCAACTCCCCCAAGCCGGGCAGAGTCTTGAACGGAATTTCACACCCCCTACACAGATCGACAATCCTCTGCATCTGGTCACGGCTGGCCGAAGGAATGGCGATGAGCACTTCCTGGGCCTTGACTTTAAATACATACTCCGAAAGATCCGCAATGGGTCCAAGAACCGGAATCCCGTGAATCTGTTGGCCGATCTTGGCGGAATGGTCATCCAAAAATCCGGCCACCATGTAAGGCAACCCTTTGTTGTCGTTGATTTCCCGAGTAACCTTCTCGGCTGCGTCGCCTGCCCCGATGATGAGCAGCCGCTTGCGACGCTGGCGCTTACTGACGTCTTCCCGCAAAAAAGGCAGACAAAAAAAACTCTGGCAAGAAAGTCGGAGACTGATCCGAAACCCGGCGATGAAAAGGAAGGTCAACAGAGCATCAAGCACAAAGACCGACCTGGAAAACCCCTCAAAACGGTTGAACAAGAGGATACCGCCCAAGGTAATAAATCCCGCCGTTACGCACGCCTTGAGAATGTTCAAAAGGTCGGCAAGGGAGGTGTACCTCCACATCCCCCGATACAAGCCGAACAGATGAAACAACACCAGCTTGGCGGGAAGGAGAAAACCGAGGACGGTAGAGATATTGGCCCATTGCTCTTGGGGAACAGCACCATCGAAGCGAATTATATAGGCCAGCAAATGCGCTGCAACCAGCAACAGCAGGTCCACCCCGAGCACGATCCAAAAATTCAGTTTACGGAATTGGTATTTCATTGGTTTTCCATAAATTCCTGTTAATCCGGCTGTGACTTCCGGCGCCAGCAAAGCCCACCACCATCTCCATGTCTGCGATGCCGACCATAAATATCTGAGCTTAATCCGGCTTTCCTGTGGATCAACCTTTCGTGATCACCCTGTTAATTTCTTCTCAACTCTCTTATCAATAATGGTGGATCACAAACCATGTAAAAATTTCCTCGCAGTCCTGCGCAAGCCCTCATCCACACTGATGGGTGGATTCCACCCGAGCAACATCCGCGTCTTGGAAATATCCACCTGCAAGGATCCGCACAGCCGCTGAGCCATATCGTGCCTGCCCAACAACGCAGCCCCAGCTTCCAGCAATGCCGAGGGCACCGGTATCAAGCGTGCTGGTCGCCCCAGAGCCAACCCCATGCGACGTAACAGTTCCGTGGTGGAAAGATCTTCACCATCGGAGACCAGAAAAGTCTGATTAGCTGCGGCAAGGTGATCGAGGCAAGTAATGATCAAATCCACGAGATTATCCAGCGCCACTAAGCTGCGTTTGTTGTGTATTGCTCCCAATGGCAACGGAAGGCGTTTCGATAAGACTTGTAAGAGTCGCCCAAAATTACCCGGCGCGTGAGCCCCATAAACCAGGGGCGGCCTAATAACCACCACCTCCAAACCGGTTTCAACCGCCAACTGCCGCAAACCTTGCTCTGCTTCATACTTGCTGAGGCTGTATGGATCATGCGGAACAGGCAAATCGTCAGTAGTAATTTTTTGACCAAAACGCGTGGATTTTCCATTAACGCCAATGGAGCTAAGAAAAATAAAACGCCGAACCCCCGCAGTTGCTGCTTGATAGGCTAGATTCAATGTCCCGCTTACATTAGTACGCCGAAAAGCTTCAAGTGGGTTGGCCGCAGTTTCATTAATGATGTGAGTTCGAGCGGCGGTATGAATTACTACTTCGACATCGGATAAATACGGCTTCCAATCTGTTAATGAATTAATTTCACCAACAACTGCCAACTTGCCCAGCACACCTGATACAACAGGACGGCGAACCGCTCCGACAACATCGTACCCCATTTTTTCGATCAGGGTATTAATTAACTCTGTTGCGACAAAGCCGTTACTCCCGGTTACAAGTATGCGCATTGTTTCAATTAATGTGAATCATGGCAAAATTCGTTCATCTCAGCCGCAAAGTAACTCAGAAACAGCACGATTATATTTTTCAAGAGCAATGTCATCAGAGTATTTCTCAACAAGGGCTCTTCGAGGGCGACCCCTATATGTTGTCAAATCAAGAGAACAAATATGGTCAATCATTGAAGACAACGCACTCGGGTCGTCTGGTTTACACCACCAACCAACTTTGTCTTCCTCAACAACCTTGCCTATTTCTGAGCCAAAATCAGAAACAACAAGCAATGGCCTGTCTGCTGCGAGAGAAAAATACGCCTTACTAGGAACCCCAAGACCAAACATTCCGCGCGCAAGCGTCACAATTGCCACGTCGCATGCTGCAAGCCCCCTTTCCCGATCCTCAATTGGGGGCGATTCGGAATATGCAACTGACAGTCTAGGATTATTTTTGATAAAGCTCTTTATGACTGGAGTCATCACGCCATTGCCAATGAAAAGAAACGATGCTTTCGGGTGCTTAACGCGTTCAATAGCGGAAAGAATATTCTCAATACCCTGCACTCGGCCCATATTGCCAAAGAACTGAAAGACGATTTGTTTCTGCCAACTTAGATCTCGAATGATCAACGCTTTCTCTTTTGGAAGCACCGCGATATCACTGGGGCGAACCCAGTTTTGGATAAGTTTGATTCGGCTTGAAGAGCCTATCTTTTCATTGATCAAACCCGCCATGTCCCGACCGATGACAACAATTGTATTTGCAGATCCGTATGCCCAATCTGAATACTTCTTCAGAAGAAGATACGAAATGTTGTTTTTCGATAATATTTTTGCAGGGATCAAGTTTTCAGGGAAGACATCATGAACTACAAGCAGCCAACTAAAAGGCGTAACTTTCCTTAGGATTGGCATGAGGAGAACAAATAAGGCCGGATTCGTTCCACTAATAACCACATCGCCTTTATTGGCATACCTAAGGAGATATAGACAAAATCGTATAGCCTTTAACAGTTGGCCAAATATTCTAAGCAAAAGCTTTCTATTAGAAAATTTTTCATTTCTGACAAAGTAGAATTTGACTTGCCCAAGGGCCTCGAAACAATTTTCATTGTCTTGTTTTGGACAAATTACAGATAGAGAGCCAAAGTTTCTAGCCAACATTCGTATGATGTCGTTCCAATAATATCCCGTGGAATTATCGTTACGACTAACGTACTCGGACAAAAGAAAAATCTGTTGCATTTCAGATTAGCTCTATCTCTCTAATCGGGAGTCTTGAAAATGCCGAGGATTCAAAACTTCCTCCAAACCACCCGGTTCACATAATCGGTATAACTGTGGAGCAGACGAACCACCTTATCAGAAACATTTGGCATTGAATAATCGACCACTTGGCGTAACCCTCGCTTCGTATCTCGTGGTTGAGTTTCCAGAATTCTCAGCGCTTGCATTACTCGATCCACCTCCAAGCCTACCATCATCACGGCCGCTTCTTCCATCCCTTCTGGACGCTCATGCGCCTCGCGCAGATTAAGTGCCGGGAAATTGAGAATGGAAGACTCCTCATTAATGGTGCCACTGTCGGACAACGTCGCCTTTGCAGTGAATTGCAGTTTGTTGTAGTCCTTAAAACCCAGCGGTTTCAACAATCGCACATGGTCATTGAACTTGACCTCGACCGCATCTATTCGCTTTTGCGTGCGAGGGTGAGTCGAAACGATAACAGGCAAGTCGTAGGCTTCGGCGATTCCGTTCAGCACACTGACCAACTTGCCAAAATTCTTCTCGGAATCGATATTCTCTTCTCGATGTGCGCTCACGACAAAAAACTGCCCTTCGGCCAACCCCAAACGCTCCAAGATATCCGAGGCATTGATACCGGCACGGTAATATGTCAGCACCTCATTCATCGGGCTGCCCGTCTTGATGATCATGTCGGGCGACAGACCCTCGCGCAGAAGGTAGTCCCGGGCAATCGTGCTGTAGGGCAAATTTATGTCTGACGTATGGTCAACGATGCGACGGTTGATCTCCTCAGGCACCCGCATGTCAAAACAGCGGTTCCCGGCCTCCATGTGAAAGATTGGAATCTTCCGACGTTTAGCGGGCAATACGGCCATACAACTATTGGTATCACCCAGCACCAGCATCGCATCCGGCTTTTCCTCTGCCAGAACGCTGTCTACTGCAATAATTACCTTGCCGATGGTCTCAGCACTGTTGGTGCCTGCTGCATTCAGAAAATGGTCGGGTTTGCGAATGCCCAGATCATCAAAAAAAATCTGGTTCAGCTCGTAGTCATAGTTCTGACCTGTGTGAACAAGCACATGCTCACAATGCTCATCCAACCGCGCTAACACACGTGAAAGACGAATGATTTCCGGTCGGGTGCCAACCACGGTCATGACTTTAAGTTTTTTCATATCAAACCTTGCAGACAATCGTGTCGGGGCGCTCATGATCGAAAATTTCGTTGGCCCAAAGCAGCACCACTATTTCGTCCTCACCAACATTGGTGATGTCGTGCGTCCAGCCAGGCACGCTTTCAACCACCTGAGGCTTGTCGCCCGAAGCAATCAATTCGTAAGTCTCATTCGTTCCGATATGGCGAAACCCAAAACGGGCAGAGCCTTTGACGACCAAAAACTTCTCAGTCTTGGTGTGGTGGTAGTGGCCACCACGGGTTACGCCAGGATGCGCCGTGAAGAATGAAAACTGACCACAATCAGGTGTTTTAAGCATTTCCACGAACACGCCACGGTCATCGCCGTGCGTTGGCAAATCGTAGGCAAACTTGGCAGTCGGCAGGTAGCTGACAAAAGTGGAATAAAGCGCACGGGTTAAGCCTGTCCCTACCCGTTCAGAGATTAGGCTCGCTCGGCTGTTCTTGAAAGCGTGTATTTGAGCAGCCAAATTACCAAGCGTAATCTCGTACTCCGGTTCGACCTTTCCCCACTTGATTCCGTCAGCCATGTTTGCCAACGAAATCCGAAACTCGTTCACCACATCATCTACATAGACCAACCGCACTGTTGATGCGGGGGCATTAATTTGAATCGGTAAATCATTCGCAATGTTGTGGCAAAAGGTAGCAACCACCGAATTGTAGTTTGGCTTGCACCACTTGCCGAAGACTCCCGGCAAACGATAGATTACAACAGGGTTGCCTGTCTCGCTGGCAAGTTGCTCGACAATTTGCTCGGCGGCTCGCTTGCTTTGCCCATAGGGGTTGTCCAGTTCGGCTTGTGTCGACGACGCCAAAATGAATGGAATCTTTCGACCGGTGGCTCGTATGTTGTCGCAGAGCACTTTGGTCAAGTCGACGTTAACCAGCACAAAATCGGCCACGTCCCCAGGCCGATTTTGGCCAGCCAGATGCACGACTGTGTCCGCCCGTGCAACCAACGCCGACAGCGTATCCAAAGTATCGCCTCGGGCGAATTGCAGAACTTCTGTGTCCGCCTGTTCACCAAGCTGGGCAACCAGGTTTTTCCCAATAAATCCGCGACAACCGGTGACTAATACCCGCATCTCACTCTTCCGGTTGGACATGCTCGCCGCGCGTTATGGCTTGCATAAAGGAAAGCTTCATCAGCAACGCCTTCATTCCTTCGACATCCAGCCGTATCGTATTGTGCGAGTTGTAATCTAGCGCCTCGGAAATCTTTATTTCACCTTGCTCAACAAACTTGCCATAGTTTAAATCCCGCAAGTCAGGAGGAACACGGTAATACCCTCCCAAATCTCCGGCAGCAACCATTTCCTCGCGACTGAGCAGCGCTTCGTACAATTTTTCGCCATGGCGTGTCCCGATGATCCGAATTTCATGGTTTGGAACCCCCATTAGCTCTGTCAATGCCTTCGCCAAGGTTTCTATGGTGGCGGCAGGGGCTTTTTGCACAAAAATATCACCGGGCTTGCCGTTGTTGAAGGCATATAGTACCAGATCGACTGCGTCATCAAGGGTCATCATGAAGCGCGTCATATTCGGGTCGGTAATGGTAATAGGGTTCCCCGCTCGAATCTGATCCACGAAAAGCGGAATCACAGATCCACGGGATGCCATCACATTGCCGTATCGCGTTGTACAAATTACGGTTGATTCACTGTTTCGCGACTTGGCAACGATGACCTTCTCCATCATCGCTTTAGAAATCCCCATCGCATTAATTGGATAAACAGCCTTATCCGTGCTAAGGCATACCACCCGCTTTACAGCACAAGAAATCGCCGCTTCAAGGACATTCTCCGTGCCCAGAATGTTTGTCTTTACCGCCTCAAGGGGATGAAACTCACAGGAAGGAACTTGCTTCAAAGCTGCCGCATGGTAAATGTAATCTACCCCCCGGACGGCATTCAGTAACGACTGAAAATCCCTAACATCACCAATGTAAAATTTCAGCTTGGCGCTGTGATAGCGCTTTCGCATATCATCCTGCTTCTTCTCGTCCCGACTCAGGATACGAATTTCTTCAAGCTCCGAATCCAGGAATCGCCTTAAAACCGCGTTCCCAAAAGAGCCGGTACCGCCGGTAATCAAAAGGGTTTTTTTATTAAACATATTGTGCTTCCATATAATGAAGAATGCTCTAACTAAAGCGGTTTCTACCTTTTTTTCACACGGGCATATCTTGCGAAATTACGCGTGAGGGCGAACAACACGGGTGAGCTTCGTTGACCTTATGACATATAATCGCACCCCAAAAGTAATCACGGGAAACAACAAAACACCAAGCGTAATGAAGTAATTATAAAAAAAACTTAATGCTATAGACGCAAAAAGGGGAGAATAAATTAAACTATAAAATATATCACCTCGCATCGCTTGCAAGTGCACCCACGATACAAAGAATTGTATTACAAAAACTAAAAATCCAGCGACCATAATTCCATAATCCGCAATAAACGGCGAATAGAACGTAGTCGCATTGTGACTTTCCCTTCTAAGAGCAATTGGATACCGGTTCGGGACGTGAATCTGGTCACGCAAGATCGTAGGAAGAACCGTTTGAAGTGTATAATAAGGAAAATTATTCGGAACGATACCTTTATTTACTGCATAGTATAAATTACTAACTGGAGTAGTCAGATATAAATAAGTGGTTGTAAACCCATACGGTAGCTTGTTAAGTACGGATGTGTACTTTTGGATCGCCTCCCCACCCGAACCATTTGGCGTTCGGATCTGCTCCACGATACCAAAAAGAATAACAAGTATCGGTATAACGACTGCTATAGCTGCGATATGTTTTATTCGCAAAGGGCGTAGCAATAAGATAATCGCTACCCCGTGCAATACGAGATAAATAGTATTCGCCCTCGCAAATTCTAAAAGTGATGTCGTTAGAAGAATCACCGCTATGACTAAAGCTCTTTTTTCTTTGACTTTCAACCATAGAACAATTGATAGACAGAAAATAAATGCGCGGATCATATTGGCAAAACCGGACAACGTTGGAACGCCGAAGTCAGTATAAGATTTATTGATGTGCGCCATTCTCCACAGAATAGGGACACCACCGCTTTTGTACACAACAAATGAAAACAAAAAACACCACAAAAGAAACAGAAAAAAGTTGGCGAGTGACAGTTTATCTATTTGCGATTGGCTCAAATGAACATCACGCTGCTGTGCTAAACTGGGGAATTTGTCCATTCCATAATTGACAAATTTATATGCTACAAAAAACGAAGCTATGTTTACAGTGATTAAGCTGGTAACAAAAACTGACTCATCGAACCCCATGTAATATAAATCTGCATAAGCCAATATCGTTACCGATAACCATACACACGCAAAAAATATGTCAGGCCTGCTCAAATTAATTTCTTTCATTTGGGGGGCCTAAGTAAGTTGTATATTTTCACACTCGCTCTAATCATGGCGCGTCTCCAATAATGTGGCAACGGAGCAAGACAGCGCATAGCGTTTACCATGCGACTGCCTCCAGATCAAGTACCCCCGCATCCAGTAAAAGATGATAGTTTTTAACATAATCGCAATTGGTCCAGTATAAACTGGATTGCCAATCGCAATGAAATCCACTCCCACCACAGCCAATGATACTGCCGCGTAAGGACGCCAAATCAACGAGTTAAAAGAAACGACTATCCAAGCCAAAATAGCAAGGTCCCCTAAGAAAAGAGGCAATGCGAATATTCCAAATTTGTGAATGATATTGGCATATGAACTTTCGAAACCGTACCCCGCTGAATCACGGGCATATCCGGAACGCAACACCGCTCCCGATCCACTCCCAAATATCGAAAACTCATTGTATAGCTTATGCGTCTGCTCAATTCGGCTATCCGATAATAAAACTTTCACACTAAATGACTTACTTGTTGGATCGGTCGCGACTACGCTTGTTGAATAAGCGTTTAAAACAAGATACGATGTAAGCCAAGCTGTAGCCACGAAAGGTATTAAGATAGAGCAACTCGCCATAACTACCTGCTGAGCATTCATCCGCGGCAGAGCTCTATATATTGCCACTGCGAAGCACACTAATATTAGCAGAAATGCTACGGATAATGCCTTTGACTGCATTGGGACAAGCAATAAAAATGACAACGTATACAAATAGAGTACCCGCAGGACGTTTCGTGCTTCAGTATTTCGCCAAGATTGTTGTGAAAATAATCCTGAAAGTACTAGGCAAATCGGGACGATCAACAATACAACAGACTCAGAAAAATATGATCGAGTCGAAAGTTGCGCAAAATATGACACGCCATAAAAATATTTGCTAAACAATTTATCAAAGAGAAAGAACGAAGCTACAACAATCGCAGTTACCCAGGCCGCGAATATTAAACACTCGAGCAGTGCCCTTCGAGAAGACCTTACTAAGATAAAAATAAAATACAGCACACATACCAATATGCCGGCATTGTTCCGCAATATATTTTGATATGGGTTCGAATTTATCATGCCCCAGATCACACCATACCCCCACACACCGAGCTGCGTAGCGGGTAAAATGTCAAACAGACAAAACAACTTACCACGATCATTGCTAGATTGTGGTTTCCAAAATATCATAAAGAAATACAAGCAGATCGCCGTTACAAATGACACATAACTGATTACATTATTGGGGGCAGAGGCACTCGTCGCACCAAAGGTTCCTATAAGCACTCCCCAAGTCGACAGTAATAGCCATTTGTCTTTCGTGTCACGCCATCGCCGAATAAACTTTGGAAAACACTGCGGCATTTATTTCACACGACCAGAATTTACAGACGTGTATCCGAATATCCTCGGCAAAACACGACGTTTCAGGAAATTGCCGTGAATTATACCCCAAAAGCTCGGCACATAAAGCCCAAACAATAGCAGTCGATAGCGGAAGTTGACCGCAGCAATGCCTGCCATAACTTTTCGTGCTTCCGCGACGCGTCCCTCTGACATAAGGTAACGCGCCTTGTAGTAATCACCACGCGCGTAGGCTTCACGAAACGCCGCCGGGTAGAGTCGGTCGATTCCAGGATTTTCTCGCTTAAGCTGGTCGAGAGTGTAGTAACGCTCAATTGACCATTTTGCGATCTGGCGGTCTGTCAGACTTCCCGGGGATATGCGCCACGCACCAAGAATATTGGGGAGCGAAAGAACAGAACCCTTCGCCGCAAGACGAACAAAGAGGTTATACTCTTCTGATGCGGTGATATTTTCGTCGAAATTGAGTCCGAAGCGCTTTAAAACTGCAAGTCGCAGCATGGGTGTAACCATATTAACGTCGAACTGTTGGAGCAACTGCTCCAATGCGTTGCCGGAGAAATGATGCGGTATGACTTCCCGAATGATAGTTCCATCCGGCTCAATTTCGCGTATGCCTGCATAGCAAAGAACATGATCTGTTCCCGCCAGAGCGCTGATCTGGGTCTCCAGCTTCTCTGGATACCAGTAGTCATCGCAGTCCAGAAACGCTACCCATTCACCGGCAGCCTGTTCAACTGCTTGCCGCCGTGCGGCCCCCAAAGTGAGCATGGTGGAACTTCTGAAATACCGTAGACGCTCCCTATAACTTGCGGCAATCACCGGGGTTTGGTCTGTCGAGGCATTGTCCCAGAATATGATTTCCCAGTCGTCAAACGTCTGGGCGTAAACGGAATCTATCGCTTCACGGAGATATTCCTCCCCGTTATAACAATTCATAATCACCGAGACTTTAGGCATTAGATTTATCTTCCAAAGATGATTTCAACACATCGACGACTCGACATTGTTCTTGGTCCGTTAGCATTGCGTGTAAGGGAAGAGACAATAATTGACTCATCAGTAATTCGGACACCGGTAACGCATAGCCTTGGTTGAAGTAGGCCAGCAGATGATTGGGTTGATAGTGAATACCACATTCGATTTTCGCATCACGAAGCGCTTGCATCGCGGTATCCCTTCGGCCATTGGTAACGCGGATCACAAAAATGTGCGGAACAATGTCATCATCACTCAATGTTAGCAACTCAACACCAGACTGACCTGCCAAAAATTCACGGTAACGGATGGCTGCAGTGCGTCGATGTTCCGAAAATCGACCAATTTTTTTGAGTTGCTCACGGCCTATCGCAGCCATCAAATTACTCATATGGTAACGATATCCCCTGCGGTTAACATCGAACACCCAACTACGCTGGCCGGTGTAACGCTTTTCGGTATCTTTTTCGACACCAAGCAGTCGTGCATCGCGAATGCGGCTTGCCAGCTCCAAATCACCCGTGATTACTGCACCGCCTTCCCCTGAGGTAATGTTTTTTATACCATCAAAACTAAAACAAAGCACATCCCCCGTAGCGCCAATTTTCTTTGCATTTCGCTTGCAGCCAAATGCATGGGCAGCGTCTTCGATGACCCGAATACCATGACGCTCTGCAAACTCATAAACGCCCGACATTTCCGTACTGTCACTGGCGTAATGGACCGGCATTATGGCCCTAGTCTTCTCGGTCACACGACGCTCCGCATCTTGCAGATCGATAAATACCCGCTCAGGGGTTACATCGCATGCAACGGGCGTTGCGCCAGACGCGGCAATCGCCTGAAAGGATGCGAGATAAGTTATGCTCGGGACCAGCACTTCATGCCCGGCTCCTATATCCAGCCCTTCTAAGGACAAATGCAAAGCGGCGGTTCCGGTGTTAACGCAAATCACCTCGTACGGAGTCGCAAGATAGGCCTTAATCTCCTGTTCGAAACATTGCACCTCGCTCCCCATACCGAGAAATCCAGCCTCAATGACTCGCGCAAGGGCGGCAATTTCTTCGTTGCCGACGCAGGATCTGGAAAGACGAATCGGGTCCATTACATTATCCGCAATCATGGATTAATTTATGTTTCGAGAAAATTTCAAGAATCATTTGGCTACCAGTTTTTTTCTGGTTCTGTCGAATACTGAATAAACGAATCCACGCCCCAGAATTCGGGCGCCTTCAATTTCTTGCCATAAACAACGACTCTCGCCCACGATGTTGAGCAGCCGATTTGCGATTTTCGCAAGATCATGATTGGTGTCAACATATGAACGAGCAGCGGCGCTTAACGAGGAATGCGTGAGGAGAAGTTCCTGGACGCGAGCAGCCATCGAATCTGTTCCACCATTAAGGTGCACCGATCCGATCAAGTCGCCGAGCGTATAACCTTTCCGCTCGTGCAGCCACTGGAACAGATAGCTTGTCGGCACCTTCTTGTACGAGCAGTCCAGAAGAATCGTAGGTATGCCCAATTTTGCACCATCCAGGGCACACGTACCCATGGCCAGAAGCAGATCAAAATGTTCCAAAAGATATCGATCAAGTTCCCCAGGCGAAATATGCTCGACAAAGTCTATTGATATGTTTTCCAGCCGCTTTGCATCGAGTTTTAAGCGATCAGCAAATTCACCCGTTCCGACAATAGTCACGGAGATTGACACGCCACAGCTCGGCTGGAGAAGATTGAGCTCAATCAATGCGCGCTTCAAGACGTGGTACTTGAAATCGACCACACGCCCGACCCAGCCGACCCGAATACCACTCACTCGGAAGTCTCTTCCATTAACAACTGCAGATTCAACCGGGACCTCCGGCGGAGAAGCGGGAATCGGCAGATATACCGGCGCAGCTATCTTTAACCCCAAATATCCTTCTGTAGTTTGGTGATTGGTAGAATCCATAAAAACCAAAGACCGTTGCTTTATCAATAGATTGATTAAGCGAAAGATTTTTAGTTTATACCCAATCAACAATGTATCGAGCATCAGGCGACCGAACCAAAGATGACTTTGCATAACTTGTCGCACCCCCGGCAGGGTAGGCACCAGATTAAATGGATGACAGTTCCAAAACAGTACGCGGGTTTCTTTGGCGAGACGCAATGACGGGTAGATGGACCACGGCGTCATTGATTGAAAAATGGCGACGGCACCGGCCGGAATATCCACAGCGGCATCATCGGTATAGGGGAGCAATCGAGCCAACCCGTCTCGCCGATGGCTCGCCATAAAGCCGTCCGGATAGTCCACCAGATAAGATCTTGCCATGCCGTTCTCGGCAAAAAATTCCGCTAACCGGAGGAATAACAGCGAGACACCACCCACCCCTCGGTACGGGAATATGAAATAAATATTGGGGATCTCAGTCGGAGACAAGGAATTCCTCAAGTTGAGCTTCGATAAAGCGAAGTTCCGTATGCTTGCTGTATTTACGCCAGACACCGACATTTTCCCGGCTTCGGGTGGGATCGAAATTAAGGCGTGGACTGACGTGCTTTTCTGGCGGAAGATCTAAAAAGGCAAGAACTCTCGCAACTACGGATTCATAATCAAGCACCAGGTCTTCAAAACGCAACCGTAGCACCCGCTTGTCCGTGCCCTGAAAAAGATGCTGATGATATAAACGGTATCGACGTACAAACAGCTCGATGTCGTCTGCCGCCAAAAATGATTTGTTAAGCCCGTCGTTATCGAAAGCGAACAACTTTTTGTCGGCCGCGTTTGCATGGTGATTGTTCTGACCCGAGACATATACATCTCGCGGATCTCGAGTAACGACAATTTGTCTAGACCCATCCAGCATGTCAAGAAATGGCACCGGGTTGAACGGTTCAAAGCCATTGTTGAGTATCACCCGATTTATATTCTTGGGTACCACCTTCTGGAAGAGTTGCGTCAAATAAGCGTAGGCTTGTTTATCAAAGTCGGTGCCGTCCAGCAGAAACACCTCCCGCAGCAATTTGCGGCGCCCGCCAAGCCGACGGATAAATTTACGCATAAAAACCTGGACCGGTGAACTGCACAAATCGTCATATGGCCACTCGGCGAAGTAACTGCCGATCACGAAGGACCGAGCGAAACTTTGGGTCAATCCCTGGAAGCTTTCAAAAAAATGTCGGTCATACCGCTGGCTGGTTGATTCTATCCACGCTGGCACATCCCACCATGCCCGGGGATTTCTCCCCATTCGGCTCGCCACTTTCAAAAAAGCCTTAAATGCAGCGTGGCTTCGTACCGGTGACCAATCCTCGAGCAGGGCATGACGCAGATCAAGCAAGCCGCCGCGGACCCGTAAGAAGTCGAATTCGAATTGAAAATTGGGAACAAAAATTCCGTCGAACTCGCGCAAAAGATCGACAGCAGCACTCTTCCCGCTGTTGCCGACGCCGGAAACATCGATGAAACCCAGATTGGTCATGAAAGAGGGATACTCATTGAAGGTATTTACCAAATAAAGGGAATGGCATCGAGATCAATATTATCGGCCTCAGTCGGGTCATGCTCCTCATTGCTGATATTCAACAGCAAATTGATTCCCTCATTCATCCCCTGAAAAGCCATCCAGAGACCGGGGGATACGGTGAGGCGAACATGATTCGCGCCCCCCAGGGTGACGTCGAGGAAACGCCCGGAGGTGAGGCTTTCCTGACGATCATCGTAAATGACAAAACGGATGGCACCCACCGGGACGACCACATTAAGGGTGGCATGCCGATGACGCTTCCATCCCTTAATAAGACCGGTGCGCACAATGGAAAAATATGCCTCGCCAAAGCCTGTATATCCCGGCCCCGAGCGTTTCATGGCATGCAGGATATCGCCTTTTGAATTCAGGATGCGTTTCTGTGGCGTGACAAGCACGCCTTCGATCAGCGGGTAGTCCATGCGCGGTTCCGCTCCTCGGCGAAGCGTTCGTAGGTGGCAATCTGCTCCAGGGTCAGGCTGTACATGTCGCCGTGCTCATGGTAATAGGCGTAGTACCACTCGCTGACCATTTGAATCATCTCTGGATAGCCGAGATTGGGTGCCCATTTGAGATGAAACAGGGCTTTGTCACAACACAGTTTAAGCAGGCCTGCCTCGTGGAACGGAATGTTACCGGTAACCCGGTAGGCATCCTCCGTGCGCAAAAAACCCCAATGGGCACCCAGATCGCTCAGCAGTTCAACTACTGTCCGGTTTTGCTCCGCGCGAGGGCCAAAGTTGAAAACACCACCGTGCAGATCACCCGTCCTGGCGAGCGCCGCACCAAGCGTCAAATAACCACTCAACGGTTCCAACACATGTTGCCAGGGCCGTGTGGCGCTCGGACTGCGGATTTCGACAGAACGGCCTTCACTCCAGGCGCGCATACAATCCACCACGATCCGGTCCTTAGCCCAATCGCCTCCGCCAATGACATTCCCCGCCCGGCCAACGCCGATGCGCACCGGGTGGTCTGGGGCCATAAAAAAGGAGTGCAGATAAGACTTGATGACCAGTTCAGCAGCGCCTTTGGAGCCGCTGTAGACATCCTTGCCCCCAAGCGCATCGGTTTCGCGATACCCCCACACCCATTCAACATTGTCGTAGCACTTGTCGCTGGTGATGAGCACTGCAATACAGGGATGATCGACCGTGCGCAGGGACTCCAGAACGTTCATCGTCCCGATGACGTTCGAAGTCATTGTCTCCGCCGGATCAACGTAAGAAACCGAGACAACGGCCTGGGCGGCTAAGTGAAATACAAAGTCAGGCCGTTCCTCACGAATAATGGCCTGCATCGCCGGCAAGTCGCGAATATCAGCCACACGGTGACAAATGCGTTGGGCGAGACCCATTTCGACGAACATAGCCGGGTTGGTCGGGACATCTTTTGATACACCGATGACTTCCGCCCCTAGCTTGAGCAACCAGGCAGTGAGCCAACTCCCTTTGAACCCTGTATGACCAGTGACAAGTACCCTCTTGCCTAAATAACATCCGTTGAACATCAATCTCTCCAAGCCTTCCATGGTGGATTTGATTGCCAAAGCTCCTCGAGGTGACTCCTGTCGCGGATGGTATCCATACACTGCCAAAAACCGTCGTGCCGGTAGGACATTAACTGCCCGTCACGAACAAGGTTCTCCATTGGCTCTGCTTCCAAAACAGTGGCGTCTCCATGAAGATATTCAAAGATCCCCGGCTCAAAGACAAAAAAACCGCCGTTGATCCACCCTTCTCCAGCCTGCGGTTTTTCCTTGAATTCGATCACCCGTTCACCGTCAAAGCACATGCCCCCGAAACGCGCGGTCGGGCGGACCGCCGTAACGGTTGCCAGTTTTCCGTGCGACTTATGAAATGCCACCAGTTTGTTAACATCCACTGAGCAGACGCCATCGCCATATGTCAGCATGAATGTGCTGTTGCCAACGTGATCCTGAAGTCGGTGAAGTCTACCGCCGGTCATACTGTTCGTACCTGTATCGACGAGATGAACCATCCAATCCCTGTTACAGTTTTTTTGGGCCGACACTTCACCGTTTTTAAGAGAGATAGTCAAATCACTCTGAAAGTTATAGTAATTAAGAAAATATTCCTTGATGTACTCTCCCTTGTAACCCAGGGCAATAACGAATTCCTTGAAGCCGTAGTGCCCATAGATATTCATAATATGCCAGAGGATTGGCTTACCACCGATCTCCACCATGGGCTTCGGCTTGATAGTTGTTTCTTCGCTTAGTCGCGAACCGAAACCGCCTGCCAGAATAACTGTTTTCATTCAATTACCTTTCTCAATAGCAATTACAAGCATCAATGACCGCCCGCACCTCGTCATCACTCATGCTTGGATCTATGGGCAAGCTCAGAACAGTCCGATGAATTTCTTCAGTAACAGGATAACTACGTACGTTCCATTCACCGTATGCTTGCTGTTTATGCGGAGGAACCGGATAATGGATTACCGTTCCAATAGCTTTATCTTTAAGATGCTGCTGAAAAACATCGCGTTGCTCTGTTCTAACAACAAAAAGATGCCATACATGAGATTCTGGGGATATGCTCTTCGGAAGATTCAGCTTTGGATTGCAGATTGATTCCAAATATTGCTTCGCAATTACACGGCGCCTCTGATTGTCATGGTCAAGGTACTGTATTTTGACTGACAGAATTGCAGCTTGCAGTTCATCAAGACGGCTATTGGCCCCTTTAAAGAGATTCTCGTATTTAACCTTCGACCCATAATTCCCCAAGGCCCGAATAGTGTGGGCAAGCTCCGCGTCATTGGTTGTTACCGCACCACCATCTCCGAGAGCGCCAAGGTTCTTGCCGGGATAAAAACTGAACCCACTCGCATCTCCGAGAGACCCAGCGCGTTTCCCTTGGGACAGCGCACCATGCGCCTGAGCCGAGTCCTCAATGACTTTGAGCCCATATTTGTCTGCCAACTTTTGCAGCTCATCGGAGTAGCCGATTTGCCCATACAGATGCACCACCATGATGGCTTTTGTGCGCGGGGAAATACTCTCTTCAATTTGCTTGATGTCGATATTAAAGGTATCTGGGTGCGGTTCCACCGGTACCGGAATAAGCCGATTGGCCGATACCGCCAGCATAGAAGCTATATATGTATTGGCTGGGACTATAACTTCATCCCCTTCACTCATAAGGCCAAGTTCCATATAGGCTTTAAAAATGAGCGTCAGGGCATCCAATCCGTTTGCCACACCAATAGCATGTGATACACCGCAATAGTCTGCAAATTTTTTTTCAAAAGCCCTTACTTCATTGCCAAGGATATACCATCCGGAGTCGAGTACTCGGATCATCGCGCTAACGATTTCGTCCCGATGCCGTGCATTAACGTTGCCAAGGTTCAAAAAAGGTATCATCCTGCCACCGCCTGCAAATATTCATCATAATCTCTAATGTAGTCAGCAGCAGAATATACATCAGAGGCCAGAACCATCAATACGGCATCAGGTGAATATTTATACTGAATTCCCCATATCATCGGGGGTAAATAAAGCCCTTGGGCTGGCGAGTTCAAAAGAAATTCCTGGCGGTGTTTACCGTCATCCACCACCACCGAACAACTCCCTTTAACGCAAACCAAGTATTGCTGCACCTGCTTATGGGCATGCTCACCACGTATTTCCTTACTTGGCACATCAAAAACAAGAAAATAGCGTTTGGGTACAAACGGTAAATATTGACCACATTCAGCAAAAGAAAGATTGCCACGCATATCTTCAATCAAAGGTAGATTATAAAATCTTACTCCCGGGACGACAGATTCTGCCTCACCGATTTGCTTCAGGTGGGAACTCCCCTGTTGATTGTTGACATTAACATAACCCTTAACTACCGCTGGGTTTCCCACAACAATGGCATTTGGGGGGACATCACGCGTAACCACCGCGCCAGCTCCAACCATCGCGTTTATTCCAATGGTAACACCAGCTAAAACAGTGGCATTTGCTCCAATGGAGGCTCCTTTACAGAGGAAGGTCTTAGTGTACTCTTCCGGATGTTGCTTACTTCTGGGAAAAAGATCATTGGTAAAAGTCGCATTGGGACCGATAAAAACATCATCTTCAATTCGCAAACCGTCCCATATCTGTACCCCACATTTTATCGTGACACGATCTCCAATCAGCACGTCGTTTTCGATAAAGACATGGTCGCAGATATTGCAGTCGGCGCCAATTCGTGCGCCTGACAGCACATGAGCAAAAGCCCAGATACGGGTGTTATCGCCGATGGCTTCTGATTCCACTAACGCCTGAGCATGCCTGAAGAAATTCACAATTTACTTCTCCGTATCAAATTGAAGTAATTTCGAGGTGAAATAAGATCGAATGCTTTCTTTCAATACATTATCAAATGGAACTTGTTTGCGCACCAGACGCCCCGGACCTTCAGAAAGGATACAGCCTAAGTTAGTACCAATATTTTTCTTATCTTTGGATAAAGCATCAAAATACAAATCCATGTTACAAGAATTGAAATCATAATCAGGAAAGTTGACCGATAATTGTGCGTGCATCTCATCAAACTGTTCCTGCGGCAGCAGACCAAATTTCAAGGAAAGGTAATTGGCCAAATCCATACCAACGGTCACTGCCTGTCCATGACGAACCCCATAGTCGGTAATGGTTTCCAAGGCATGTCCAAAAGTATGACCGTAGTTGAACTTGTTCCGCTCTCCCTTATCAAACTCATCGACCTCAATCACCGACTTCTTTATGGCAAGGCTCTCTTGCGTATATTCTCTTAGGAGTTTTCGATCTGCAAGAACATTATGGTAGTTTTTTATAAGTTTAGTGATTAATGGACTGTTTGAATAATAGTAAAAGTGGAGTATTTCGCCGATGCCTGATTGAATATCTCCTGCGGCAAGGGATTCCAGAAACTCAGAATCAATAAAAATCTGATCAGGAGGGTAAAAGTTTCCGAGAATATTTTTCTTAGTGCCAAGATTGATGGACGTCTTGCTGCCGATGCAACTGTCTCCCTGTGCCAGCAGAGTCGTAGGAAAGAATTTCCAGCCTATGCCGCGATAAAGGATGGATGCAATGAATGCAGTTATATCCTGAATGACTCCTCCCCCTAATGCGATTAATTTCTGATTGCGGCGCATCTTGGCATCAACAAGCAACTCAATTATTTCTTTACATTTTTCAATGGTTTTTGCGGTTTCTAATGCTTCGATGATCAGACAGCGCTCCTGCGTTACCGCGTTCAATATCCGATCCCGATAGAGGTCGAAAACCTTGCTGTCGCAGATGACAAAAGCTCCCTCGTCGGTTGCCTCTTTTAGCGGAACAGTGAAGTCGTTGACAAAGCTGACGCCATATTCTTTCCGGAGAGATTTAATCATGAAATCAGACATTTACAAACCCGCCATCTATAATTAGATTTTGCCCGGTGATGTAAGTGTTGAGGTCGCTTGCGAGGAACAAAACAGAACGGGAGATTTCTTCTGGCTGGGCAAAACGGCCCATTGGCACTTGTTCGGCCAGATGAACCATCTCCGCAGGGTCGAGAATACGCTGAGTCAATTCTGTCATAATGAATCCCGGCGAAACGGAATTCACGAGGATATTGTAAGGAGCGAGATCAAGGGCGCTTGATATGGTCAGGCCACGCAGTCCGAATTTTGACATGGAGTACAATGCCCGCTTTGCCTTGCTGATAACACCAAAAATAGAAGAAATATTAATAATTCTGCCGTAACGATTGGTTTTCATGATTCTGCTTACCGTGCGCGTGAGCAAAAAAGGCGCGTCGAGATTCACCGCCGAAATATCGTCCCAATCCTCAATGAGCGTTTCGTCAATAGGATTAATACGATTGATCCCAGCATTGTTAATACAAATATCAATACGTTCTATCTGTGACACGGAATCAAGGAAACGCTTCGTATTATTTCTGTCGGTGAAATCGACTGCTAAATATCGGTCCGCCCTATCCTGCATTTCCGCTGGGGGCTCAATAGAGCGGCCAGAAACATAGACATCAGCCCCCAACTTCAACAAATCATCAGCTATCTGTTTGCCGATTCCCTTTGTGCCGCCGGTCACCAGGGCTATCTTTCCGCTAAAATCGATCTTCATCTCAACAACACTTTCCAGTAACAGCCAGCAGGTTTTCCACTGCCTCATTTTCCATCCCCTGGCGACATTCCAGCGTATATGAACCTACGTGCGGGGTCAACACCACATTTTCCCGACCGCATAGCGGCCCCTTGTAAGGCTCCATTCCAAAGGTGTCAATCCAAGCTCCGGCAACCTTGCCGTCGTCCAACGCCTCGACCAGAGCCTCTTCTGCCACCAACCCACCACGGGCGACATTCAACAAAAACGCGCCTTGCTTCATCCGTCTGAACTCTTGTTCTCCAAGAAGGCAGGCTTCCCCGCTGCTGTGCAGTGTAATGATATCAGCCCATGGCAGCGCTTCATCGAGTGACATGAGTTCGGCCGCGCCTACAGCCGATTGCTCCAGGTTAGGATCAACGACCAACAAACGCACATGGAATGGGGCGAGCAATTCGGCTACGCGCTTGCCGATCCGTCCATAGCCTATAATTGCCACGGTTTTGCCTTCCAACTGGGTCCCAATGCGCTTTTCCCATCTGCCGGCATGAAGTGCCTGATCCATCCGGGGGATCTTACGCAACAAGCTGAGCAGGGCTCCGAGGGTAAGTTCTGCAGCAGCTTCCGTAGGCCCATAAGGGGTCGAGCGCACAATTATCCCTAACTCCTCAGCAGCTTCCAGATCAACATTTGAAATGCCAGATCCTACCCGTGAAACAACCTTTAACTTTGATCGGGACAATACCTCGCGATCCAATGGTTCTAATCCGGCTATAATCCCAATCACGTCCGGTGTCAGCAGATCGAACAACTCCTGCTTGGTCAGCTTGCGCTTGAAGGGATTATCTACAACTTCATAGCCAGCCTCCTGGAGCTTGAAAAATGGTGCCTTATCTGTTTCGCCAAAGGATGACGGGCCAAGCAGGATTTTGTATGACATGAATGCATCTCCTTGATTTATCACGGCAGGTCTTTGATATGCCAAGTCACCCCTTCGTGATCCTTGAAAAAATACACCTTGCCCGAAATAGAATCCTGCTCGGATTCTATTTCCAAGTTGAGTTCAGACAAGAGCGATCTTGGATCAAGTCGCCGCAAGCACGGGTTGCAAAAACCGCTTTTGGTCGGAGCTCCATCAATACTTTTCTTTTTCACCTCGATATTGACTTGGTCTGGAGAAGTATACATGGATGTTCCGCTAGGAGAAATGACCTTATAGGTTCCCCCCTCGAAAATAGCGACAAGAAACTCACAATATCGTTTGATGTCTGAAACATGAGTTTCAATGTGATCGAAACGCGACATAGCCAGATCCTGGTAATTGTTCTTGAACGGCTTATTTCAATTTACACTGAAACCAGTGCGCCAAAATATGATTTAGCACCAGATGAGCATCCTCCACTGGACCGTACTCACCGGGTTCTGATTTTACATGGAGAATGATGTCACTTATCTCCTTGAGCTTGCCTCCGCTAAATCCCAGGAAACCGATGACCTTGCCCCCCTGTTGCTTAACCCACTCGGCGGCTGCCACAATGTTTGGCGAGTTGCCACTGGCTGAGATGGCAAGCAATTTGTCCCCTGGACGATAATGAATCTTTAACTGATTGATAAATATGTTCTCATAACCGACATCATTGGCAATTGCGGTAATAACTGAACCATTATCGGTAAGCGCCATGACCCTGAAAGGCTTGTCCGTATCCGTCTTCTTCAAGATGTCAAACCCGATGTCATTGGCCATACTGGTGGCGGTGGTGGCTGAGCCGCCATTTCCCGCAACAAATATTGTGGAGCCAGCGGCGCGAGCGGCTTCGAATTCTGCCACAAGCTGGTCTATGGATTCCGGAGAAATAGAATCTAGGACCTGCTTGAGATAGGTAAAATAACCTTGCGCAAATACACCAGCGCTGTTTGATGCCATGCAAGCTTTGTCTATGTTGTTCATAATGTGTATTACCTCCTGTTAGGGATGATCAATATTGAACAGTTGCTGCCATTGCTGATCAGCGCAGTAAATATTGTAAACAAGCTCCATAACTTTCAAGGCATCGGTGCTTGTTCCGCTTTCGATGGGTTTGTCATTGACTATGGCGTCGGCAAATTCGTCTACTTCATCCCGCCATGAATTATCTTCCAAATAAGAAGTCGTTGTTTCCGTAAATGATCCAATGATCGAACCGTCTTTTCTGGGGACACAGCGCAATTTTTCCTCACCATAACTTTTTGAGCCGGACAATATTCCCGTTAATTCAAGTTGCGCTTCTTCCAGAGTGACCTCTAGTCTGAATCGGTGTTGCCATTGGGTAGCGGTCGAGTGGATCATGGCAACGCAGCCAGACCGGTTCCTCATGATTGCATAGGCATTATCTTCAACATCATGATTCCAATAGTCATTGGAAACAAAACTTTTCACCTCTTCAAAATCCCCCCCGAACAAAAGTATCATGTCGAGCATATGAATGCCTTGATCCAACAGAATACCGCCTCCGGCATATTGGCGCTCAGAGCGCCAACCGCCGGAGAAAGGAATGACGCTGCTTTTTCCGTAGACTCCTCTAATGTTTATGACCTTACCAAACTGGCCGCTGTCAATAATCCGTTTTGCCTCAATGACAGAGGTATGATAACGATGGTTGAAGCCATATTTCAGTTTTATCTTTGGATGTCGTTTTTCGCTTTCGAGTACTTTGCGAATATCTTCAACAGTTCTACCCGGAGGTTTTTCACAAAAGACATGTAGACCTTTCTCGATTCCTGAAATCGTCGCTTCTGCGGCCAAATGGTTTGGCAGACAGACCAAAAGGATATCAATATCCTGTGAATAAAGAGATTTGAAATCAGAAAAAAATGGTACACCATCCTCCGCTATACCGTCTTTGCCAAAGGCAATATCACTTACCGCTACCGTAGTTAAGTGCGGATTCAGATCGATAAAAACACGACGTCTTTTACCAACAACACCATATCCGGCTATGCCAACCTTTAATCTCCCGGAAGCCATTGAAATTATCTCCAATTAAACTGTGGATCTGTATTTACAGGTTATATGACTCTGAATCTTTTTTACAAATTACCATCATATGTGAACTCAACAGGTGTGCAGCCAAAAATTCCTGCAGTTGCTGTTTAGCATTTTCAGATGAATGAGTGATAAAAGTTTGCCAAAATCTATCGGTTACATGCTGCAGACTGTTTTCGATAATATTGACATCCAGTCTCCCTGGGGTAGTTACCTCTATCACACCAAAACCGCAAGTTGCAAGAAGCTTACGAACAGAATGGGAGTTAAAGAAATTAAGATGATGCGGCGGCGAAACTGCCTGCGAATGTTCCCATAATACCCGGATATCTGCGCCCATACCGTTCAAAGTGCTAAAAATGAAGGCGTCGCCAACTCGCATCAAACGGTTGAGACATCGTAAAAAGGCGGCAGGGTCGTATAAATGCTCAAAAAGTTCAAAGCTGACAAAGCAACGAGTTTTGTGGCCCAGATCGCACGGTGAGACATCCTCAAGAAACTTTTCAATAACCACAAAACCCTTATTACGGCAAATCTCGGCAAGATGACGCGATGGTTCCACGATTGTGACCTTGCATCCTGAAATGCGGTTGATTTCCTCAGCAAAGGTCCCGTAACCCCCTCCCACATCAACTATCTCGTCAAAAGCAGAAAAATGGGATAATTTTTCAGATATTAATTCGGCTTTGGGTTTCCATATTTTTTCACGCCTTGCTGCTTCGGTCTCTTTATAAAATGTGGTAGCCCAGTAATGAGTTGATGGGGAGTCGGTATAATATCTCTCAAAAGCGGAACGTTCGGGGCGCGGACTAACATAAAGAGTGCTGCAGTCCGGACATTCGGCGTAACTGAAACCCATTTTGGTAAAAGCATGTACCCCGTTTGCGCCACAAGCGGGGCAGCCAACGTCATGCCTGACTGAATCCTGGAAATAAGAGCGGGTATCCTCTGTCGTCAGCCGCAGGTATTCATCAAAAATATGCTTAGGACGGATATCATGCTCTTTCATATAAGCGAACCAGAGAGTCTTCCTTCATAAGCTCCTCGACATGATGCAAATCCGCTGCAGTATCAACCGCATGCGTTTCATATTTTGTCTTGATCATCCGGATCTTAATCCCATTTTCCACAATCCGCATCATATCGACAGATTCTATGATTTCCAGCGGTGTCTGAGACATGTTGTTGTACTCGATCAAAAAGTCTCGGCGGAACGGGATGATCGGCACCTGCTTGAACATCGGCACCTGCGCGGAATATTTTTTACGGGAGGGGATCGGTTCGCGAGAAAAATAGAGCGCATTACCGGCCAGATCGGTCACCACCTTAACCTGATTTGGATCCTCAAATTCCTCCTGCGAGGCAATTTGTCCAAGCAGGTTGGTAATCATAACATTTGGATCATCAATCATTGGCTGAAGCGCTTCGGTGATCATCTCCGGATACACCATCGGCTCGTCGCCCTGAATCATGGCCAGAATATCGGTTGGCTTGCCAGTTTTCTGCTCGATTTTCAACATCCCTTCGGCACAGCGGTCACTGGCCCGCTCGTGGGTGTCGGCAGTCATGACCGCCTTGCCGCCAATGGACTCGATGTAGTCAAAAACCTCCCGGTCGCAGGTGGCAACATAGACATCAGTCAACAGCGCACACATCTTGCATCGATAATAAACATGGCCGATCATCGGGATGCTATTTATCTTAGCCAAAGGTTTACCCGGAAAACGGGTAGATGCCATGCGGGCTGGGATCATGCCTATTATGTTCATATATGTTCCATTCAATTAAAGTAGTAACTATTAGTTTTAGTTATAGCATTTTTATCAGTTTTGCAGGATTACCGGCAAAGAAAGCACGAGAAGGTACATCTTTTGTTACGACTGAACCTGAACCAATTACCGCATAATCACCAATATTTACTTTGCCGATTACAATAACTCCACTGCCAATATAACACCCTGACCCAATCGTCACATCTCTCCCCTCTTCAGGAACATAATGCAATGGTTTATTTTCTTCTTCTGCTTCTGAAACACAATAGTGTTTACCGGTGAGCACCATAACATCCTCACCAAATACGGTATTTTCTCCTATTGTAATGTCCCCAGAGCGGGTATTGAAGTATACGGTCTTGGGGATATTATTGTTTGCATCGTCGATGCCGCCTTTCAGTATAACGGAATGCTGACCTTGTGGACTCACATGCTTGTTGATTCGTATATCGTACAAATTAGCGAAAGTCCATACATAACGTTTCGTTTTATCGACTAGCCATAGTATAAATCTATTTTTCAATTTCAGTATCCATTCCTAGTAAATTATTGGTATTTAAAACTTTACCAAGTTGCTCCCTGCAAACATTTCCCAAGAATAAAAAATCCGTACTGAACGCAACAAATGAATACCCTTTCTCAATCCTTGCTTTGACTTGTAGGTAATCGGAAGGGACCACATGATAACCGAGCGGCTTGCTTAGTCTTTTAGAAGTTTCCTCGTAACGAGCAATGGCCTCCATTACGTCGGCATCTTCAAATTTACCCGGCTTGCCCATGGAAGCCGACAGATCGTATGGCCCTATAATGGTACCGTCAATGCCTTCCATCGTCAGGATTGAATCCAGATTGTTGATAGCGTCTATATGCTCAATCTGGGCGATTACGACAGATTCTTCCTCAAGCCAACGGACATAGTCATCAAATCCGGCACCGTACTTTTGCGCTCTCGCCAGGCCCACCCCACGTGTGCCGGATGGAGGATATTTGACCGCCCTCACGGCCGCCTCGGCCTGCTCCCGAGAGTTGACCATCGGCACAATAACACCGTGCGCCCCAGCATCCATGACCCGTTTGATCTGGTTGGGCTCATTGCTTGTCACACGCACCAGCGGAGTCTTACCCTTAAGGTCAATTATACGGATCAACTCTTCCGCCTCGCGGATGGTGATGACGCTGTGCTCCATATCTATTGTCAACCAATCAAATCCGGCATCGGACATAATCTCGGCGATAGCCGGATGTGCCAGACTTATCCATGAACCGATTGTCAATATGTTGCCCCGTAATGCTTTTTTCAGGCTTTTTCGATTAATTTGTTCCAAAGCACACCCTTCTGAAGACCATGTGTATTTTATCCTTTTCTTCCCTGTAGAGTATCAACGTATAAATGACAATGCACATGAAGGTCATTAGGCACAACTTCAAAACGATTACAGAGACGAGTGACGGAAGTGACACCATGCTACCCGCGACAATAACCGCAATACTGAGCCCCATAAGTGCTGCCAGTCGCTTCCCCTCGTACGGGATTGCATAGAGACGATTGGAAATCATGAAAACCAGCATCGCGACTGTGCAATAACAGACTAGAATCACAAACGCCGCCGCCAGATAGCCAAATCGTGGGACCAACAAATAATTGAGAATCAGGGAAACCAACGACGTAAACCAAAAAATATATGCGTGGTAAATCACCTTTCTGCTAAAATAGATGCCGCTATCAATGATGTTAACCGCCCCATAAATTAGCATCCCCAGCATGACGAAGGGAACAACCCGGAATGCATCCACATATTCCTTGTGTCCTGCCAGAAGCGTGATGATTTCACGCGCAAAAACGCTTATGGATGCCGTAATAGTCAGCCCGATCATAAAATAATAGGTCAATATCTTTTTATAGAACTCGTCTGCATTATGGTCGTTGCGATACTGCATTCGCATGGGCGCCCATATTTGGCAAAATGGAAAAATCAACAATATATTAATGCTCATGCCAATCTGATAGCCTAGCGAATAAATGCCAACTTCACTAAGAGAACAGTACTTATTGATGAAAAAACGGTTCAACCAATCAAAGGAATAATAGGCCAGGGCTATAATTACCGATTGTAATCCGAATAGTATCTGAATTTTCAATTCTTTATCAGAATACCCCATCACAAAGTTTTTACGCACCAACAGAAAAAGTACCCCGCAAACAATAGTCTGGCTCAGCAGTCCACCCAGTATTGGAGCTAACACTCCCAACTTCGCCCAAACCAGAAAGAAAACAATCAGTAGCGACGACAGAAGCAACGAAACGATATTAAGTATTATGACGTATTTTGAAAGGCGTTGAAAACGGAGCAGCATATAAAATAGTGTGTTTATGAACGTGAATGCCGAGGATGTGAGCATTAACGCAATATGCAGTCTATATGCGTAGGATTTGAACAGCCACTCTGAAAGAAAGCCACCAAGTGAGAATCCCAAGATTACCTGAAGAATCGCGCCAAACAGGGTGATATAGAGAGATGTGCTTACAACCCGCTTACGTTCTTCCGGGTCGTCATAGTCGTAATAGGATCGAGCCAGCGCTGAAGAGGCGCCTAAATAGAATATGGATCCAGCCAGTGTCCCGCTAATGGTGACTAAAGCTAATACGCCGTATATATCAGTCGTATAATACCGCGTGTATAATGGTATTAGCACAAAACCGGTAAGAGTCTGCAAGACAGAGCCCAAACCATAAATCATGGAATGGCTGCCCGCCTCCTTGATTTTTTGAAATATTTTCTTCTCTTCTGCCATTATTTTACAACTTTTAAGGGAACCTTAGGAAATTAGCAAGAGGACCTTTCGGTAAACATGATGCCTGGCAATTCATTATAAGGCTGTTGTGCCCTGCGCTCTTCCGTATCTCTTGCTCTCCGAAAAATAAAACCAGCCAAATTTACTAAAATAGAAAAATGGCATGCTACCGCCCTTCGGGTGAACGCCTATTCAACCGTTGCCCCGGTATACATGACATTTTCAGCCAGTGTCAAACAAAAACGGGGATTGATCAAAAAAGATGGAATAACCTAAACGCCTTATTGTCGCTGTACCCTATCCAAAGGAAGTGTGGCCTTCACCTGACGGTTAAGAAAACTCAAAAGCACCACCACATTCTCCTCGCCGGAGAATGAGTAAAACAACCCCTGGACAGAGGTGTCATCATCAAGTTGCACCGCGACAGCAGCGCCCGGAGTCAGCCATTTTTCCCGCAACTCCGCCAATGGGACCGCTCCGCTCCCGTCTTCCTTGGCCTGCAGGTCGGCGATGATCCAGTCCGGCACCGGCACATACTGGTCGCCGAAGCATATCGGCCCGAGGGCGCCACGGGTGGAGGAAATCGCCACCCAGTTTCGTTCGAGCGGGGCAAGATGCAAAAAGAGATAACCCGGAAAAAACGGCTTGAGCTTCTCCTCGGTGCGGCGGGCGTGCCGGACTATGGTCCGCATCATGGGCAGGTAGACCACATACCCCTGCCGCTGGTAATGCAGTTTGGCAATCTGTTCCTGTTGGGGCTTGGTGCGGATGGCGAACCACTCTCTTGCTGCGTCCTGATTCATGCGAAGCGAAGGGATACTGGCATCAAAAGGCTGGCTCGTTTCGGGCGCAGCAGGGATGTCACTTTTTCTCCCGGCCACATCTTCATGCACGAGAAATCAGATAACCCTGACACAGCTTTCCCTAAAACTTTTCCAGAACGGCGAGGCGTCCGACTGCATCTCTGCAAACTCGGCCGGGGTATACACCAGCAGATCAAGCGCGAAGCCAAGATCGAAAAGGTCATCAAAAAGTCTTGGCCTTTTGATAAACGGATCTTCCGTCTGGGCAACAACCACGAGATCGCAGTCAGACCAAAATGAGGCCTTGCCGCTTGCCGACGAACCAAAGAGAAAGGCGGCGGCAACATTGGGATGCTGCGAAAGCCGTTGCCGGAATATCTCGACAAGCGCATCCCTGCCGTAATCACGAACACTGACCTCTGGCCTGCTTTTCTCCAAAATCGACCGCGCCATGAAGATTATTTCCCGGAAGATGTTCGTTCGACAATGATTGCATAGATTGTCTCGACAGACGCAAGAGCTTCCTCGGCCTGCTCGCGGGTGATCATTTCGTAAGGAGCTCCTCCGGGGAATGCGTCCGGATACCGTCCGGCGATGTAATACAAATCGAGGATCTTGGCGCATTGTTCCAGCTTCCCGTTTTCATGCAACGCCCGGATGATCTGATAGAGGGAGTGTGTGCGAACAGTATCATACTCCTTGAACAGACAATATGCCTTTAATGCCTTTTCGCCAGCCTGCTGACAGACAAAACAGGACTGGGCATAAAAACCTCCGGCAAAAGAATGTTTCGCCCATTGCAAGTCGTTTTCCGCTTGATGGAGCCAGTCGAGGTATCGCGTCATTTTTCCACCATTCTTATTTTCGTGCAACCCGCCAAGCTCCGTTGCAGACACGCAAAAAAAAGAAGCTCTACAAATCGTCACCTCGGTAAAAACAGAGACCCGGGCTTTCCCTAACTATCCAGGACCCTGGACCGTGGTCTCGCTCCGCTCGTTTACTCCGGCTTTTCCCACTCAAGCGAGGACCGAAACGAACGCCGGAAACAGCATATCACGATTATTGATTTTTTTACGAAATCATCACCCAATAACGTCCGACCGATTTTTTCCCCGGCAGAACTGGAGGAGAGGGTGGGATTCGAACCCACGGACCTGGTCTCCCAGGTCAAGCGATTTCGAGTCGCTCCCGTTCGGCCGCTCTGGCACCTCTCCGTTTCAAGCAGATTATCGCGGCTGAAGCCGCTCCTACCTTTTGCCCTCGCCTGCCCCGCACCTTCTCTGCCGGAAAAAATCCTTGAGCAGGGTGGCGCTCTCCGCCGCCAGCAGGCCGCCTTCCACGGCCAGCAGATGATTGAGCCGCGTGTCCTGTCCGACCTGAAACAGAGAAACAACTCCGCCTGCCTTGGGATCAATGGCCCCATAGACCAGGCGGCTCACCCGGGCGTGCACCAGGGCACCAGCGCACATCACGCAGGGCTCAAGAGTAACATAGAGGGTGGTGCCGGGCAACCGGTAATTCCCCTGCAACCGGCCCGCCTGTCGCAGCACCAGCATCTCCGCGTGCGCTCCTGGGTCGCACAGCTCAATGGTGCGATTACCGTTTTGGGCGATAATCTGTCCGGCGCTGTCCACCAGCACCGCGCCGATGGGCACCTCGCCCCGCGCCGCTGCAAGCCGTGCCTCGGCAAGGGCGACTGCCATGTACTGTTCGGGGGAGTCCATCGGCAAAAAATCCGGCACGTTATACGCTTTCCGGAATACGCTTGAGCCGGTTGGCGTGGTTGGCGGCCTCCCAACCGGCCACGCACCCCTCGCCCACCGCCTTGGCCATCTGCCAGGGAGGTCCGGCAATGTCGCCCGCCGCGTAGATACCTGGGATATTGGTTTCCTGCTTCTTGTTGGTTTCGATAAAGGAGAAGGTTTCCGTGTCGAGCAGGACGCCGATGCTGGTGGCAAGCTCCATGGCCCCCTTGGCCCCGAGTTCGACAAAAACCCCGTCCACGGCAAGGGTCTCGCCGCTGTCCAGCACAAGGCCGCTCACCGCCTTTTCGCCGACAATCTCCTGAGGCCATCTTCCCTTATGGACCACCACCGAGCTGGCGGCCAGCTTTTCGCCAAGCTCCTTGGTAACCGCCAAATCCTTACAAACCAGATGCACCTCGGCGGCATACTTGGTAAGGGTCAGGGCCCCGTCCACCGCAGCGGATTCGTTGCCCACCACCGCCACCTTGGCGTTGCGATAAAAATTGGCATCGCAATCCACACAATAACTGACCCCACGCCCCAGCAGCTCCTTCTCGCCAGGCACCTTCAACTTTTTCCGTGAGGTGCCGGTGGCAAGGATCAGGGTTCGGGCCGTGACCTGCCGTCCGCTTTCCACCTTGACCGTGAACAGCTCTCCTTCCTGGCCAAGGTGCAGGACATCCTCCGGCCACACCTCCGCGCCAAAACGGATGGCCTGGGCCAAGGCGACCCGCAGCAACTCCGCCCCAGCGGTCACGCCATCGACACAGAGATAATTCTCAACATGGGCCTGGGAAATACTGCTGTTTTCCACCCGCCCCAAGACAAGTACCGAAGCCTTTTTTCTGGCTGCGTGCACGGCGGCCTGCAACCCTGCCGGGCCAGCGCCGATAATCACCACGTCTGTTATCTGTTCAACCATTTCCGGTCTCCCTCTCATTAAAAAAAAGTTCGAAATGAACTGCTCAATATATAGCGATTTTATCAAAGGAAGGCCATCCTTTTCCGTCTTTTCCGTAGGAAAATAGGGCGTGGACAGGAAGAGTGAATCTGTGTAAGATTCATTGGTTAACGTCGGTTTTTCTCTTTTTTTAAGAAAAATGACGTTTGATGATGGCGTCCCCCTTTGAAAAAGGGGGACTGAGGGGGATTTTGAGAAAAAATGGAACGCTACAGCCCAAAACTCAAGGAAAATTCCCGCTCACTCAGAACCAACATGACCGATGCGGAACAGGTGCTATGGCAACGCATTCGACGCAAGCAGATACAAGGTGTCCAGTTTTATCGGCAAAAGCCATTGTCCACATTCGTTGTGGATTTTTATTGCCCGGTAGCGAAGTTGGTGATCGAACTCGACGGAAGCCAACATTTTGCAGAAGAGCATCAGACCAAAGACCAAGAACGCGATGCAGCATTGACCGAATTAGGCTTGCGTGTATTGCGTTTTGATAATAGGCAGGTTTTATTGGAGACGGATGCAGTGCTGGTGGTGATAGATGAAATCGTAAAAGGCCGAAAAACACATAAAAATCCCCCCTGACCCCCCTTTTTCAAAGTGGGGAACAGCAACGAGCGGACTCAACTCCTCTCTTTTTTCAGCCTCTGCCCGCACTGTCCGGTTAAGAAATTGCATCCGAGGGAAATGCTGTATCATCGCACTAAATAAATCCTCCTCAATCCCCCTTTTTCAAAGGGGGAGCACAGCGATTACTTACAAAGCAGGTAGTGCATATTATTCCCCCCTTTGAAAAAGGGGGGCGAGGGGGGATTTAGACGTTTTTTAAACGAAAGAGATTTTTCAAACGGCAACAAAAAAAATGCGCTATATCGCTGATCTCCATATCCATTCCCCCTTCTCCCGGGCAACCAGCAAGGCCGGAAACCTGCAGGGCCTTGCCGCCTGGGCTCACGTCAAGGGCATCCATCTCCTCGGCACCGGTGACTTCACCCATCCCGGCTGGTTCAGCCAGCTCAAGGAGCAGCTTGAGCCTGCCGAACTGGGGTTTTATAAGCTCAAGGACGAGGCAATTCCTCCGGCCTTATCGGAGGCGACCCCGGTTGCCCTGCCCAGCCGTTTTTTGCTCACCGCTGAGATCAGCTCCATCTACAAGCGGCACGGCGCGGTGCGCAAGGTCCACAATCTGCTCTATGTGCCCGATTTCGCCTCGGCGGAACGGATAAACTCCGTCCTGGCCGGCATCGGCAACATCGAGTCCGACGGCCGCCCCATCCTGGGCCTTGACTCCCGCGATCTGCTCGAAATCCTGCTCGAAAAAGCGCCGGAGGGTTTTCTGGTGCCCGCCCACATCTGGACGCCGTGGTTCTCCCTGTTCGGCTCCCGTTCCGGCTTTAACACCATCGAGGAATGCTACGGCGATCTCAGCCCGCACGTCTTCGCGCTCGAAACCGGCCTCTCCTCGGACCCGGACATGAACCGGCTCATCCCGGCCTTGGACCGCTTCGCCCTGATCTCCAATTCCGATTGCCATTCTCCTGGGAAATTGGGCCGGGAGGCGAACATCTTCAACACCGGCTTCAGCTTTGCCGATCTGCGCGAGGCCCTGAAAAATCCTCTAACCGGCGGTTTTTCCGGGACGATCGAATTCTACCCGGAAGAAGGAAAGTACCATTGCGACGGCCACCGGAACTGCCATGTTTGCCTTGAGCCACTCGAAACCCGGAAAATCGGCTCGATCTGCCCGGTCTGCGGCAAGCCCCTGACCGTGGGGGTGCTGCACCGGGTCATGGAGCTGGCCGAGCGGACCGAGCCGTACTACCCGCCGGGCTCGCCCGCGGTGCACAGCCTTATCCCGCTGCCCGAGGTGTTGGGCGAGATCCTCGGCGCCGGCCCGGCCACCAAGGGGGTGATGGCTCTGTACGCCAAGGTCATCGACCGCTTCGGGTCGGAGTTCAACCTGCTGCTCGACACGCCGGTGGAGGAAATCAACCGGATGTCTCCGGTGCTGGGCAAGGCAGTGGCCCGCATCCGCACAGGCAGGGTCATCCGCACCCCTGGCTACGACGGGGAATTCGGGGTGATCCGGGTTTTTGCTGAAGGGGAGCGAGAGGAGTTGGCCGGCCAGATCAGCCTGTTTGCCGGCAAAAAGACTCTCCAGCCCGCAAAAAAACTATCCCGCTCACCGCTGCCCCTTGAGAGAAACCCCTCTCCTCCCGCCGACACGCCCAAATCCCCAAGAAAACCCAACCCGGAGCAACTGGCCGCCATCACCAGCGCGGCAAGGAATATTCTGGTGGCTGCCGGGCCGGGCACCGGCAAAACCTTTACCCTGGTGGCCAGGATCGAACATCTGCTGACCGCCGAGCATGAACGTCCCGAAGAGATGGTGGCCATCACTTTCACCAACCGGGCAGCCCGCGAGATGCACGAGCGCCTTAGCCGGGAGCTTGGCGAAGCAGCCCGGGCCATCTTCGTGGGCACCTTCCATGGGTATTGCCTGGCCCTGTTGCGCAAGGAAACCCCAGATCTCCTGGTCATCGGCGAGGATGAGCGCGACCTCTATCTGCGCAAGGTTTTCCCGGAAATATCCCGAGCCGAACACCATATCCTCAAAAAGCAACTGGCAGTCTATGTTGACCAGCTCAACAGGGGGACGCTGCCAGCCGGTGGAGCCCTGCCGGAACTTCTTGCGCGCTATATTGCCTCGCTTGCCCCCAACAAGGCCATTGACCTTGATCTGGTCATCCCCCGCTGCGTGGAGCGCCTCAGCAGCGATCCCGCCTTTGCCGAACACATCATCGGCAGGGCGACCCATCTTTTTGTCGACGAATTCCAGGATCTCAACCATCCCCAGTACCAGTTAGTCCTGTTGCTTGGCGCGCAGGCGCGGGTTTTTGCCATCGGCGACCCCAACCAGGCCATTTACGGCTTTCGCGGCAGCGACCTCACCCTTTTCCAGCGATTTAGAGACAGAGAGGGAGTCGCCACCCTGGCCTTGATCCGCAACTACCGTTCAGCCCCTGCCATCATCGACGGCGCGGCCGCTCTCATCCGCCGGAACCGGCAGAGCGGCGACACCCAGCTCGTGGCCGAATGCAGCAGCACGACGCCCATCGAATGGTATCAGGCGCCAAGCGCCCAGGCCGAGGCGGAGTTTATCGTGCGCCGCATCGAAGAGGGGTTGGGCGGCATCAGCAGTCTTTCCCGGCACACCGCCAACCGCGGCGAGCAGACCCCGCCACGGAGCTTTGCCGATTTCGCCATCCTCTACCGGCTCAGCCAACTGGCCGAACCCATTGCCCAAGCCCTGCACCGCAAGGGCATCCCCTTCCAGCTCGTCGGCGCCACCCCCTTTTATCTCAAACCAGCCCTGAAGGGCGCCTGTCATTTTCTCCTGGCTGGTGCGGCAGACGCGAACCTACACGATCATCTCCTGTTGCTGGCCGGCCTTCCAGGCATCGGGGAGGCAACCATCGCCCGCCTGGAACAAGAGCTCCCCATGCGTTGCCCTGATTTTTACAGCGCGGCGTTTGCCCTTCCCCTCCCTGCCGGTGCGGCAAAAAGCATCGCGGCAATGGGAAAAGCCCTCGCGCATTTTCGCCGCGCCGCGGAGCATGGCCTTGCCCTCCCCCTGACCGAGGCCATGCCCATCCTGGGCATTGATCCCCAGGAGCCGGAGGCCAAGCGATTGCTCCAGCTTGCCAACGCCTTTGGCAACGATCTTCAGGGCTTCTGCGAACATCTCCGGCAAAACGCCCAGGCCACCGCATACGATGAACGGGCCGAAGCCGTGGCCCTCATGACCATGCATGGCGCCAAAGGCCTGGAGTTCCCGGTGGTTTTTCTGGCCGGGATTGAAGAGGAGATCCTTCCCTGCACCATTGCCAACCGCCTCAGCGACGTGGAAGAAGAACGCCGTCTTTTCTATGTTGCCATGACCAGAGCCAAGGACCACCTGATTGTAAGCAACGCCGCAAACCGCACCATATTCAACCGGACCGCCGCCCACCTACCCTCCCGCTTTCTCCGGGAAATACCCGCCTCCCTGCTGAACGAGACGGATCAGCTCGTGAGCAAAGGCGGGAAAGGAAACGAACGGCAGATGAAACTTTTTTAGACGAACTTGGCTTGGCGCCGTATCCCAAACAGGAACCCCATGGAAAACCAGGACAGACCAGCACCCCGCACCATCCGCATCGGCGCGGCCAATATCGGGCTGATCGGCCTTGACCAGGCACTGAACACGGCGCTTGCCGGAGAGATGGAGGAAGAGGCGGCGGTGGATTTTCTTTTTGAGGCCATTGCCAAGGAAAATTACATCCCCTTAACCGCGGAGCCTCTCTACCGCGAGGCCTTGCGCGCCGAATACCGCCGCCGCCAAGGAAAACAGGGCGCCGCCCCGGAAATCCTCACCATCCGGGTGCTGGGCTCCGGCTGCGTGACCTGCAACACATTGAGCGCCATGCTCTTTGAGGCCCTGCAGAAATTCAGCCTGGCCGCGGACATGGAATCGGTGCACGATCTCGATGAAATCTGGCGGTTCGGGGTAACAAAAACCCCGGCCCTGATCATCAACCACAGGGTAAAATGCGCCGGGCGGATGCCGTCTTCGGCCGAGGTCGAGGAATGGGTTAGGGAAGAAAGCGAAACGTTGCGCAGCCAAACCGCAGGAGATGGACATGGAGATCACCCAGAAAATGAAAGCCGCTGAAACCCGCATCACCAAGGCGGTTTTCCCAAACACCACCAACCACTACGCCACCCTGTTCGGCGGCACGGCCCTGCAGTGGATGGACGAAGCAGCCTTTATCACCGCCACCCGCTTTTCCCGGCAAAAAATCGTCACGGTTTGCTCGGACCGCATCGATTTCACGACCCCGATCCCGGCCGGCACCTTTGTCGAACTGATCGGCCAGGTGGTCAAGGTCGGCAACACCAGCATCCAGATCCGGGTAACCGTGTATCTTGAACAGATGTACGACGAATCCAGGGTAAAGGCCATCGAGGGACTTTTCACCTTTGTCGCAGTGGACGATGCCATGCGTCCGATTCCGCTTAAGAAATAAAGGCAACCCGGCCCGGCGGGAACAGAGCGTAAAAAAATCCGCCGCCGCCACTTTATTTTTTGATTCACCCCGGAGAATCTGTATACTATGAAATGAGAGCTTCGATTCGGTTGTTGCCCGCACGGCAATCATCACACAGTGCAGAGGTCAGCCATGCCCCTCGCCAACTTTCCCCAAGCGATAGTTCGCTTTGAGATCCAGGTGTACCAGCGCCCCAGCGATGAAAAACGGCTGCGCGATACCCACATCGCCTTTTCCGGCGCCCCCCAAAAACACGCGACCAACCCGCAGAAAATCTGTTTGGTCGTCGACCCCTACAGCGAAAACACCTTTTATTACGAATTCAACACCCAGGATATCTCCTACGTTGAGGAGCTGGCCAACATCGTCACCATGGAGGGCGAGGTGATTCCCATGGCCAGGATCTGGGTGAGAAAAAAAAGCATTGCCATACGCTCCACCCCCTTTGTCGTTGAAAGCACCAGGCGATGAGACGCCAGAGGCGAAAGACACCGCATCTCCTTCCCCAGCCTCACTGCGTTGGTTTCGCTGCCAGCGGCACTTTTACCGGCCATTGACACGCGGCTCCGCGCGGCGCTGCAACCGTCTATAAATCTGGGCTCAATTGCCACGCTGTTCCCAGATCTTTCCCCAGAGGAGGCTCGGCCATGAACAACATCACAAAAATTCTGGTTCCCACGGATTTTTCCGCACATTCAAACCGGGTTCTGCAGTCCGCCATCATGATCGCCCGCAAGTTCGCAGCGGCCATCGAGGTGGTTTTTGTGGTGGAAAGTCTTGACGCCTACGCCGGTTTTGCCGTGCCCCATCTGCCCTTGGAAAATCTGGAAAAAGAACTGCTCGAACGGGCCAAACGCAAGATGACCGAATTCATCACGGAAAACATGCCGCGTGACCTCCCCCATGCGAGCGCGGTGCTCACGGGCAAGGTTGCGGCAGAGATCGTCCGGCACGCCAAAGCCACTGGGTGCGACATGATCATGATCGGCACCCAGACCTGCAAGGGAGTGGAAAAAACCCTGTTCGGCAGCGTTACCGAGCGGGTGATCAAGACCGCTCACTGCCCTGTCCTCAGCATGAATCCATGCTTGTAACGATCCGGATTTCCGGCATTACGCTCACCATCCACGGAGGTTTCCCATGAAAATGCTCGACATCAAAGCAAAGGCGAAAGATCTTGGCCTCAGGGCAGGCAAGATGAAAAAAGAGGAGCTCATCCGCGCCATCCAGGAAAGAGAAGGGAATTTCCCCTGCTTTGGCTCAGCCATGGAACACTGCAGCCAGGAAGATTGCTGCTGGCGAGAGGATTGCCTGCTCATGTAGCAAAAAACCGTTCTCCGGAAAAGACCATGCCGACCGACACTGAACCCATTGAAGGCAACTGGTACGAGGCCATCGAGGATGGCGCCCGCTTCGTCGTGGTCACCGTTGACGAGGAG
The DNA here is from genome assembly GCF_046883345.1 of Hydrosulfovibrio ferrireducens. NCBI lineage: Bacteria > Pseudomonadati > Thermodesulfobacteriota > Desulfobulbia > Desulfobulbales > Desulfobulbaceae > Hydrosulfovibrio > Hydrosulfovibrio ferrireducens. The sequence continues at coordinate 30,360 of NZ_JALKCW010000010.1, read as the reverse complement.
GAAGGGCTTATCGAACTCCAGCATGAGGATGGGGCAACGGAAGAAATCACCCTCGAAGCCTGGCATGAGGCCGATCTTACCGGCATTGCCCCGCCGGACGAAACAGGATTGTTTGATGAATTGGCTGAGCAGGACGATGAGGCGCAGGAGTGGGGCCAAACAGAAAAGCAGGAAGATGACGATTGGGGGGAGCCTTTGCCCGAGATTGAGGAATAAGGGCACGATATCCGCTGGCAAATTTTCTTAAATGTCCTGCAGAAGGAGCGGCTCCGGCCTTCAGCCCCCCACCTGCCCCAGGGCAAGAACCTTGTCGATGCTCTCCCGCAGATTCTCTCTGGTAAAAGGCTTGACCACATAATCACTGACCTGGGCCCGAATCGCTTCCAGAATCAGATGCGGCTGCGCCTCGGCGGTTACCATGATAAAGGGGGTGTTCCGGGTGCGCTCGTTGTTCCGGACACTCCGCAGCACCTCGATGCCGTGCATTCCCCGCATGCACCAGTCGGAAAGAATAAGGTCCGCCCCGTCTTGCGCCAGAATCGTTAGCGCCTTCTCCCCGCTGTCCGCCTCAAGGATATGCGTATACCCCAAGGAGCGCAGGTGGTTGATAATGATCCTCCGCATGACCAGGGAATCATCAACCACCAACACTTTCATATCGTAATCGATTTCCATTCTTGCGCGATCTATGCCATATAACCGGCATTTTGCCGGATTTCTCCGCGGAAGGAGCCATGTATCGCTCCTGATTTTTTTAATTATAACGGAGGATCCCGAGGAATTAAAGCAATAGATGGGAACCATCACGCTTCTGTGGCACAGGCGAAGGCAGCACGGAAAATACCCTTTCGCAACCGGCGCGATGCCCACAAAAAAAGGAACCAGCATTTCGGCTGATTCCTTATAATTTTTGGTGGGCGGAGCGGGGATCGAACCCACGACCTTTGGCTTCGGAGGCCAACACTCTATCCAACTGAGCTACCCGCCCTCGGGTTTTTCTGTACAATGGCAACCTACTTACCATGTATCGCTTTTTCAGTAAAGCCATTTTCACCGGTGGGCAAAGGGTGCAGGCTTACGGCCAGAATCCTTCTGGTGCTTGGAGAGAGGGCTGCCCGCTGGTCAGGACGCACGCCGAGGATGGCAATGATCCCCTCGCGGTCGGCCAGGATGGGTATCCGTCTCCGTTGGATCACGGGGATCTTCCGGTCGGTGAAAAAATCGCCGACCTTTTTTGAGCCCGGCGCGCCCAGGGGATGAAAGCGATCTCCCTGCCTAACGGTGTGCACCGTCATGGGAAAGGAGACTTTGTCGGCATCGCAATACAGGGTCTGAGAAGACTCATCTTTCCATCCCTCGGGCGCCGCCGCCAAAAAGCACAGGGTAATCCTCGCCCCTGAGCCCTCCCAAACATATTCCCCCGGGCCGGAAAGCTCCCTGCACACAAAGCCCTCTTCCCTATCCGCCGCCAAGAGATTGCCGCGCACTGCCTGTTGCCCCTGGGGATAACCAAAGCCCATTCGCCCTTCTGCCTTCACAACCCGTAACCCTTGGGCCAGATGCAATCCCGCGCCCTCATCCCCGGTTTCCGCCAGGGAGAGAAGCTGGGCAATTTGCCTGAACGTCGGCCTGCAGCCCATGCGCCAGCAAGCTGTTTCCGCAATGCGCCGCCGGATGGCCAGGGGGTGGCGCAAAAAATCCGCCACCTGGATCGCCAGCCCGGAGGGTTCGCTCCCCTCCTCCGCAACCACCTGGACATAGGCCTGACTGGCCATCCCGGCCAGCAGCTCCTCTTCCCCTTGCAAAATCGCCGCTGTTTCCCGCAGGGAGTTGCCGATATTGGGGTTAAAATGTTCCTCTAAATAGGGCAGCAGATCAAGCCGTATCCGGTTGCGCAGATACATCCGCTCCCGGTTGGAGCTGTCGAGACAATAGGGGATAGCTTCTTCGGCAAGATAGCGGAAAATCTCCTTCTTGGCGATGCCCAAAAAAGGCCGGATCACAAGACCATCGCGCATTCCGGCCATGCCGGTCAAACCCGCGCGGCCGGTACCCCGGATAAGCCGCAACAAAATCTCCTCGGCCTGATCATCCGCCGTATGCGCCACGGCAATCTTCGTGGCTCCATGGCGCGCCGCCACCTCCGCCAAAAATCCGTAGCGAAGATTGCGGGCGGCATGCTCGATGGAGAGCCCCTCTTCCCTGGCGCAGGCAACAACCTCCAGCCGGCCGCACTCGCAGGCAAGCCCCAGGGACAAAGCCGTTTCCCGCACCAGTCGCTCTTCCGCCTCCGCTTCCTTGGGCCGCAAGCCATGATCCACATGGGCAACCACCAGAGAACAATCGAACACTGGGGCCAGATGCGCCAAAACCTGCAGCAGGGCCATGGAATCCGGTCCTCCGGACACCGCCACAACGCAGCGTTCTCCAACGGCAAGAAGCGCCTGACGCCTGATAATTTTTTCTGTTTTTTTCAGGAAAGAATGCATCCGTCTCGTTCACGATGCCCCAGGTAACAATCCGATCTCCAGGGAGTTTTTACGGGGCTTCATTATTTCCCTTGAAGTAGCAGCTATCTTTGGCTATGTGGTATACCATAACTGTAGTCTGTCTTTTTTAAAAAATACTCAGCAACGGGTCTCCCATGAACGTACGCAAAGCCGTTATCCCAGTGGCCGGCAAAGGCACCCGCTTTCTTCCAGCCAGCAAGGCGATCCCCAAGGAAATGCTCACCATCGTCGACCGCCCCACCATCCAGTACATTGTCGAAGAGGTGGTCGCCTCCGGAATCGAAGAGATTGTTTTTGTCACCAGCCAGGGCAAGTCGGCCATTGAAAATCATTTCGACTACGATTTCGAACTCGACACCATCCTCCGGCAAAAGGGCAAAGATGCGCTCTGCGAAGAGATCAACCACATCTCGAATCTCATCGACATTACCACGGTCCGCCAGAAAAAACCATTGGGACTGGGCCACGCCATCTGGACCACCAGAAACGTCATTGGCAACGAGCCCTTCCTGGTGCTGCTGGGCGATGATCTGGTCTTGAGCAAGGTGCCCTGCTGCCAGCAGATGCTCACCCTGCACCAGGAAATGGACGCGCCCATTGTGGCGATCCAAAAGGTGCCGGCCGAGGAAACCAACCAGTACGGGATCGTGGAGGGAACCCAGGTCCGGGAAGGGGTGTATCAGGTGGACCGCATGGTGGAAAAGCCCGCCCCCGGCACCACCGACTCCGACCTGGCAATCATCGGCCGCTATCTCCTGACCCCGGAAATCTTTCCCATGCTCGAGAAAACCACGCCCGGCCACGGCGGAGAGATCCAGCTCACCGACGCCCTGCTGGCCCTGGCCAAACAACGCCCCATGTATGCCTATGAATTCACCGGCACCCGTTTCGACGCAGGCGACAAACTCGGCTACCTCAAAGCCATTGTCGCCTATGCTCTGCGGCATCCCGTGATATCCAAGGAGTTCAAGAAACACATCAAGGAGGTTTGCGCGGATTTTTAGTTTCGCCGAACTTGCAGCCGCAATTTTTTCCGTCGCTGGGGCGCAGAGTTCTCGCTCTTTGATTTCAGCGTGCTGTCTCTGCACGTCTGCGACTGTGCGTCGCATTTTTAGTTGTCATCAGATCATCAACCTTTGTTGCACAATTCACCGACAGGCCCATGTCCGCATCCCCTCCCTATCTTGAAGTCGCCGTGGCCGCGCCCCTGCCGCAAACCCTGACCTACGCCCTCCCGAGCAGCGGGGAGATCCCCGCCCCGGGTCAGCGGGTGCTGGTCCCCTTGGGAGGACGGTTGCTCACCGGCTATGTCCTGGCCGTAACCCAAGAAAAGCCCGCATTCCGCCTCAAGCCCATTGCCGATCTCCTCGATGATTTCCCGGTGTTTCCGGAAGGCATGGTCCCCTTTTTCCGCTGGGTGGCCCGCTACTATCATTATCCAATAGGGGAGGTAATCCGGGGCGCGCTGCCCGGCGGGCTCACCTCGCAGAGCGGCCGACAAATCATGGCCACCGAGGCGGGGCTGCACTATTTCCTTGTTGAACAACCCCAGCTTGTCCATGACCATCCCTGGCTTGCCAGTGTGACCGCCAAGAAAAAACTCAGTGCCGCAACGGTGCGCAAGCTCTGGCGCGGCAAGGAAAGGCGGATCATCGAGCAGTGGGGTGAGCAGGGGCTGATCTCGGTGGAGCAGATTATTTCCGGGGCGACCATCGGCCAGAAAACGGAAACCTGCGTGTTCCTTGCCTCGGAGCCGCTTGCCCCGGAGACCCTCGCCAACCTCAAGCCTTCGGAAAAAAAGACCCTCGCCCTCCTTGAAGAAATGCTGCTCCCTGCACCCCAGGCGCTTCCCCGGAGGGAGCTGACCAAGGCTTACAGCGGCGCGGCAAAGGCCCTCGCCTCTCTGGCCGGAAAAGGGGTTCTCCGCCTGGAAGAACGCCCGGTGTATCGCGACCCCTTTGGCGAAACCCCGCTTTTTTATCCCAGGCCACCCCAGCTCACCGCTGATCAGGAAAATGGACTTGCCCAACTGAACCCGGCCATCGCCAAGAAAAAATACGCGCCCTTTCTCCTGCACGGCGTCACCGGCAGCGGCAAGACCGAGGTCTACCTGCGGGCGGCGGAGGCCACCCTGGCCTTGGGCCGCAGCGTCCTGGTGCTGGTGCCGGAGATCGCCCTGGCCACCCAACTGGAAGCGCATTTCCTTTCCCGCTTTGGCGAGACCGTGGCCCTGCTCCACAGCGGCCTGGCCAGGGGGGAGCGATTCGACCAGTGGCAGCGGGTGGTTTCCGGCAAGGCGCGCATCGTCATCGGCGCCCGCTCCGCCATCTTCGCGCCCCTTGGTGACCCGGGGCTGATCATCGTGGATGAGGAACACGACGGTGCCTACAAGCAAGAAGACAGCCTGCGCTACCAGGGCCGCGACCTGGCCCTGGTCCGGGGCAGCCAGACCGGGGCCACGGTGCTCCTCGGCTCGGCCACCCCGTCGCTGGCCAGCTATCAGCACGCGCTCAGCGGCAAGTACACCCTGCTCAGCCTGCCGACCAGAATCGAAAACCGGCCCCTGCCCCAGGTGGAGCTGGTCGATCTCCAGGCGGTGAACACGGTTTCCGGTAGGCCGCCGCTTTTTTCCCCGCAACTCAAACAGGCACTGCGGGCAACCCTGGCCCGGCAGGAGCAGAGTCTCGTCTTTTTAAACCGCCGCGGCTTTGCCGGCTGCATGCTCTGCTCCGACTGCGGCCAGGCGGTGCAATGCCCCCATTGCCGGATAACCCTGACCCTGCACAAGGGCAGGGGCGAACTGGTCTGCCATTACTGCGGCTATGCCACCAACAGCCGCACGGTCTGTACCAATTGCCGCTCCATCAATCTGGCGCCCATCGGTTTCGGCACGGAACGCATCGAAGAGGAACTTGCGGGGATGTTCCCCAAGGCCCGTATCGCCCGGCTCGACCACGACACCACCCGCAACCGTCAGGATTTCCTTCGCATCCTCCGGGCAGTGCACGACCGGGAGGTGGACATTCTCGTAGGCACCCAGATGATCACCAAGGGCCACCATTTCCCCCATGTCACCCTGGTGGGCATTGTCTGGGCCGATGCCGGGCTCGGCATGCCCGATTACAAGGCAGGCGAGCGCACCTTCCAGCTTTTGGCCCAAGTCACCGGGCGGGCGGGGAGGGGCGAGCAGCCGGGCAGGGTCATTGTCCAGACCCACCAGCCCACCCACTACAGCATTGCCGCAGCCCGCGACCACGATTATCCCCGGTTTTTCGAAAAAGAAACCGGACTGCGCAAGGCCTTGGGCTATCCGCCCTTCAGCCGCCTCATCAATCTGGTTCTTGACGGCGAACAGGAAGAGGCGGTGCAAAACAGGGCTGAAGCCCTGGCAGCCAAGGGCAAGGCCCTGCGCCGGTATCGCAAAACCGGGATCCTCGGCCCGGCCCCGGCTCCCCTGGCCAGATTGCGGGGCAGATTCCGCTGGCAGATCCTGCTCAAGGGGACTGACCTTGAAGAGCTGCACTCCCTCTGCCTGGAGTTGGAACAGGAGCACGCCCGGTTGGCTGGAAAGGTGAATTTGTCGGTGGACGTTGATCCGGAAAATATGTTATAAATTGTCTCCTTAATCACCCCGGTTCATCCCGGCGAAACCAAAAAAAACGCATCACCAAGGATACTCCCCATGGCTCTGCGAGAGATTGTCACCTATCCCTTTCCCATTCTCAAGGACACGGCCAAGCCGGTGACCGACTTCGGTGAGGAGCTCAAAAAGCTGGTGGCCGACATGGCGGAAACCATGTACGACGCCCCCGGCGTCGGCCTAGCGGCCCCGCAGATCAACATCCCCCTGCAGCTCTGCGTCATTGACATCTCGCCCAAGGACACGCCCAGGGAGCTGATCGTGCTAGCCAATCCCAAGATCATCAAGGGCGAGGGGGAAGAGGTTGATGAAGAGGGGTGTCTCAGCGTGCGGGAGTACTCCAGCAAGGTTCCCCGTTACACAAAAATTTGGGTGGAGGCCCAGGACATCAACGGCCAGCCCCTAAGCTTTGAGGCGGAGGATTATTACGCCCGGGTGATCCAGCACGAGCTTGATCACCTAAACGGCACCCTGTTCATCGACCGGATCAGCTCCCTCAAGCGGACGCTCTATAAAAAGAAGCTCAAAAAGATGCTCAAGGCCGAAGAGGGGAAATAACCGGTGGCAGCCAAGTACCGCATCATCTTCATGGGGACCCCCGAGTTTGCCGTGCCCTCACTGCAAGCGCTGCTCGACCATGGGGAAGAGGTGGTGGCCGTGGTCTGCCAGCCGGACAAGCCCAAGGGCCGCGGCCGCAAGCTGAGCCCGCCGCCGGTCAAGGAGCTGGCACTGGCTGCGGGCCTCCCGGTACTCCAGCCAACCAAGGTTCGAACCCCTGAATTTCTTGAAGAGCTCCGCGCCTATAGGCCGGATCTCATGGTGGTAACCGCCTATGGCCGCATTCTGACCGGGCCGGTGCTCAACCTGCCGCGCTTGGGCACCATCAACGTACACGGCTCGCTCCTCCCCAAATACCGGGGCGCGGCGCCGGTCCAGTGGGCGGTATTGAACGGCGACCCGGAAACCGGCATCACCATCATGCAGATGGACGAGGGCATGGACACCGGCGATATTCTTCTGCCGGGAAGCCTGGCTATCCAGCCAGACGACACCTCCGGCACCCTGGCCGTGAAGATGGCCGCCCTCGGGGGCCGATTGTTGATCGAAGCCCTGGAACTCCTCAAGGCAGGAAACCTCCCCCCGCAGAAACAGGACGACAGCCTTGCCACCCCAGCCCCCCCCCTCACCAAGGAGTTGAGCCCCATCGACTGGCAGAAATCGGCCCAAAAAATCAGTTGCCAGATCAGGGGGTTGGACCCGTGGCCCATGGCCCACACCACCCTGGAGGGCAAATGGCTGCGTTTTTTTGCCCCGCAGGTGATCCCCGGCCCGGTACGCGAAGCGCCCGGCACCCTGTGCAGGGCCGACAAAACCGGCTTAACCGTGGCCACGGGCGAAGGGTATCTGCGCCTCGGCGAGGTGCAGCTTGAAGGGTCCAAACGGATGAGCGCGGACGCCTTTCTCCGGGGCAGGCCTCTTGCTTCCGGCATCAGGTTCCCCACATGACCCGGTTCCTGAAAAGCCGCATCTTCTACCTGGTTCTCATCCTGGCCGGGATTGGAGCCGTTACCCTCTACGCGCTCCAAGAGGACAACCTGTTCGGCAGGGTCATTTCCTACCTGCAAAATTCCCGGCACCACGGGGAACAGCTCCGGGAAGCCATCCTGGCCAAAGGCGTCTTCGCGCCGCTCATCTTCATCGCCCTGCAGGTTCTCCAGGTGCTGATCGCCCCCATTCCCGGCGAGGCCAGCGGCATCTTGGGCGGCTACCTCTTCGGAGCCCTACCCGCCTTTGCCTACTCCACTCTGGGACTCACCATCGGTTCCATGCTGGCCTTTGTCGTCGGCCGCTTGCTCAGCGATCTGGTTCGCCGCCGCCTGGAACACGCCGCCATCTACAAACGGTTTAACCACTTGATTTCCAAGGGTGATTTTATTATTCCCTTTGTGCTCTTTCTCCTGCCCGGCTTTCCCAAGGATTCCCTGGCCTACCTGCTGGGCATGAGCCACATGCCGATGCCGGTGTTTCTCTTCATCACCGCGGTGGGCCGGATCCCTGGCACCCTGCTTCTCTCCTTCCAAGGGGCCGAGATCTACCAAGGCAACTACCTGAAGTTTGCGATTCTCCTGGCGGTTTCGGCCCTAGTCGCCATCCCGTATGCCTTCTATCACAAGCAGATTCTCACCTGGCTCACCCATTACAGCAAACGGACCTTTCCCGACGACGATAACAACAGCCCTGGCCCGGTGAAAAAAAATGACTGACCAGCGCACCATCGCCTATATCGACTGTTTTTCCGGAATCAGCGGCGACATGTTCCTTGGCGCCCTGCTCGACGCCGGACTGCCGGAAGCGGAGCTACGCAGCCAGCTTTCCTTGCTCGGCCTTGACGGCTACACTCTGACCGTGGGCAAAAAAAGCTGCGGAGCCATCGCCGCCACCACCCTTTCGGTTGAAAGCAGCGAGAACCATCCGCACCGCACCTTGGCGGATATCCGGCAGCTCATCGCCGCAAGTAGGCTCGCGGAGCCGGTCAAGGCAACAGCGCTTGCCATCTTCTCCCTGCTGGCCGAGGCCGAGGGGAAGGTGCATGGCAAGCCGGCGGACACGGTACATTTCCATGAAGTAGGGGGAATCGACGCTATTATTGATATAGTCGGCGCGGCCATCGGCCTTGCCTGCCTGAAGATCACCCACCTGCATTGCGCCCCCCTGCCCATGCCGCGCGGCTGGGTCCAGTGCGCCCATGGCCGGTTGCCCCTGCCTGCGCCTGCGGTGTGCGAACTGCTGCAAGGGATGCCCGCCTACGGGGTGGAGCTGAACCAGGAACTGGTCACCCCGACCGGGGCGGCCATAGTCAAGGCGTTGGCCGCCGATTTTGGTCCCATGCCAGCCATGACCATCACCGGCGTGGGCTACGGCGCCGGCAGCCAGGAGCTGGCCAATGGTCAGCCCAATATTTTGCGATTGATCCTCGGCACCGCCCGGATCGCGGTCGAAGCCCAGGAGGTGGAGGTAATCGAAACCCATCTGGACGACTGGTCCCCGGAAACCTTTCCCTATCTCAGTGAACGGCTATTTTTCCTGGGCGCGCTGGATGTGGCCCTGATCCCCATTCAGATGAAAAAAGGGCGGCCCGGCTTTTTGTTGCGGGTGATCTGCGACCGGGCTGCCTCCTTGGCAATCAAGGAATGCATCCTCAGCGAAACCACGGCTATCGGGTTGCGTTTCCGCACGGAACAGCGCTGGACCCTGCCCCGGGAAATCGGCACGGTTCCCACACGCTGGGGCGAGGTAAAAGTAAAGAAGGTAACGACTCCCACCGGCGAGGTGTTTACCCCGGAATACGAAGATTGCCGACGGGTGGCAATCGCGCAGGGCGTCTCGATCAAAGCGGTGTACGCCGAAGTGGCTCGCGCCGAATGCACGGATTTTACAAAGGATACCTAATGGATCGTTTATTCATGACCATTGCCACCGGTTTCGGTGCGGGCTATCTGCCCAAGGCCCCCGGCACCTGGGGCACCCTGCTGGCCCTGCCCCTGCATTTTTTTCTCCGCCAACTGGCGCCGAACCATTATGCCCTTGCCCTGGGGGGTATCTTTTTCATCGGAGTCATCACGGCCGGACAGGCGGAAAAAATTCTGGATCGCAAAGACCCCGGCGTAATAGTGATCGACGAGGTCATCGGCATGCTCATCACCCTGATTGGTGCGCCGAACAACCCACTGATCTGGCTGCTGGGTTTTCTCATCTTCCGTTTTTTCGACATTTTCAAGCCCTATCCCATCCGGATCATCGACCAACGGATCAACGGCGGCATGGGCATCGTCCTGGATGATGTGCTGGCCGGGGTTTACAGTTGTATCGTCCTGCAAATTTTCTGTTATGCTATAATTGGATAAGAAAGGGATTCCCCTGCCCCGAAACCTGAGGGCAACGACCTGCAAAAATCATCGGACCGTCCTCCGTTTCACGGACTCTTTCCCACGGAGAATGCCATGCCGAAACGTATCGAACCGGGACAGTTGTTTTCCCTGCCGCCACTCTGGCGCCGCCGCCTCTCCATCCTGGGCATCACCCTTGCCACGCTGTTCACCGTCTATGGCCTGGCGGGATTCCTCCTGGCCCCCTATCTCCTCTCCAGATATGCGCCGCAATATGCCGAAGAGCAGCTCCACTCCACGCTTCTGCTCGGCAAGGTGCGGATCAATCCTTTGCTCTTTACCTGCGAGCTCCAGGATCTCAGCCTGCGAATAAACAACGCGGACGAACCCATCTTCTCGGCGCACAGGCTTTTTGTCGACTTCGAACTCGAAAGCATTATCCGCCGCGCCTGGACCTTTGACGACCTTGTCATCGAGAGCCCATCCCTTCATCTGAAGATCGACGGCGACGGCCGCCTCAACCTGGCCGATTTCCTTGCAAGAGAGCCAGCGTCAGCCCCGCCGCCGGACACGGGGAAAAAGAAGCCCCTTCGTTTGCTGCTGCAGCACCTGGCCCTATCCAGCGGCACGGTGCATCTGGCCGACCATTCCAAAGCAAAACCGACCAGCACCACCTTTACGCCCATTGCCCTTGAGCTCAAAAACATTTCCACCCTGCCGGAGCATCGCGGCGCCTATACTGTTTGCGCCGCCCTTCCTGACAACGGCACCCTTGGCTGGCAGGGGGAATTGTCCCTCCAGCCGCTCTCTTCCACCGGCTCCATTGAACTCAAAAATTTTAAGCCCGCCGCAATCTGGCACCTCTTTCAGGACGGATTGAATCTCGCAAAACCCGCCGGCACGGCACACCTCACGGCAGGGTACCTTTTTTCCGCCGGCAACGGAAAATCCGAACTACGGATAAACCCCATCCGGTTGGAAGTACAGGGACTCTCGCTCACTGAAAAGGACACAACAGAGCCGCTCCTGAATATCGAGAGTTTCGCCGCCTCGGGCGGAGACATTGACTTTGCCACCCGCCGGATCTCCTTGCCATCGATTATTCTCAAGGGTGGCCGGTTCGCTGCCGTGGTCAATGCCGCAGGTGTCGGCAATTGGCAAAGGCTTGTCAAGGAAACGGACAATCCTCCCGCCACAACCGCCAAACCCGCTCCCGGCACGACGCCCCCTTGGCGGATTTCCCTCGGCTCTTTCGACGCCACCGGTCTCAACCTGCAGTACAATGATGCCAGCCGCGCCACCCCCATCAGCCTCAAGGCGGACCTCGCCCTTTCGCTGTCCGGAGGCAGCCTGGACCTCGGCCGGCAGGAAGCCGTGGTCAAACGTCTTGCCCTGAGCGGCGGAGGAATTACCTATACCCAAAATCCGCTCAGCCGCAAGAAATCCGCGCAACGAAACGCCCGGTCCGAGAGCGGACCGCCACCAGCGGGAGAAACCGGGCCGGAGCAAAAAAATCCCTGGAAAGTGGCGCTCAACCAACTCGACATCTCCGGATTTCGCCTTGGCTTTGTCGACCAGAAAAACACCCCGCCCCTGGCGTATGGGCTGACCGGCCTGACGGCGCAGGTGAAGGATTTCGGCAGTCCCGCCGACAAACCGATCGCCTTCGAGGCGCAGGCGGAAATAGACCAAGGCGGTTCAGTCAGCCTGAGCGGAACCATGGCGCAATCAGCCGGAAAACTCGGTCAAACGGAGGCCCGGATCGGCATCACCGAGATGAACCTCAAGCCCCTGGCCCCACTGGTTACGGAGCATGCCGCCCTGGCCCTTGTTTCCGGCAACCTTTCGACAAACTTGCACCTGCTCCATGCCACGGACGGAACAAAACCTTCGCTCACCATGGAGGGCGAGGCAACGATCGGAAAGCTGCTGCTCAACGAGGAAAAAACCGGGGCGCGCCTTCTTGCCTGGAAAGAACTGACCGCCAGCGGACTTGATTTCGGACTCAACCCGGACCGGCTGACCATCAAGCAGATCCGGCTGCGGGAGCCGGGGATAAAAATCACCATCTTCAAGGACAAGAGCCTCAATCTGGCCAAAATCCGCAAACAGAGCGAAGAAACAGCGGAAAAGAAAGAGGACGCCGAAAAGCCCGCCTTTCCCGTGGCGATAGATCGCATCCGCCTCAATAACGGGGTGGTGGATTTTGCCGACTTAAGCCTGGTCCTGCCCTTTGCCACCCGGGTCACGCAATTCAAGGGCGCAGCCACCGGCATCTCCTCCAAGCCGGGCAGCCGCGCCAGCCTCAAATTCGAGGGGAGGGTCGGCGAGTTCGGTCAGGCCAAGGCCAAGGGCAGCCTGATCCCATCCAACCCCAAGCAGTTCACCGACATCACGGTTACCTTCCGCAATGTCGCCCTGATGCCCCTCTCCCCTTACAGCGCCACCTTCGCCGGGCGGAGCATCGCCTCGGGAAAACTCAACCTCGATCTGGGCTACAACATTAAGGACAGCGAATTGCTGGGCGAAAACTCGGTGGTCCTGGAGGATTTCACTCTGGGGGAGAGGGTCGAAAGCCCCAGCGCCATGGATCTGCCCCTGGATCTGGCCATTGCCCTGCTCACCGACAGCGCGGGCAAGATCGATATCGCGATGCCCATCCGCGGCAACGTAGACCATCCGGAATTCTCTTACGGGCATCTCATCAGACAGGCGCTGTTCAATCTGCTCAGCAAGATCGTGACCGCGCCCTTTCGCGCTTTGGGCGCCATGCTTGGCGGCAATTCCGAAAACCCGGGCATCATCCTCTTCGAACCGGGCCGGGCAGAGCTTGCCCCGCCGGAGCAGGAAAAACTTAAAAATATCGCGGAGGCCCTTGCCAAGCGGGAACAGCTCCAACTCACCGTCCATGGCGGTTTTGCGCCTGGCCTTGATGGTACGGCAATCAAACGGTCACAGCTCCGGCGTACCCTGGTGCAGGAATTTGGGACAACCCCTGGCCCCATTGCCTTTGACAACGCCAAAACCCAGCGCGCCCTGGAAAAACTGGGCGAAGACACGTTGGCCGCCTTTCAGTCCCGCTATGAAGAGACCTCCGGCCAAAAGGCCAAACGGGTCAACCCGGCTCTGGCCTTGCTCGGAAAGGCCAGCGAGGATTCCGCTTTCTACCGGGCCCTGTTTCGCCATCTGGTGGAGACCGCGCCCCTGCCCCAGACGGAGCTGCAGGCCTTGGCCGAACAACGTGGGGTGGCCATCGTCCAAGAACTCACAAGCCGTTTCAAAGGGGATCCCGCCAGGATAGGCATCGGCCCTGCGGTGCAGACCGAGGAACAGGAAGAGGGTGTCCCTGCCAAGCTCGAATTGAGCGCGCGCTGAAGAACCAGCTTTCGCTCAAGGTACCCCGCACTCTGCAAAAAACTCTGCGGCCTTGCCAGGGGAGAAGGGCTGGCAAGGCCGCAGTCGCCCCGGCAGCGAGGGAAGGGCGCAACCGGTGCTGAGGGCGATCACTGGGCGCGGACTTTGCCGCCAATCATAAAAGCCGCGCTCACCAAAAAGATATTTTTCACGATATACTGCCCTTCCAGGGTGAGCCCGAAAGGCGGACGGGTAAAACAAATTTCCGGCAGCAGAAACAAGGGCAGCATCGTTCCTGGCAACTGAAGAAGCAGAAGCAGCAGGGCGATGCGGATCAACGGCCGATAGAGCAGACACAACCCGACTGCCACCTCCCACCAGCCGAGAACCGGCAAAAAAACCTGGGGGGAAACCCAATAGACCGTCCGCTTGATCAGCTCTTCCTCCGGACTCATGCCCAAAGGCTTCAGCAGGCCGAACCAGATGAAGATCAAGGCGATGGAGTATCGCATCAGGGGCTGGCAGTACCTGTCCATCCCCTGGGAGATCCTGATATCGGCTCGATCAAGCCAGGCGTACATCCGCATTCTCCATTCCCCGCGCTTTCCTCTCAGAAGGATATGCCCTACCGGTGGCATACACGGATTTGTACTCCGTGTACCGCGTGTCGTAGGAAAATTGCGGGATATGGGCGTTGTTCAGGATAAAGTTTTCCAGTTGCCGCACCTGAACCTCGGAAAGCTCGCCAAAACGGATCCGTCTTTCCCTGACAAAATAGTCGCTCGACAAAAACCGGGAACACACATCATCGGCCAGGATCTCAAAGGGAACCCCCTGGACATGTTGGCCGTTGTGGGTAAAGAGGATTCCCTCCCCAGGCAGTTCCGCTGGCGGAGGGTTGTCGGCAATGTATGAAAACGACACCCCGCCCATGCTGATGTCGAGCACCCTGCCGACGCCCTGATGGAACACGTACATTTCCTGGCGCGGAGTGAATCGGGGAAATTTTCCGTGGTGCTCGTCCGGCGCATTGCCGGTCTGGACAAGATTACCGCCCCCGGCATTGAGCCATGTTCTCGACCGGTTTCCCGAAACCTCTTCGCTTTTCCTCGGAGAAGCGTTGCGTTGTGGGGCAATCCTGCAGATACCATCTTCCGACTTTCCCATGGCATTCCTCCTTGTTACTGAAGTATCCTTGTGGGGCTCGTCCCGCCAGATTTTTGTGCCGCGGGAAACGACCCGTGCGTGTTTCTCTGTCCCATGCGCCCTGCCGTATATGCACTGTAGCGAACCTTAATGATAAATAAAAATGAATAATATAGATATTTGCAGCAAGTTTTACTTATAGTAGAATGCCAGTAAAAAGACACAGACCAACCATTGCCGCGCGAGGGATTCCTGATGAGCATTACCTTGAGACAACTGGAAATCTTTGTCGCCGTGGCAGAAACCCAGCAGGTGACCAAGGCAAGCGAACGGCTGTTTTTGACCCAATCGGCGGTGAGCATGGCCTTGAATGAACTGCAGAATCAACTGGCCGGCCCCCTTTTTGACCGGCGGGGCCGCACCCTGCTGATCAACGACCGCGGCCGCTACCTCCTGCCCTTTGCCAAGGAAATCCTCTGCCAGATCAACAACATCGAAACCCTGATGACCGAGAAAAAAGACAAGGTTGTCGGCGCCCTCAAGATCGTGGCCAGTTCCACGGTCGGCAATTATGTCCTGCCCTATCTGATCGGCGCCTTCAAGCACATGCATCCCTCGGTCTCCATCGACATGGAGGTCTGCAACACCAGCCATGCCGAGGAACTCATCGTCGGCGGTAGCATGGATCTTGGGTTTGTGGAAGGCGAGGTCAGCAATGACCAAATATCAACGATTCCCTGGCTGCAGGATGAACTGATGGTGATCGCCAGCCCAGCCAGCGAAATAGGCGCCCAGAAGACCTTCCGGGTGCCGGAGGATCTGGAGAGATGCGAGTGGGTCATGCGGGAAAAGGGCTCGGGCACGGCGCAGATCTTCAAAAAGAAACTGGGCCGCCATGTAACCAGGCTCAAGGTGATCATGGAACTGGGCCATACCGAGGCCATCAAGAAGGCGGTTGAATCCGGGGCCGGGGTTGCCTGCCTCTCAAAACTGGCGGTCTGCCGGGAAGTGGAACAGGGCTGGCTGGCCGGATTGCCAGTGGAGGGCATCGACATGAAACGGACCCTGCAGATCATCCAATACAAGAAAAAAGCCTCCACCAATCTGATGGAGGAATTCATCAACTTCTGCGCCCTGCTCAACGAGTGCAGTCAGGGGTGCGCCTGCCTCTCCTCGCCCTGGAAACTCCAGGATCTGCTGGCAAAATCCTGCCAGCAGCCTGGGGCTTGACAGGGCCGAGGTCATTCTGTAAACAGAGCGGAATTTTACATGGCGCGGAACGCCAACACCAGAGGAAGACACCATGATTGTTGATCGTTTAGAGCACTACAGATGTTATCCCTTTGGCAAGGCGTGGCAAATGGCCTTTGATTTTCTCCTGTCGTTGCCCCACGACGCGGAAGAAAAAAAATACCCCTTGCTTGGCGATGACCTTTTCGCCATTGTCATGCGCTATGAAACCCGCGCTCCGGAAAACGCCGAGATCGAAGCGCACCGGAAGTATCTCGATATTCAAGCGGTTATCACGGGGGAAGAAGGGATTGGCTGGAGCCAGATCGATGACCTGGAGATTGACACACCCTATGACACAGCCAAGGATGCGGAATTGTACAAGCACCCAAAACAAGGGCTGCTGCGGGTGGATCTGTTCCCGGGAGACTTCATGGCGTTGTTCCCCCATGACGCGCATATGCCGTCGATCATGACCCGGCAAGGACCGGTCTTCACCAAAAAGGTGGTGGTCAAGGTGGGCATGCATCTCTTATGAGCTAGCAGGCGTACTCCCCTCCCGAAACGGGAAGAGATGGGGGGTGGGTGAGATGGCAAGCCACACAACATCTGCCAACTTCCCCCTCTCCCTAGCCCTCCTCCGCCAGGAGGAGGGGATTATTCCTCTTCCTGGCTCACCTCGCAAAACCGCCGGATTTCGCCAAGAAACTCCGCGCCGTAGCGTTCCAGCTTGTGGGCGCCGACGCCGTGGATCTGCAAGAAAGCCGCGTCGTCAATGGGCAGCAAGGCAGCCATCTCCGCCAGGGCGACATCGCTGAAGATAACAAACGGCGGCACCCCGGCTGCGTCGGCCAACCCTTTGCGCACCGCACGCAATCTCTCAAACAGCTCCGGATTGTACTCCAGATCACCGACCTTGCGCCGTACCGGTTTGGGCAGGGGGGCAACCTTGGCCCTGGGCTTGGCCATGCTCAGGGTTTGTTCCCCGCGCAGCAAGGGCCGGGCCGACTCGCTCAACTTGAGCACCGAGTAGTTTGCCACGTCCTGTTCGAGATATCCCTGCTGCACCAGATGGCGGAGAATGCTGCCCCAGTACTCCTGGCTTTTGTCCGCGCCGATGCCGTAGGTGGAAAGGTGGTCGTGCCCCAGTTGCAAAAGCCGCTCTTTTTTCGAGCCGCGCAGCACCTCGATCACATACCCCACCCCGAATCGCTGCTCCACCCGAAAGACGCAGGAGAGCGCCTTACGGGCATCCTCCGTCACATCGACCAACTCCGGCGGGTTGAGACAGATATCGCAATTGCCGCAATCCTGCTCCAGACGATCGCCAAAATAGCCGAGCAGCACCTGCCGACGGCAGCTCAGGGCCTCGGCAAAGCCCACCATGGTGTTGAGCTTGTGGAGTTCGATCCGCTTCTGTTCCGCATTGCCGCTGTTCTCGATCAGACCGCGGGCCAGGGCGATATCCCCGTAGCCGAACAGGAGCAACGCTTCGGCGGCCAAACCGTCGCGGCCGGCGCGGCCTGTTTCCTGGTAATAGCTCTCGATGTTCTTGGGTATGTCGTAATGCACCACATAGCGGATGTTGGACTTGTCGATGCCCATGCCAAAGGCCACCGTGGCCACGATGATCCGGACATCGTCGCGCAGGAAATCCTCCTGCACTTGCTGGCGCTGAGCCGCAGGCAGCCCGGCGTGGTAGGAGGCGGCAGAAAAACCGGCATCGCGCAACTGCTCCGCCACCTTCTCCACCCGCTTGCGGCTCAGGCAGTAGACGATGCCTGCCTCCTCCCGCCGCCCCTGCAAAAAATTGGTGAGCTGTCCAAAGGGTTTATGCTTTTCCAGCACGGTGTAGCGGATATTGGGCCGGTCAAAGCCGGAGACATAACACTGGTTTGCGCGTAAGCCCAGACGATCGAGGATATCCTTGCGGGTGTGCGGCTCGGCCGTGGCGGTGAGGGCGATCAGGGGGATGTCGGGAAAGAGCGTGCGCAACTGGCCGAGCTTGCAGTATTCCGGCCGGAAATCGTGGCCCCACTGGGAGATGCAGTGCGCCTCGTCAATGGCGAACAGGGCGATGGGGATCTCGCGCAGCCGTTCGACAAACCCGTCGCTCATCAACCGCTCCGGCGCGACATAAAGCAGGTCCAGCTCCTCCCGGTGCAACTGGGCAAGAACCTGGCGGGCCTCCTCGCTTTTTAAAGAAGAGTTGTAAAAGGCCGCCCGGACCCCGCAGGCCAAAAGGGCATCCACCTGATCCTTCATCAGCGAAATCAGGGGAGAAACCACGATCCCCACGCCTTTCCGGTGCAGGGCCGGGATCTGATAGCACAGCGATTTGCCGCCGCCGGTGGGCATCAGGACAAAGGCATCCTCGCCCCGGATCAATCCCTCGATGATCTCCTGCTGCGGAGGCCGGAAGGTGTCATAGCCGAATATTTTTTTGAGGCTTTCCTGGGGGGTGGTGTGCATGCGACTCAAAGATCTTCTCCCATATTTTTAATCGATCTTTGATCTTACCCATCACGACAACACTCCCGCCACCATTTATCGACCGATCCGAAAAAATTCTGTTTATCAACCAATCTCAGTTAAGTCCTTTGGCCGCATGGCAGTTAAAATCCCATTGGCACGCAGCCGAGCACCGGAGAGGCTGCCGAAAAAGGGCTTTGCACTGTCTGAGCGCAGCGAGTTTGCAAAGCCCCGGCAGCATCGAGGAGTACCCCATGCGGGGCATAAACTCCGGGCATCCCGCCTTCGGCGGGACAAGAGACACAGGGTGCCCTTTCTTTGGTTCGTTTCTTTGGGCAAGCAAAGAAATGAACAGTACCGGCGTTGCCGAAAAATGTGTTTTGAGTTTTCAGGAGTCCATCAAAAATATCCCTGCATTATCTGCTGCAGCCCCTCCCGGGAAACCTCCTGCCGTGCGAGCGGCCCGTTTTTAAGAACCGCGAACTGCTCCTCAAAGAGCGGCTTTTCCATCTTATGGATCACCCCGAGCGGGATGCGCTCCCCGAATTCCAGGGCAATGCGGAGGGCCTGACCATGATCGGTGGGATCATGGTCTTCGCCAAGCTCATAACAATGCTCCTTGTACCATTGGTAGGTGTTGATCTTGTTGAACGAGACGCAGGGCTGCAGGATATCCACCAGGGAGGTGCCCCGATGCTTGATGGCCTGGGCGATGAGGTCGGCGAGATGCTCCGGCAAGCCGGCATAGCCGCGGGCCACAAAGGAAGCGCCCATGGTCACCGCCACGGCCACCGGGTTGAAGGGCAGGGCAAAAGCGCCATGGGGCTGGGCCTTGGTCACGAATCCCTGCTCCGAGGTGGGGCTGGCCTGGCCCTTGGTAAGACCGTACACCCTGTTGTCGTGCGCCAGGATGGTGAGGTCGAGATTGCGGCGCAGGGCGGCGAGGAAATGGTTACCGCCCTCCCCGTACATGCAGCCGTCGCCGCTTTCGGCGATCACGGTGAGTTCGGGGTTGGCGAGCTTTGCCCCGATGGCCACGGGCAGACTGCGGCCGTGCAGACCGTTAAAAACATTGGCCTTGAGATAATGCGGGGTCTTGGCCGCCTGGCCGATGCCGGAAACCAGCAGCACCTGATAGGGAGAAAGTCCGCAGGCGACCAGGGCGTGCTTCAGGGAGTTGAGAATCCCGAAATTGCCGCAGCCGGGGCACCAGGCTGTTTCGTATTTGCCGTATTCCTCAATGGATGTCATGCGCGTTCCTCCATGGCTGCAAGGCGTTCCACAATGTAGCGGGCGGTAAAGGGCAGTCCGTCGTAACGCGCTATCCTTTCAGGGATGGCAAAACCTGTCTCCCGTTGGATGAGCCGGGCAAATTGGCCGGTGGCATTGCCCTCCACGCACACGATCTTGCCGGCCCCCTGAAGGATGTCGAGAAACTGGTCAGGGACCAGGGGCCACACCTGGGAAAAATGCAGGCTGGCGACCTGCCTCCCCTGCCCGCGCAAAACAGCGGCTGCCTCCTGCACCGGCCCGAGGCTTGAGCCCCAGCAGACGAAAAGAAGGTCCGCGCCCTTTTCCCCGCTAAGCTCGGGAGCGATGGCCTCCTGCTTGAGCAGCTCACATTTGCGGAGCCGTTTTTCCACCATGGCAATGCGCACCCCGTGGTCTTCGCTGATATGCCCCTCTTCGTCATGCTCGTCGCTGTCCGCCACCACCAACTGCGGCGAAAATCCTGGCAGCAGCCGGGGCGAAAGGCCATTTTCCGTGAGCCGGTAGCGCTGGTAAGGGATCGACGCCGACGCCGTCTCACTCCCCGTTGCGACCGGAACGATGGTCGTCAGGTCAAAGGGCGCGACCGGCCGGGACGAATCGGCCAAAAACTGATCGGTGAGAAGAAAAACCGGCGATTGGGACCGCTCGGCCAGGGCCAAGGCTTTTTGGGCCAAAGCAAAGCAGGCTTCGATGCTGCCCGGGGCAAAGATTGCCCTGGGAAATTCGCCATGCCCCGCATGGAGCACGAATTCCAGGTCCGCCTGTTCGGTGCGGGTGGGCATGCCCGTGGCCGGACCGGGCCGTTGAGCCACCGCGATGAGCACCGGCGTTTCGGTCATGGCCGCCAAGCTCACCCCCTCGGCCATCAGGGCAAAACCGCCGCCCGAGGTGGCCACCATGCTGACCGCTCCGGCAAAGGCAGCGCCGATGGCCATGTTGATGGCAGCGATTTCGTCCTCGGCCTGCTCGATCACGCACCCCATGACCTCGGCATGGGTGATCAGCTCAAGGACAATGGAGGTGGCAGGGGTCATGGGATAAAAAGCGCAAAACTTAAGGCCGCCGGCCAGAGCGCCCAGGGCGATGGCCTGATTGCCGTTCAGTAAAAGCCGATCCGCCGCAGAAACTCCGCCGGTCAGGGCAAAGCCATGCTGCGGCACATGGACCGCGGCCCACTCCCGGCTTTTTTCCATGATCTCCCGGTTTTCAGCCAGGGCTTCCGGATGTTTTTTGCCGAGCATCGCCTCCACCGCCTGATGCAGAGCCTCGGAGGGGAGATCCAGGATATTGCCGAGCAGGGCGAGGGCGGCCGTGTTCCAAAGCTGCTCCGGGCCAAGCTCGGCAAAGGGCACCGCAATGACGCCCGGCTGGTCGGGGGCAAAGGAGGCATCGGCAATGAGCAGCGCCTGGCCGGTCAATTGCCCCCGATGCAGCGCCACGGTTTCGGCGTTGAGCGCCACCAGGATGTCAATGGACACGCGGGGCGCAAAAAATGGCCCCGCACCCAAACGGATGGCAAAGGTGTTGTGCCCGCCGCGAATTCTCGAATGATAACTCTGGCTGACAAAAACCTCATACCCAGCCCGGACCAGGGCCTTGCTGAGCAACTGGCCTATGGTCACCAACCCCTGACCGGCCTCGCCGCCAATAAGCAAATGGATGTCCAGTGACATGATCGTGGCTCCTGGGGTTATTTTTTAACTGCTTTGTAACGGGCGTACAGATCGTGCATGCGATGGCGCAACGCGCTGATCTTTTTCGAGTCTTCCTTGGAGAGCCAGCGCGGTTCGCTGACCGCAAAGATGACCTTGGCCAACTCGTCAAGCACGCCCTCGGTGGCCTGACACCACTCATCGGTGCAGATATGCGTCATCTCCTTGGCCTCATCAATATCCTTCGCCACCAGAGCAAGGGATTTCTCAAGATGCTCCAGGAACTCCCGGTGCGCACGCAGCATGGTTTCTTCCATTTCAACCTGACGTTTCATGATGTTCCTCCTGTGCGGGATGACGGTTTATGCCGCGCTGCTCACAGATTCAGCAGCCGGCGGTTGATCTCGATGCCCACCATGGCTCCCTGGCCGGCGGCAATGATGGCCTGGGCCTTGCCCGCCTTGAGGGCGCCCAGGGCAAAGAGATTTTTAACAGAGGTTTCGCAGGCAGGGTCGGTTGCAAGCTCGCGGCCGTTGCCCTCCCGCGCAAGGGCAAGCCCGGCCAGACAGGAGTCGTTCACGGTGTACTCATAACTGAGCATGACCACCTGGCAGGCAATCTCCCGCCCGTCCGTCAGCCTCACGCCGCGCAACGTTGTCTCGCCAAGAAATTCCTGTGGAGCCCCGATCAGGAAACCAATTCCGTCCTCGGCCAGCAAATCGGCATGATCGTCCGGCAGAACGCCGTCCGGCAGGATGAGCATGATATCCGGGGTGAACATCTGGCGCATGGCAAAGGCGAGGCGCATGGCTTCGAGGGAATCGCCGAGAATGACGAGCTTCTTGCCGGTGGTGCGGTAACCGTCGCAGTCAACGCAGGTAAAAACCGTGCGGCTGAAAAACCTGTTCATCCCCCTGATTTTCGGCGGATGCTCGACAACTCCGGCGGAAACAATGGCATAGGGCGCTTGGTACCGCCCCTTTTCCGTGGTCACAACAAACCCGTTCTCGACCCGAACCGAGGCAACATCCTCCCGTCTGAACTCGGCGCCGAAGGAGGTGATCTGCCTGATGCCGGTATCAACAAGTTCTTTCCCGGAGGTACGCTCAAGGCCGAGGTAGTTCTCGATGTGCAGGGCATGGCGTGTCCTGCCGCCGCCGTGATCGAGGAGGATGACCTTCCGGTTATAGCGGGCCAGATGGATGGCGGCCTGCAAACCGCCAGGCCCTGCCCCGATGATGATGCAATCGTAGCTGTTTTCTTGCATGGGCTTTTCCCAACCCTCCCCCCGGCGGCAGGAAATCGTTTGCAAAGAGGGACACGCGGATTGGTCAGGAGCCGATGGGCAACCCGGCTGATCCGCGTGTCCGGAACCTCAGAGGAGCCGATAGGGATAGGCGCGCTTGGTCCATTCGCTGTCGGGAAAAAGAGCGGTCAATTTTTCATAGGCCGCCTTCAGCGGCTTGGGATCCTGCGACCGCTTGTAGCTGCAGACGCCGACCAGGAAAATGGCCTCGGGCGCGCTGCCGCTTTGCCCATACCCGTCGAGCAGTTGCGCAAGGCGGGCCAAGGCCTCGTCGAAACGGTCATTTTCGTAATGATATTTGCCCAGTCCCAACAGGAGCGAGGGAATCAACTCCTCGGGCCCGAGAAACCCCACGGTGCGATGATGTTCCTGACCGTCCGGGCTCAAGGTTACCAGGGTGGGGGTCCACTTGACGTTGAACTTGTCCGGATGGGGTTTGCTGTCAGACGGAATGCGGAGCGGTATGAAATTTTCCTCGATGAATTGCACCACCTTGCTTTCGGGATACGTAACTGTATCCATCTGTTGGCAGCCAATTCAGTTGGGGTTGAAAAAATCGAGCAGGATCGGTTTGCCCGCCTTCCGCCCCAGACTCAGGGCATCGTCCATTTCCGTGCGCCATTGGATTTTTACCGTCATGTTTGTCCCTCCTCGTGTGGTTAGTGGATAAACACCCCGTTTTCGCAGTTTGCTTCAGAACCGCGCACGCTACATCTGCTCGATATTTTTCCTGAGCTGGCCGATCTGCAGCCCCAACGACACGCATTGCTTGCCGTCCATGCACTGTTGCGCTTCGGAGTCCTCCAGGAAGGTCTTGAGCTCATGTTTGTCCTTCTTGAGATCAACGACCCAGGCCTTGTTGTCCTTGTCGTAATCAACCTTGAGGTCGATGCCGCAGGCGCCGATCTCCGGAAAAACAGCCTTGATCTTCTCACACAGCTCTTCTTTGGTGTGCATGGCGCGTCCTCCTGTTGTGTTCTGCTATTCAGAATTCATATATTTTACTATATGCCCTGAAAAACCGGATGTAAAGGGGCGGAGGGGAATTTGCCCAGAATGCTGTCCTGTCTGCCTTTGAAGACAGAGGGGGTGGTGTTCGCGCACGAAAATGGGTTGCTGTTCTCTGCGTGAAAAAAACGGGAGGAGAGGAGATTTTGATGCCCAGGTTGCCTGCCAGGCTCTTGCCTTACCGAAGAGCCTGGGCAATCTCCTGCTGCATGGCTTCGATAACCGCGATGGGATCAGCGGCCTTGGAAATGGGGCGGCCCACGACCACCTGATCGGCGCCGCTTGTGATGGCGCGGCCTGCGGTCATGATCCGGGTCTGATCGTCGGCCGTGTCCAGCACGTTGGCCCCAGGCCTGATCCCCGGCGTGACCAGCAACAGCTTCTCGCCAAGCCCGTCGCGCAACCTGGCCGCCTCAAGACCGGAGGAGACCACCCCGTCGCAGCCCAGTTCCAGCGCCCGTTTGGCCCGGAAATAGACCAGATCCTCGATGGACTGGGTCATGCCCATGGCCCGCAGGTCTTCCTCGCCAAAGCTGGTGAGCACGGTCACGGCCAGCAGCTTGATGTCTCCTTTTTCCTCCAGGGCCGCCCGGATGATCGGGTCGTTGCCGTGCACGGTGGCCAGGCTCACCCCGTGGCTTCTCAGTTGAGCCACGGCCAGCTTGACCGTCTCCGGAATATCGAAAAATTTGAGATCCAGCATCACCTTGTGACCCCGGTCAACCAGCCAGTCAACGGTCTGGAACCAATCGGCCATAAAAAGCTGCAGCCCGACCTTGTAAAAACCAAGATGGGATTCGGTTTTTTTCACCAGCTCCCTGGCCTGCTCCGGGGTTTCCACATCAAGGGCCAGGATGATCCGTTCTTTCAAGGAAATATCTTTCACGCGCTACCTTTTTCCTTATGCCAATCTTACTGAAAATCCACCTTGACCCGGCCGCGAACATCGTAGGAATCCTTTTCCATGTCATACGCCATCCCCATGCCGCGGATGTCCAGGTTTTTGTCGGTGATCTGCACCGGGTCCTGGGTCGTGATCTTTCGGGCCTGATCGTCATAGCTGAGGCTGTCGGACTGGATCAGCATGCCTTTCTCGGCCTGCACCTTAACTTCGTTGCGCATGGTGAGAACTTTTTGCTTGCTGTTGTATTCGCCTTCCTGGCCGGTGATCACAAACCTGCGTTCGGCGTTCTTGAAAACCTGCGCCTCCACCGCTACGAGCTGCATTCTGTCCTGGTCTTCTCCGGAATAGAGCCGCTTGGCCTGGATCTGCCAGTCCCGCACCCCGTTTTTCAGTTGGGAAAACAAAACCCCCTCCATGCTGAAACCGGCGCCTGCGGTCGCGGCCTTGGGCGCAGCAAGGGTAGCGCCGGAATCCATGCCGCCGCGGGGAGCGAGAACCCGGGTGAACGCGCCGCCCCAAATCGGCCAGGAAAGCACAAGAACCAGGGGCAAGGCCCAGAGGATATTGCGGTAACCAGTCATCATCGCAGATACCTCGCCAACAGCTCTTCCCGTTGTCCTTTGGCCTCGATGATCAGTTCGCACAATTCGCGCACCGCCCCCCTGCCTCCGGCCTGCCTGGTCACATAATGGGCAACCGCCTTGACCTCGGCCACGCCGTCGGCCACCGTTACCGCCAACCCCACCCGGCTGAGCAGGGGCAGATCGAGCCAGTCATCGCCCATGTAGGCGACCTGTTGGGGGGTGAGCTTCTGGGCGGCGAGGATCTCGGTGAAGGCCTCGATTTTGTTGCCCACTCCCTGGTAGAGGTGGGCCAGCTTCAGATCCTGGGCCCTGCGCTCCACCGCCTCGGAACGGCGGGCGGTGATGATGCCCACCTCCACTCCCGATTCCCGCAGAAGGCGGATGCCGAAGCCGTCCTTGATGTTGAAGGATTTCAGCTCCGTGCCGGAATTCCCGTACGTGATGGTGCCGTCGGTGAGCACCCCGTCCACGTCAAGGAGCAGGAGCTGGATCTCCTTTGCCCGGGGCAGGCAGACGCGCCAGGCATAGCCGCGCTCGTCCTGGCCACTTCGCGACATGGCCCGCTGGCGCAACCCTTCGGTGACCTCGCAGTCGGAAGGGTACTGGCCGCCCGGGATACCGCAGGAACCGTTGCCGGTCATGGACCGCCCTCCGCTGCTTGCCGCTGGATAAGGGCATGAATCTCCACAAGATGGGCGAGCAAAGGTTCCACGTCGTTGAGGGGCATGGAATTGGGCCCATCGCACAAGGCCTTGGCCGGATCGGGATGGATCTCCATGAACAAGCCGTCGATCCCCGCAGCCACGGCGGCCCGGGCCAGAGTGGGGATAAACTCGCGCTGGCCGCCGGAACTTCCCCCTGCCCCGCCGGGCAATTGGACGCTGTGGGTCGCATCATAGATAACCGGGCAGCCGAAGGAGCGCATCACCGGCAAGGAGCGCATGTCAACAACCAGATTGTTGTAACCGAAGGTGGTGCCCCTCTCCATGAGCATCAGCTTATCTTTAGCCACCGCGTTGATCTTGCTCACCGCGTGCTGCATATCCCAGGGCGAGACAAACTGACCTTTTTTGAGGCTCACCACCTTGCCGGTTTTGGCCGCAGCCACCAGCAGATCGGTCTGCCTACAGAGAAAGGCGGGAATCTGCAAGACATCCAAGACCTCGGCGGCCGGACCGACCTGGGCCACCTCATGCACATCGGAAACCACCGGCACGCCAAAATCCCGGCGGATATCGGCCAGGATACGCAGCCCCTCATCCAGACCGGGGCCGCGGAAGGCAGCGAGCGAGGTCCGGTTGGCCTTGTCAAAGGAGGCCTTGAACATGTAGGAAATGCCCAACCGGGCGCAGATCTCTTTAAGCCCTGCGGCAACCTCGCGGCACAGGTCGGCCGATTCGATGACGCACGGCCCGCCGATCAATAAAAAAGGCCGGTTGGGACCGACCTCGAAAAAATCTGGGATACGCACAGGCTCCACTTTTGCTCTCCTTCGTTAAAGACAGGTCCAAGGTGAAAGGGTAAAGGTTTTGCTTGGATTCTTCGCCTTTAGCCTTTGACCTTTCACCTTTCCCTTTAAATTCCGGCGTTCTCCAAAGCTGCCTTGATGAAATTCGTAAACAGGGGATGCGGCTTCATGGGGCCGGACTTGAATTCCGGATGAAACTGGCAGCCGAGAAACCACGGATGGTCGGGCAGCTCAATGATCTCCACCAGCTTTTCATCCGGAGAGGTGCCGCTGATGATGAGCCCATGTTTCACCAGCTCGTCCTTGAAGGCATTGTTGAATTCGTAGCGGTGCCGATGCCGCTCTTGAATCTCGCCCGTACCATACGCCGCGTGGGCAAAGGTATTCTCCACCATCTTGCAGGGGTAGGCCCCCAGCCGCAGGGTACCGCCCAGGTCGGTGGCTTCGTCGCGGATCTGGGTTTTGCCGGTGCGGTAATCATACCACTCCTTAATGAAGTAGATGACAGGATGCTTAGTAAGCTGGTTGAACTCGGTGCTGTCGGCATCTTTCATGCCTGCGACATTTCTGGCGAACTCGATCACCGCCAACTGCATGCCAAGGCAGATGCCGAAATAAGGAATCTTTTTCTCCCTGGCAAAGGTCACGGCCTGGATCTTGCCCGCCACCCCGCGGCTGCCGAAGCCGCCCGGCACCAGTACCCCGTGGCACCCGGCCAGCAAGCCGTCGGCGCCCTTGTCTTCAATCTCCTCGGCGCTCACATAGCGGAGCCGCACCTTGGCCTCGTTGGCCACACCCCCATGCACCAAGGCTTCGTGCAGGCTCTTGTACGACTCGGTCAGATCGACGTATTTGCCGATGATGCCGATCTCCACCTCGCGTTTGGGGTGCTTGACCTTCTCGACCAGCTCCTGCCAGGCGTCCAGGCGCGGCGATCCGGTCCAGATATTGAGCTTATTGAGGATGATGTCATCGAGCCCTTCGGCATGGAAACAGAGCGGCACTTCGTAGATATTGTCCACGTCGCGGGCCGTGATGACCGCCTCTTTCTCCACGTTGCAAAACAGGGAGATCTTGGCCTTCAGCTCATTACTGAGCAACCCTTCCGTGCGGCAGAGGAGAATGTCCGGCTGGATGCCGATGGCGCGCAGCTCCTTGACGCTGTGCTGAGTAGGCTTGGTCTTCACCTCGCCAGCGGTCTTGATGTAGGGAACCCAGGTCACATGGATGTACAGGGAATTTTCCCGCCCCACATCGGTGCGGAACTGACGGATCGCCTCCAGAAAAGGCAGCCCTTCGATATCGCCGATGGTGCCGCCGATCTCGATAATAGCCACGTCCACCTCGCCTTCAAACTGGAGGATGGCTCTCTTGATTTCGTCGGTGATATGCGGGATCACCTGCACGGTGCCGCCCAGATATTCGCCGCGCCGCTCCTTGCTGATCACCGAATGGTAGATGCGGCCCGAGGTATAGTTGTTGCGTTGCCCCAGGGCCACGGAGGTGTACCGCTCGTAATGGCCAAGGTCAAGATCCGTCTCCGCCCCGTCGTCGGTGACATACACCTCGCCGTGCTGGAAGGGGTTCATGGTGCCGGGGTCCACGTTGATATACGGGTCCAGCTTCTGAAAGGTGATGGACAGCCCGCGGCTCTCAAGCAGGGCGCCGATGGACGCGGCTGCCAGCCCTTTGCCCAGGGACGAAAGAACGCCGCCAGTGATAAAAATAAACTTGGTCCGATGGGTCTGATTGGTAGTTTTCATAAAATGGCGCCGGTCTCATAGAAATAGGAAAAAACACGGAGGATGACTTTCAGCATGCGCAACACAACCCAGACAGTCAGGCCGCAACACATACCCATCAAAATACAGTATTCCGCCCTCTTTTGTCCAAGGGAAAATACCCCAACAACAAGAGAACTTGCCGGACAGCTTGCAGCAAAGCACGGGGCGGGGAAAGATTCATGAAAACCGCAGAACAGCCTTGTAAGTCCTGCCTGGCTGCCCCTAAATGCGGTAGACTTCTCGGCGGTGGCCGACCTTGACCACCCAGATGGTCAGTTGGGTATCTTGTAGAGGGTGTAAAAAGGATTGTGTAAATGGCCATTCCGGGGGTAGAAAAGTTCGCCCCCAACCAAGGAGAGAGATATGGCCATTTCCAAAGAAGTGCTTGACCAACTGATTGCCGATTACAAAAAGCCGGAAGACCTGATCGGCGAGAACGGCATACTGAAACAACTGACCAAGGCCCTGTTGGAGCGGGCCATGCAGGCCGAGATAACCGATCACCTCGGCTATCCCCGGAACGCCCCGGCGGGGAAGAATAGCGGCAACTCCAGAAACGGCAGCTACAAGAAGAAGCTCAAGGGAGACTTTGGCGAGATTGACGTCGCGGTTCCCCGTGACCGGAACGGCTCCTTCGAGCCGATCATCGTTCCCAAGAGAGAGACCCGCTTCAAGGGGTTTGACGACAAGATCATCTCCATGTATGCCCGGGGGATGACCACCCGCGATATCCAGGGCCATCTGGAGGAGATTTACGGGGTCGAGATCTCCCCGACCCTGATCTCCCAAGTGACCGAAGCCGTCATGGAAGAGGTCCGGCTCTGGCAGAACCGGCCATTGGAAGATGTTTACCCCATCGTCTATCTGGACGCGGTACGGATCAGGGTCAAGCACAACGGTCAGATCATCAAGAAGGCCGTCTACCTGGCGATTGCCGTGACGATGACAGGCGTAAAGGAGGTTCTCGGCATGTGGGCCGCTGAGACCGAGGGCGCCAAGTTCTGGTTGGCCATCCTGACCGAGCTGAAAAACCGAGGCGTGAAGGATATCCTGATCGCCTGTGTCGATGGACTTAAAGGGTTCCCGGAGGCCATCGAGGCAGTGTATCCCTCTGCCCAGGTCCAATTGTGCATCGTACACCTGGTGCGGCACAGCCTGAACTTCGTTTCCTGGAAACAGCGCAAGGAAATGGCGGACGACCTGAAGGAGATTTACAGCGCCCCGACCGCTGAACAGGCCGAGACAAACCTGATCAGCTTCGGGGAAAAATGGGATTCGACCCATCCTCGGGTCAGCCAGTCTTGGCAGAACAACTGGCAGCGGATCATCCCGTATTTTTCCTATCCGCCGGAGATCCGCAGGGTGATCTATACGACCAATACCATTGAGTCGTTGAACATGTCCCTGCGCAAGGTCACCAAAAACCGGGGCTCCTTTCCGAACGACGAGGCGATGTTCAAGCTGTTGTATCTGGCGCTGACGAATATTTCGAAACGCTGGACGATGCCGATTAAAAACTGGAAATCGGCGCTGAATCAGTTCAGCATCATGTTTGAAGACAGGCTGCCGGAATTTTGATCACAAAAACCATTTACACAAAATTCTTTACACACCCAAAAAAACTGCCCCATTTTCCTCTCTAAGCGATAGGCATGTTTGCAGATGCCACTTTGGGTTTAGGGAAATAATTTGCCAAGATTGAATCAATATTCTGATCGGCTTTGGTGCCAATTATCACTCTTCGAGGCATAATTCCAGGCCTCCAATTTTCACCTAATGCGATATACTTTTTTCCGTTAGGACACGTTTTCACTTGTTTCTTGGTTGCTATCCCTGTAAACACGCGAAACTCAGCCGAGGCAGATGGATAAACAAAAATACGCAATTCACGCTCGTCTTCATAGCAGGGATCTTTGTGAGTGGCGCAGAACTCCATTATCTTTCTATGTAAAACACTATCTGGCCACATTTGTTCCCATTGAAGCTCCACGCGAATGTCCGCTCTAGCAGGCTGTTGAAAAACTCATCAAATATCGAGACTTTTTAATCCGCTCAATGTATTCTGTAACCAGTTAGGATAACTCATAAACATTGAGGAAAACATGCGCGGAACCGACACCCACCAACAGATGTTGTTCAGCTA
>NZ_JALKCW010000009.1:0-87892 GCF_046883345.1 Hydrosulfovibrio ferrireducens | reverse complement strand
GCTGACGAATATTTCGAAACGCTGGACGATGCCGATTAAAAACTGGAAATCGGCGCTGAATCAGTTCAGCATCATGTTTGAAGACAGGCTGCCGGAATTTTGATCACAAAAACCATTTACACAAAATTCTTTACACACCCTGGTCTGAGCGCCGAATCGCTCCCGCTTGTTAATGAGCCGGATGTCATGCGGTTTCTCGACGATCTTTCCAGAAAGCATGAACCGTGGCAGGTTGAGCAAGCTGGCGAAGCATTGCGGTTGCTCATGTTTTATCAGGCGCAACAAGTCCGCCATGAAAAAGCCCCGGCTAAGGACAGTTCTGAAAAGTGGCAACAGGCCGCAGATGAAATGGTAAAGTCCTTACGGTTGTTGCATCGCTCCCTGAAGACCGAACAATCGTACCTTGGTTGGCTCCGCCGTTTTTATCTGTTTCTGCAGGCCAAAGAACCTGAAGCCATTGAAGACACTGATGTTCGCAATTTTTTAAGCCATCTGGCCGTGGACCGCAATGTCTCAGCCAGCACCCAAAACCAGGCGCTCAACGCCATACTTTTCTTCTTCCGAAATGTTCTTGACCGGGAGATGCAGGTTGGCGCCGCTGTCAGAGCGAGGCGGACAGCAAGACTGCCGGTTGTTTTAACCAGGGAGGAAGTTTTTAGGGTTTTTTCAAAAATGGATGGGACCTACAAGCTGATGGCGCAACTCATCTACGGCTGTGGTCTGCGTTTGCGTGAATGCCTGCACTTGCGGATTAAGGACCTTGATCTGGAAGGGAAATGCCTGACGATCAGAAGCGGGAAGGGAAATAAGGACAGGATGACTGTTTTGCCTGAAAGCCTGGTTGGCGATTTGCAGGAGCAACTGGGCCTGGCCCGGAAGAAGTTTGAGCAGGATCGGCGCAACAATCTGCCGGGAATCGCCTTGCCCGAGGGGTTGGGGCGAAAATACCCCAATGCCGGGACGGAATGGCCCTGGTTCTGGGTGTTCCCGGCCGAGAGCCAGTCCACCGATCCTCAGACAGGAATAACCAGGCGCCATCATCTGTTCCCGTCCAACTTACAGAAAAAATTCAAAAAGGCCGTAAGCGCGGCCGGGTTGGCCAAACCGGCCACAATCCATGCCCTGCGGCACAGCTTTGCAACCCACTTGCTGCAAAACGGGTACGACATCCGCACCATTCAGGATTTGCTGGGTCATAAAGACGTAAAGACCACGATGATCTACACGCATGTGGCGGGTCGGAATCTGCTCGGTGTACGCAGTCCCTTGGATTGATTCGCGCAGACCGATGGTTCTCAGCGCAACTCCTCCAGCCTGGCCATGCCAGCCTTGATCTTTTCCAGCTTAGCCTGCATCTCCCCGATCTTCTCCCGCTCCTCGGTCAATTCCGGGGACATCTTACTTAATTATTGTCAAGACATTCCCGCCCGTCATTTCTTACCCCAAATCAAGTACTTCCCGCAAAGCCTGATCCACCTGCACCAGGAATGGTTCCGTGCAGCGCTGTAGCGGCCCTTTAACAAGGCGGTTATTGTCGATTGCCCTTAGCTGGTCGAGGAGAAGGTCTGAATCCTGCGCAAGATCGCCTCCGGCCGGGACACGCAGGCGTAACGGGACGGCATCGTCGATTAGTTTTGTGGTGAGAGGCACCACCAGGGTGGATGGGTGGTCTACGTCAAGGAGGGCTTGGCTCTGCACGATGAGGACCGGCCTGGTTTTGCCGGGTTCCGTTCCTCGGCCGGGATTAAGATTGGCCAGCCAGATTTCGCCGCGTTCACGCATCCGGGGCATCCTCAATGTCGGCAAACTCCAAGTTGACCCGCATGCTTTCCCGGCGGACCTTCCGTGACGCCTCCTGAAGACGCTGCCTGCGGCGATCTTGGGCTACTTTTTCCTTCATCTCGACTATCGCGCGTCTGAGATATTCCGTCCGGGTCATGTGCAGCGCTTTTGCCTGACTGGCTACCTCGGCAAGAAGCTCATCTTCAATGCGCATGGATATTGTCCCCATAATTCGCTCCTCTTTGTGTAGTTCAAAATAACTATATATTTTGTCACACAACAAAGCAAGGTCGGTTATCGAGCACAAATGCGGGGTCAGACTTCCAAGCTGTCAAGTTTGGGTGGGTGGAAGCCCCGCTCATTCTTGTCTTGATCTTCAGCGCAGCTCCTCAAGCCGGGCCATGCCGGCTTTGATCTTCTCCAACTTAGCCTGCATCTCCCCGATCTTCTCCCGCTCCTTGGCCTTGATCTCTTCCGGGGCATTGGCCATGAACTTCTCATTGGCCAGCTTGCCCTGGCAGCGGGCCAGCTCACCCTCGGTCTTGTCCTGATCCTTCTTCAGCTTGGCCTGCTCCTTGTCCACATCCACCAGTCCGGCCAGGGGCACGAAGATTTCGATATCGGTATAGAGATTGGAGGCCGCGCCCTTGGGGTGGTCGCCCTCCTTTTTCAGAATCAGGGTGGCGGTTCGGGTCAGGGTCTTGAGGGAATCGGTCAGGGTGGTCAACCCTGCCAGCTTGGTCTCGTCGTGGCAGATGATCTGTACCTCGATCTCGGCGGAGGGGTGGATCATGGCCTCGCTGCGGATGTTGCGGATGCCGCCGACAATTCCCATGAAGAGTGCGGCCAGTTCGGCAGCTTCGGCATCGTCCCACGTCGGGTTCGGGGTCGGGAAGGCTTCGACCATGATGCTGGTCCGCTCGCCGGGCAGCACATGCCAGATCTCTTCGGTGACGAAAGGGGTGATGGGGTGCAGGAGCTTGAGCGTGTTTTCCAGCACCGCCAGGAGCACCGCCTGGGATTGACCCTTGGCCGTGGCGTTGTCGCCGTAGAGATCGCTCTTGATCCATTCCAGGTACCAGTCGCAGAACTCGTTCCAGACGAACTGGTAGAGGACCGAGGCCGCGTCGTTGAAGCGGTAGTCGTCCAAGGCTTGGCGGGTCTCGGTGATCGCCTGGTTGAGCCGGTGCAGAATCCAGCGGTGGGCCAGGGGGAGATCGGCGGGATCGATGTTCTTGCTGATCGCGGGATCGCACTCCTTGATGTGCATGAGGGCGAAGCGGGCCGCGTTCCAGATCTTGTTGATGAAGTGGCGGTAGCCCTCGATGCGTTCCTCGGCGAGTTTGATCTCGCGGCCCTGGGCGGCAAAGGCGGTGAGGGTGAAGCGCAGGGCGTCGGTGCCGTACTCGGCCATGACCACCAGGGGGTCGATGACGTTGCCCGTGGATTTGCTCATCTTCTTGCCGTGCTTGTCGCGGACCAGGGCGTGGAGATAGACGTCTTTAAACGGCACCTCGCCCATGATGTGGATGCCCATCATCATCATCCGGGCCACCCAGAAGAAGAGGATGTCGAAGCTGGTGATCAGCACCGAGGTGGGGTAGAAGAACTTCAGCTCCTTGGTGTCGTCGGGCCAGCCCAGGGTGGAGAAGGGCCAGAGGGCCGAGCTAAACCAGGTGTCCAGCACGTCGGTTTCCTGGGTGAGCTTGGCGGAGCCGCATTTTTCGCAAGATGCTGGGGCGTGCTCCTCCACCATGAAATGGGAGCAGTTGTCGCAGGTCCAGGCCGGGATCTGATGGCCCCACCAGATCTGGCGGGAGATGCACCAGTCGCGGATGTTGTCCATCCAGGCGTAGAAGGTGTTGTACCAGGTCTTGGGGTGGATGGCGGTCCGCCCGTCGCGCACCGCGGCCACGGCTTGCGCGGCCAGGGGCTTGACGGAAACAAACCACTGCAGCGAGGTGGTGGGCTCGACCACGGTTTTGCAGCGGTAGCACTGGCCCACGGCATGGGCGTACTCCTCGATCTTTTCCAGGAATCCCTGCGCCTCCAGATCGGCGACGATCTGCTTGCGGCAGGCAAAACGGTCCAGCCCGGCGTAGGGGCCGGCCGCCTCGTTCATGATCCCCGAGTCGTCCATGACCTTGATCCGTTCAAGGTTGTGGCGCAACCCGATCTCGTAGTCGTTGCGATCGTGGGACGGGGTGACCTTGAGCGCCCCGGTGCCGAACTCCCGTTCCACATGGTGATCGTAGACCACCGGGATGGTGCGGTCGGTGAGGGGCAGCCGGATGCCGATCTCTTTCAGGTGGCTGTAGCGCTCGTCGTCGGGATGCACGGCCACACCGGTGTCGCCCAGCATGGTCTCGGGCCGGGTGGTGGCGACCACCACGTGGCCCGAGCCGTCGGCATAGGGGTAGCGGATGTGGTAGAGCTTGCCCGCAGTGTCCTCGTGTTCCACCTCGTCGTCGGAGAGCGCGGTTTTGCAGCGGGGGCACCAGTTGACGATATAGTCGCCCTTGTAGATCAGCCCTTCTTTGTAGAGGCGGACAAAAACGGTGCGCACCGCCTTGGACAACCCCTCGTCCATGGTGAAGCGTTCCCGGTCCCAATCGCAGGAGCAGCCCAGGTGCTTGAGCTGGTTGATAATGGTGCCGCCTTTTTCCTCGCGCCATTGCCAGACCCGCTCGATGAATTGTTCGCGGCCGAGATCGTGGCGGCTCTTGCCCTCGGTGGCAAGCTGGCGCTCCACCACGTTCTGGGTGGCGATGCCCGCGTGGTCGGTGCCCGGCACCCAGAGGGTGTTGTAGCCGCACATCCGCTTGTAGCGGACCAGAACATCCTGCATGGTGTTATTCAGCGCATGGCCAACATGGAGCACGCCGGTGACGTTGGGCGGCGGGATGACGATGGAAAAAGAGGGCTTGCCCTCGTCCATGGTGGCTTGGAAGTTTTTCTGCTCAAGCCATTTTTGATACCACCTGGCCTCAACCTCTTTGAATTCGTAGGCCTTGGCCAGCTCGTGGTCGCCGGTCGGGAGGGAAGGGTTTTCGCTCATCGGTTACATTACACTCCAGGGTTTGGGAAGAAAGATATTGGTATAGAGATCCAGGGCATAGCGGTCGGTCATGCCGGCGATGAAGTCGCAGACCATCTGTTCCCGCGGGGTCGTCTCGTCATAGTCGATGACCTTTTCCCAGTGGTCGTCCTTATTGATGAAATACTCGTACAGCTCCCGCAGCACCTTTTTGGCCTTGATGAAGTCGTCGTGCACTCGGTTGGTTTCGTAGACGTTTTCATAGAGAAAGGAGCGCAGCTCCGCTATGCCTTCCAGCAGATTCGGGGTCATGGCCAGGATTTCCCCCCCGTTTTTCAGGGTCTGGACCACAAGATCGTGAACCATGGCGCCGATCCGGCCGGAGTGAGTGGGGCCGAACAGCTTCTGGAGATGGCTGGGGATCTGCGACTCGCTAAGAATTCCGGCTCGCACCGCATCGTCGAGATCGTGGTTCACATAGGCGATGATGTCGGCGATGCGCACCACCCTGCCTTCCATGGTGGCGGGCAGCTCGGAAAGATCCTCGGGCAGGATCTCGCGCCTCCCCTTGGAATGCTTGGCAATGCCGTCCAGCACCTCCACGGTGAGGTTGAGCCCCTCGCCTTTTTTTTCCAGGATGTTCACCACCCGCAGGCTTTGGTCGTAATGGCGGAAGCCCTGCGGGTAGAGTTCGTCCAGCACCGCTTCTCCGGCGTGGCCAAAGGGGGTGTGGCCGAGATCGTGGCCCAGGGCGATGGCCTCGGTGAGATGGCCGTTCAACCGCAGGGCCACGGAGATGGTCCGGGCGATCTGGCTGACCTCAAGCACATGGGTGAGCCGGGTCCGGTAATGGTCGCCGGTGGGGGCCAGGAACACCTGGGTCTTGTGCTTGAGGCGGCGGAAGGACTTGCAGTGGATGATCCGGTCCCGGTCGCGCTGAAAGGCGCCCCGGATGGGGCACTCCTCTTCGGGCCTGAACCTGCCTTTGGTTTCACGGCTCAGGGTGGCATAGGGCGCGAGGCTTGCGGCCTCGCGCTCCTCGATCTGCAGGCGGATGGAATGGTCCATTGGCTTAGAGGGCCGGAGCCAGGCTGCCCACATGGTTGACGATCTCACCCCGGTTCAAGTCTTTCAGCACCGGATGGTCCATGATCTTGTTCGGCGTGGTCTCGCCGTTGATATTGGTGATTACCAGTTTGCCGCGGCCTTTGCCGTAGAGGTCGTTGAAGTCATACACCGCGCCGACCACGGTCAGCTCCTTGGCCGCAACCTTTTCCTTGTACAGCTCCAAGGCGGTCTTGACCTGATAGTCCACGTTGCGTTCCACGTTCTTGCTCCAGCGAGCGTTGGCGTCGCCGGACTTGTCCTCCGCCGCGATCACCGGTTTCAGGTTGTCCAACTCTTCCTTGATGCCCTTGGTCTCGCCGGAATAGTCGCCCATGGCCGCCTTGATCGCGCCGCAACTGGAGTGGCCCAGGATCAGGAGGATCTTGGTGGGCAGATGGCGCACGCCGTAATCCACCGAACCTTCGGCGTTTTTGACCTGATTGCCGATGTTGCGGATCACGAAGATGTTGTTGTCCGGCGCCATGCCGAACAGGTGGGTGTGCACCCGGGAGTCGGAGCAGGTGACCACGGTGAGGGTCGGGGTTTGCCCGGTCTGGAAACCGTCGAAGTGGTGGCTGTCGTTGTGGCCGGTGAACTGGTCGTTGCCGCTGACCGCCGCCTTGATTGTGGCCTCCGCGCTCTTGACCTCGACTGCCGGTCCGTCGTGGCCGCCGCCGCCCGAGGCAAGGACAGCCGGGGCGCAGGCCAGCAGAGCGGCGCAGGCGAGGGTGCAGGTGAATTGTGTAGCCGGGTGGATTTTTTTCATTGTGGGCCTCCGGAATAGTGGGATGGGTAAAAAGGGGGAATATGGTTAACTGTTCGTTTTTACGATGGGTTAGGTCCTTTGGGAGCACGGGAAAACAAGCGTTGAAGATACCGGCAAATGCGGTGCCGGTCAAGAGAGATGCGCGTATTTACGGCGGGGAAAACTATTCTTCGCACTCTCCGGAAAAGCGGGCCTCGAACTCTTCAATTTTGGCCTGGGCCTGCTCCCAGTCCGCGTAGGTTCTTTTCAGCTTGCGGCCGAGTGCGGTGTATTCGTTGTTCAGCTCGGCAAAGCGGTCCTGATCCTTATAAAGCTCCGGGTCGGCCATGGCCTGTTCGAGCTGGGTTTTTCTGGCCTCAAGCTGTTCGATCTCCTGTTCGGCGCGGTCGATGATCTTTTTGAGCGGCGCGATTTCCCGGTTTTTTTGCTGGCGCAACTCCGCTTGCATTTTGCGGGCTTCCTTGCCTTTTTTCGCCTGTTTTTCCTGGGGTTGGTTGCCGCCCGGTTCAGGCTTGGCCGCGGCTGCGGTTTTTAGCGGGGCGGAAGCCGCCTCGGCATGGGTCTTGTGCAGATAGTAGTCGATATTGCCGTCAAAGATGGTGCCGTGGCCGGACTTGATCTCCAGCACCTTGGAGACAAAGGAGTTGGCAAAATAACGGTTATGGGAAACCACGATGATGGAGCCGTCGTATTGGCGCATGGCCTCCTGGAGCACTTCTTGGGATTGGATGTCCAGATGGTTGGTGGGCTCGTCCAGGATCAGGAGGTTGGCTGGGGTGGCGATCATCTTGGCCAGGGCCACCCGGCTTTTTTCGCCGCCCGAGAGCACCCCCACTTTTTTGTCCACGTCGTCGCCGCGGAAGAGGAAGGCGCCCAGCAGGGAGCGGGTCTGGGTGACGCTCAGCTCGTTGTTCACATGGCTCAGGGTTTCCAGGATCGTGTAGCGGGAATCAAGCTCCTGGGCCTGGTGCTGGCCAAAGTAGGAGATGGTCACGTTGTGGCCGAAGCGGATCGCCCCGCTGTCCGGGGCGATGAGGCCGGCCAGGATCTTGACCAGGGTGGATTTGCCTGCCCCGTTGACCCCGAGCACGGCCAGCTTCTCGCCGCGCTGCAGAGTAAAGGAGAGATCCGTGAACACCGGCTGCCCGCCAAACTGCTTGCTCATCTTCTCGACATCCAGCACAGTCCTGCCGGAAGCAGGGGAGGGGGGGAAGCGGAAGGCGATGGTGGACTCGGTTTCGTCCAGCTCGATCAGCTCGATCTTTTCCAGTTGCTTGAGGCGGCTCTGCACCTGGGTGGCCTTGGTGGCCTTGGAGCGGAACCGGTCCACGAATTTCATGGTCTGCTCGATCATGGCCTGCTGGTTTTCATAGGCAGCCCGCTTGATGATCATCCGGTTTTCTTTGTCCACCAGGTATTTCGAGTAATTGCCCTTGTAGACCGTGAGTTCGCCTAAGGAGATCTCCCAGGTGGTGGTGGTGAGGTTGTCGAGAAAGGAGCGGTCATGGGAGATCATCACCATGGCCCCACGGTGGTTTTTCAGGAATTCCTCAAGCCAGGTGAGCGACTCGATGTCCAGATGGTTGGTGGGCTCGTCCAGGAGCAGGAGGTCCGGCTTGGCCAGGAGGATCTTGGCCAGCATCAGCCGCATGAGCCAACCGCCACTGAATGAGATGCTGTCCTTGCCAAAATCGCTCTGGCTGAAGCCCAACCCCAGGAGAATCCTCTCCACCTGGGACTCCATGGTGAAGATGTCGGATTGGTCCAGCCGGTGCTGCAGGTCTCCCTGGCGGTGGAGCAGGTCACCGAATCCGGGGTCTTCCGGCGGTACTTGCCCCAGCGCATGGTTGACCTGATCGAGTTCCTTTTGCAGAGCCAGGGCCTCGGCAAAGGCGGTTTTTGCTTCATCGAACAGGGTTCGGCCCGGGGCAAAGGAGGCGATTTCCTGGGGTAGGTAGCCGATGCTGACGTTTTTGGACCGGGCCAGGACGCCGTCATCCACATGCTTGACGCCCGCCATGATCTTGAGCAGGGTGGATTTGCCCGCGCCGTTGACCCCGACCAGGCCGATTTTTTCGCCGGGATGGACGCGGACCGAGACATTCTTGAACAGGTGTTTGGAGCCGAACTGGATGGAGAGCTGATTGATGGCAAGCATGGGTGTGCACTATCCGCTGAGATTGTCAGTTGTGGGAAAGAACAATCGCACACCTTAGCACATTACTCCGGGTATTTCTAATAGATGTTGCGCTGCGGAAAAGAAACCTTAGATGGCGTAGGTGCCGCCGGCAACGCCGGTGAGCTCGCCAAGGTGGGTCGGCAGGATGATCAGGATGGTGGTTCCCTTGCCCTGCTCGCTGGTGACCGTGACCGTGCCCAGATGTTCGTTGATGATCTGTTTGACATAGGGCAGACCCAGGCCGGAGCTCTGCCGGTTGACGTGGCGATAGGGGTCGAAGAGAACCTCGAGGATTTCCCCGGAGATGCCCGGGCCGTCATCGGTAATTGTTACCTGGCAGCCGGCGGCGGTCATCTCGGTGGCGATGACGACCCTATTGCCTTTGGCGCAGGCATTCACCGCGTTGCGGAGCAAATGGGCAAGGGCGATCTTGATCAGCGAGCTGTTGCCATGGAAAAAAAGCGGGATTCGGCTGAGGGCGGGGATGAGGCTGACCTCCTTGGCCCGGGCCTCTGCCTGCAACGATTCCGCTGCCTCCGCGACAATGGGGTTGAGATTCAGCGGCGCGAAGATCTTTTTTGACTCCGGCCGGACGGCTTCGAATTTGCTCACCAGATTTTCAAGTTTGCGGGCCTGGTCGAGGATATGGGTCAGTTTCAGCCGCCCCTCTTCCTCGGGCGGATAGACGTTGAGGAGGCGGCGAACCATGCCGCCGATGATGGTGACCGGGTTGCGCACCTCATGGGCGATGCGCAGGGCCATGCCCGCCTTGGTGCGCTCCGCGATGACCGCCTCGATGTCTTTGTTGAGGCGGAAAAGATCCTGGCTGTTTTTTTCGATCTTTTCGCGGTCCCGCACCATCCGTTCCATGATGGTTTCGATCCGGTTAAAAAACAGGGTCACCGAGGCGATGACGATAAAGGCCATGCTGTTGATTGAGCCACTGTAAGGAGCCAGCCCAAGCCAGAGGTCTTTTTTGCCAAAGAAGGTGAGGAGGTGTTTGAGAATGTGTCCGCTGGAGCGTGACACGGCCAGGGCGAAGAGCGCTCCGCAGAACCAGAGGAGGAAGATGGCCAGGGGGCTTTCCCGGTCGGCGCGGGCCAAGGCCAGGGCATGATGGAGGCAGAGCCCGGAAAGAATGATCATGGCCAGGGCGCCCCCGAAATCAAGGAGCCAGACCGGGAGCATGGAGATGCTGATCATGGGTGGCCCTGCCTCGGGGAAGAGAGCGTTGATTCGCCCTTGCGCAGCAGCGTGAGGCCCCGATGGAAAAATAACATGGCCGGCACGGCTAGGAGGTGATCAAGCTTGAGGATATAGTACAGCGTTTCTTTCCAGCCACGGAGGTAGAGATGGGAAATTTCCGTTCCGGGAGGCAGGTGCATCGAATTTTCGATTTCCAGGTCAAGGAAATGCCCAATCATGGTGGCGCCGCTCCAGAGGATGAGAATCCAGGTTCCGGCGATGATGTATTGCCAGGCCTTGAGGGAAGCGAGGCGGGTCTGGCGGGCTTTCACGGTGAAAAAAAACAGGGAGACAATCAGGAAAAAATGGGCCAGTTGATGGATGTACAGCCCTGAGTAGGCGTGGGGCTGAAAGGCCAGGGCGTTTTCCGGCAGGAAACACCCCAGCAGCAGAAGCAATATGGTGCGGAATAATAACGTCAAAAAGAACCTCGGACGGGGATTGTCTGGCGAAGTCTCAGGCCGGAAAAGGGTTTCCTCTGGTTTTCAAGGCAGCATACCATGTTGCGCGGTCTGGCGGGATATGAAAAAAACAGCTCCAGGAGAAAATATGCCGGACGGCAAACTGGTCGGCTCATAATCAGGACCCTTCGTTCAGCGAGGTCGGTTTTTTGGAAAGACCCAGCTCCTGGGAAACCTGGGTGGCAACCTCTTCTATGGATTTTCCCGCCGTGGAAACAATGGGGATCTGGTGGTTGTGGAAGATGGTTTCCGCCGTCTGAATCTCCTCGCTGCAGGTGGAGCGCTTGGCATAGTTGCTGTCCGCGTACCGTTTTTCGCGGACACTGTGCAGCACCTCGGGGGTGGTGGTCAGGCCGATGGCGCGTTTCCGGTTTTTGATTATTTCCTCCGGCAGGGTGTATGCCTTGAGATACTCCGAGGTGAGGGGGAAATTCGCTGATTTCATACCCATCTGCGTTGCCAGATATACGCTGACCGGCGTCTTGCCGGAGCGCGAAACCCCCAGCAGGATAACCTCGGCTTCGTCCAATTCATGGATGTTGACCCCGTCGTCATGTTCCAGGCAGTAATGGATGGCCTCTACCCGCTTGGCCATGGTCAGGTTGTCGATGTGCCGGGAAAATCCGGGAACGCCCAAGGCTTTTGCCTCAAGGCAGCCTTCCAGCCGGGTCATGAAAAATTCAAAGGCGTCGAAAAGTTCCACCTCGGGAGAGTCGAAAACAGCGCGGATCTCCGTGGTCATGATGGTGCTGAAAATGAGCGGCCTGCGGCCGGAGGATTTTTTCAGGATATAATCGAGGATCTTCTTCGCTTCTTCCTTGTTGAGAACAAAAGGAAATTTTTCCTCATGGAAGTTGATTTCCGGAAATTGGCAGATCAGGGCCTGCCCCAGGTTGGTCGCAAGAATTCCGGTGCTGTCCGAGATATAATAAACGTCTTTTGATGACCACATGCTGCGTTGCTCCTTGTTGTTTGGCTGAGGAGGAAAACGGCTTTTCTCAAGCCGATCTTCCTCCTAAAAACAAAATGAACTCCTCGAACCGTTTCTGCTCGAAATGGCCGACCATCTCTTCCTTCATCAGGGTCAGGGCGCTGATGGGGAGCCGGGCCCCGGCGTATGGGCGGTTGGTTGTCAGGGCGTCGTACACGTCGGCAATGGTGGCGATCTTGGCGTTGTCGGAGATCTGGTCCCGTTTGAGCCCGTGGGGATAGCCCTGGCCGTTGATTTTTTCGTGGTGGTGGATGATTACGTCGAGGGTGGTTTCGGAGGTGTGCTTGGCCATGAGCCAGTGGCCCTGGCCGGGGTGTTTCTTGATGATTTCGAATTCTTCGTAGTCGAGTTTGCCCCGTTTGTTCAGGATGGTGTCCAGGATCTGGCTTTTACCCACATCGTGCAGGATGCAGCCCAGGGCGAAATCGTGGAGTTCGGTGTCATCGCCCTTGCGGATCATCAGCCAGAGGCCAATGCCGAACACCGCGACATTGACGCAGTGGGAAAAGGTGTAATAGTCCTTGGCGCCCAGGCGAAGCAGATGGCGGATGGATTGGGTGTCCAGCAAGGTGAGATCGATGATGTTGCTGGTTATGTTCTTGGCCCGGGAGATGTGTCTGCCGCTGCGGGGGTCGTCAAAAACATCCCGGATGATGTTTTTGGCGCAGGTATGCACCAGCGATGATTTGTGCTCCAGGGGGATGTCCGTGTTCCGGATGATGGAGTCCAGGGACTCTTCCATGAAATTTTCAAATTTTTGCGCGGAATCCTGGGTGATGAAAAGTGGGCCATGGGATTTTTTAGCCAAGGCTTCCTTGATGTCGGCGATATTGGTATTGGCCGCGATCAGCAGGATGGGCTTATTGCTTTTGGGCGGCTTGGTATAGATGTTGAAATCGATTTTTCTCCGGTCTTCCGCCAGGAGATAATCGGTTGCAATGCGGATGTATTTTTTGGATTCGGCGAGCATGGTTTTTTCCGGTTCTCCAAAGGCCTACAGGGTGTCAAGCAGCTTGGCATTCTGCCCGAGATAGGTTGAAAGCCGGGAGAAGCTGCAACCATACGCCTCAACTTCCTCCTGTTTCCCCTTTACCCGGAAGGAGTATTTTTTGAAAAAAGTCTCGGGATCGAGAAGGTGCATGGCCGCGTCGCCGCCCATCACGATATCCAGATCCTCCTGCCTGTTGGTCATGCTTTCCAGGCGAAAGGCCACATTGACCACATCTCCGACCACGGTGTGGTTGCCGTTTTGCGCAAGGTTTCCCATCATCGCCTCGCCGGTGTTGAGTGCTGCCCCGATCTGCAACGGCCAGGGCAGATCGGGAATCTTCTTGCCGAGGCTGCTGGTGAAGGTGTTGATGGCAATGGCGGTTTTCAGGGCCTGGTGGATGTTGGCCTGGAGATTCGGCCCTGCCCACAGGGCCATGACCGCGTCGCCGATGAACTTATCGACAATCCCGTTATGTTTGTTGACCAGCTTGCTCACCCTGCCGGTCCAATGCTGGAGGAGCTGGGAAACCCACTGGTCGCCCATGGTTTCCGAGAGCTTGGTGTAGTCATGGATGTCGCAGATCAAGATGGTGATGGTCTGTTTCTGCACAAAGGCCACGGTCATCTCATCGAGATCCGGGCCGGTTGGCGTTGCGGGACGGGCTGGGGGCGTTTCCTGATTGAAAAGCAGGCGGGTGCTGCCGATGCCGATGCAATCCCCGTTTTGCAGGGACACGGGGGTATGGATTCTGCGGCCGTTGATAAAGGTGCCGTTGGAGCTACCCAGGTCAATGAGGTTGAAGCGGCCATTTTCTTCCCTCTGGATCATGGCATGTTTCCGGGAGACCCAGGAATAGGGAAGCATGATGTCGGTGTTGGCCACCCGCCCGAGGGTAAAGGTGTTGTTGCCGCTGAGCAGCCAGTGCTGGTCGCTGCTTTCCTGGGCGTCGAGCGCATCGAGGAGGCTGAGGGTCGCTGGTGTTTCCGGTGGGGCGGTCATGGTTGTCGAAGAGCCTTCCTGTTACCCGTGGCTCTGGATAAGGCTGATGATTTCCTCGGGCTCGGCAAAACGACCGGCCGCTTTTTTTGAAAAGACCAGGCGACCGTCGGCCATGATTTCGTAAATGCCGCCTGAGCCGGGAATAAGCTCAACCTCGGCCCCGAATTGTTTTTTCAGCTCTGCTTCCAGCCTGGAAGCACGGGGCAGATAGTTTCATTGCGAGCAGTAGGTGATGGTGATCTTCATGGTCCGTTTCCGTTTACACTCTGTATTCAAGGATTGGCGGGATATGCGCGAATTTCCCTTTTTTTATACCACGATGGCATCCAAGATAACAGCATGGATTGTCCATTAAATTTGCGTTGCTTGCAAGAGGAGAAATTAGCGATGGGCAAGAAATATTTCAGCGGGGTATTGAGGGGGTTGCCGGCGGCTGTCCCAGCCACTTGAGAAGGCCTTGGGCGGCGTGGTATCCGGTGGTAAAGGCCCCCTGCAGCAGGTATCCGCCGGTGGGCGCTTCCCAGTCCAGCATTTCTCCGGCCACGAAGACTCCGGGCAATTTGCGGAGCATGAGATCAGCGTTCACCTCCGCAAAGGCAACGCCTCCGGCGGAGGAAATCGCTTCGGCAAGGGGTCTGGTTTTGGTGACAAGAACGGGAAGATTCTTGATCCGTTCGGCAAGCCTGGCCGGTTCTTTTAGCTCTTCCGGGGGACAAGTTTCGCGGAGCAGGGAATAGCTTGGGCCGGTGAGGTGGATGGCCTTGCGCAGGAAATTGGCGAGGCTCTCCTTGGCGCGTCGCTGCTCAAGCCTTTCCCGCAG
This sequence comes from Hydrosulfovibrio ferrireducens, assembly GCF_046883345.1. Classification (NCBI taxonomy): domain Bacteria; kingdom Pseudomonadati; phylum Thermodesulfobacteriota; class Desulfobulbia; order Desulfobulbales; family Desulfobulbaceae; genus Hydrosulfovibrio; species Hydrosulfovibrio ferrireducens. The sequence continues at coordinate 73,514 of NZ_JALKCW010000009.1, read as the reverse complement.
GCGTTCCAGGGGCAGATCGCGCTTGAGGTCGAGGAAAACGGGAACCGGGCCGCCTGTGTCCAGCAGGTCGCGGATCACCCCGCTTAAGGCATAGACCGGCCCACCTTCCAGGCCATGGCTGGTCACCATTGCATCGCCCGTGGCGTGTTGGTCGCCGCAGCGGAGCAGAATATTCTTGAGGGGTTTGCCGCTGAAGCGGGTACGGAAATATTCGGACCAGGCCACCTCAACCCCGCAGTTCGCCGGGCGGAAGGGTTCAAGCCGGACGCCTCCGGCTGCGAGGATGGAGGCCCAGCTTCCATCGGACCCGGTCTGGGGCCAGCTTGCCCCGCCCAGAGCAAGAAGCACGCCCTGGGCGGGGCATTCGAGGAGGACGCCTGTTTCGGAGAGAAAGAGCGGGGTCCCCGTCTCGGAGAACCCCTGCCAGCGGTGGCGATAATGGAAGGCGACCCCGCGCCTGGCCAAGATTTCGAGCCAGGTTTTGAGGATGTCCGGAGCCTTGGCGTCCTTGGGGAATACCCGGCCGCTGGTGCCGACAAAGGTTTCCACTCCGAGACCGCGCAACCAAGCGCGCAGATCGCCGGGCGAAAAAATAGCCAGGAGTTTTTTGAAGATTTCGGCGTTGTTTCCGTAGCGGGCGGCAAAGGGTTCTGCCTGTTCCGAATGGGTGAGATTCAATCCGCCATGTCCGGCCACCAGAAATTTACGGCCAGCCGAGGACTTAGCGTCGAAAAGATCCACTGGCAAGCCCGCCTCGCTGAGGACTGTGGCGGCCATCAGTCCGGCCGGGCCGCCTCCGATCACGGCCACTCGGGGATTCGCTTTCATGGCGGGTTCACCGGACTTTTTTGCGGGGGAAGGTTTTTTGGGCAGGAGGAGGTGCTTGTTTTTTTCGAGGGGGAAGCGCATCGGCGGGAAGTTCGTAGCCGAATCCGGCGCAGTGCGGGCATTCCTCGCAGGAGAGGAAGAATCTGCTCACTCCGGCGAAAAATTGTATTTGGCCGGACCCGCCGCAGTATTCACAGGGTTTTTTTATCGAAGGCATGGGAATCGGGGGAGACCAGGGGTATGCGCCTAAAAAAATCCTTCAGGTCGCGTCATGGGGAGGGGTTATTTTTTTCCTGTCTTGCCGGAGGTCTTTTTTTGCTCCAGCTCCTTGATCCGCTCCGTGAGCGCCTCACTGAGGATTACCCGCCCTTCCAGCACGCAGCCTGGTCTGCCGGGGATACAATCCTGCTTGAGCATCAGGCACTTGTCGTCATTGTAGTCGTAATTTTTACAAGAAAAGCTCATCTGCGGAATCCGGAGAGGTGTCAGCGTTTAACAATGCTGTGTTTTTTCATCTTGTACTGGAGAAGGCTCTTGGTGATTCCCAAGGCGTCCGCTGCTTTGGTCTGAACATAATCGGCCTTGTCCAAGGCGGAGAGAACCATTTTCTTTTCAATGCCGTCAAGCACATCGGGCAGGGGGGTATGCTCCGGAATCATGTTCAGGTCAAAGCCGTTCATCCATTGCAGCGGCTTTTTCGCGGCCATGCTCTCGGGCTGCACATCTTCCGGACGGATCAGGTTTCTGCTGCAGAGAATGGCTGCCCGTTCGATGGTGTTTTCCAGCTCCCGGATGTTGCCTTCCCAGGGCAGGGTCATGAGAAAGCGCACGGTTTCCGTGGCAATCTCCAGTTTGGGTTTGTTGAGCTGCACGGCGTATTTATTGACGAAATGGGCAACCAGCATGGGAATGTCATCGGTTCGCTCCCGCAGGGGCGGGAGGTGGATATGCAGGACATTGAGCCGGTAATAGAGATCTTCCCGGAAATGTCCTTTATCCACCTCATCCTTGAGATCCCGGTTGGTTGCGGCGATGATCCGGACATCAACCCGCAGGGTCTGGCTGCCGCCGACCCGTTCAAAGGTGCGTTCCTGGAGAACACGGAGCAGTTTGGCCTGGAGCGGCATGGGCATCTCGCCGACCTCGTCGAGGAAAAGGCTGCCGGTGTCGGCCAGTTCAAACCTTCCCTTGCGCAGGGCGATGGCTCCGGTGAAGGCGCCCTTTTCATGGCCGAAAAGTTCGCTTTCCAGCAGATTTTCCGGCAACCCCGCGCAGTTGAGGGAGATGAACGGGGCTTTTTCCCGGGGGCTGTTGCAATGGATGGCCCTGGCGACCAGCTCCTTGCCGGTGCCCGACTCCCCGGTGATCAGGACCGAGGTCGAGGTGGGGGCCACCTTTTCGATGAGATTGAAGATGGCCTGCATTTTTTGGTTCTTGCCGACCATGCTGGAAAAAGAGGTGCGGGAGCGCATTTCCTCTCTCAGCCGCATGTTTTCGCGGAGTATGGCGTAGTGCTCCAGGGCCTTGTTGGTGTTCAGCACCAGTTCATCGTTGTTGAAGGGCTTGGTCAGATAGTTGAAGGCCCCGGCCTTCATGGCGGCCACGGCCATTTCCACCTCGCCGAAGGCGGTGACCATGATCACGGGCAGGTCCGGGTTAAGGGCTTTCGCCGCCTTGAGCAAACCCAGGCCGTCGAGACCCGGCATGCGCATGTCGGTGATTATCAGGTCAATGTCGGTTTCACCCAGGATCTTGAGGGCCTCTTCGCCGTTTCCGGCGGTGAAGACCCCGAACCCTTCCTCGCTGAGCAACTCGGAGAGGACTATCAGGTAGTTTGGTTCATCGTCAACAATCAATACGGTGTTCATATGAAGACAGCCTTGGCAGCGGTGAAATTTTCTGGGGAAACACTCTGGAAACGGTCCGGGCTTGCGCAGGGATCATGCTAGGTGGCGCGCTCGGCAATTTCCTTGATATCGGCGATCAGGATAATGTCGTCGTTGCCCATGATGGTGTATCCGCAGATTCCATCGATTTTTTGCAGTTTTTTATATCCGTCCCCGAACTCTTTGGCCACGATCTTCTGGTGGGACAGAATGCGGTCAACCAGCAGGCCGACCCCATGGGGCTTGCAGACCACGACAACTTTATTGCTCGGGTCGGCGATGGTCGAGGAGGCCTTCGGGTAAAAGAAGGTGTTGAGTTCTATAAGCCGCAGGATTGCGCCATCATATGCGATGCAGTTGTTTTCCGCAAGAAGCGGGATGATGTTTTCTGTTTCGATGACCGTGGTGATCTCGTCGGAGGGGATGGCATAGGTTTCCTGGCCCGATTCGGCGAGCATGGCCTCCTTGGTGACTAGGGTCTTGGTGAGCGGCACGGTGAGGGAAACCGTGGTGCCTTTGCCTATGGTGGAATCGAGCTGGATGGAGCCGTTGCAATCTTTGAGGCCGGACATGACCACGTCCATGCCCACCCCGCGCCCCGAAACTTCGCTGACTTTTTCCGCCGAACTGAACCCCGGCCTGAAAACGAGATTGATCAGTTCCTTATCGCTTAAGTGCTCCAGCTCCTCAGCGGTCATGAACCCCTTGTTCAGGGCGACTTGCTTCATTTTTCGCGGATCAATGCCCATGCCGTCGTCTTCAATGATAATGTAGACATTGTTTTCATCGGCCCGCGCCTTAAGCGTAAGACTGCCCTGTTCCGGTTTGCCGGTTTTTTTTCTTTCTTCCGGTCCTTGGAGCCCGTGGTCCAGGGAATTGCGCAGAATGTGGACCAGGGGGTTTTCGATTTTCTCCAGCAGGTCTTTATCGATGACGGTGTCCTCGCCGGTGATGGTGAAGCGGACCTCCTTGTTCAGCGAGGTGGACAGTTGGCGGACCACCTTGGGGAACCGCTGGAACAGGGATTTGACCGGCACCCTGCGGATGCTCATGATGTTGGCGTGCAGTTTTTCAAGCTGCTCGTCAAGGGCATTGATAATGCCGTCGAATCTGGCTGCGAGCCCAAAATCCCCCAGCTTTGTTTCGAGCTGTTTTTTGAGAAAATTGAGGGAGTCGAGGCTGATGTACAGCCCCCCCACGGAATTGGCGAAATTGTCGAGCCGCGCCTGATCGATGCGGATGGTTTTGGTCTGCTCGGAGGTCTTTGTTTCCTTGATGTGGGCATCCAGGGCTCGTTTGTCCTGGATGGTCAGCGCCTTTTTCAGGTCGTCTTCCTGGAGAACTCCCTGCTCGATGAGCAGCTCTCCGATCTTTTTCTGCTGGCCCAGCGCCGCGGAGATCTGTGCCTCGCTGACAAGATGCTGCTCCACCAGGATCTCCCCTAACCGGGTGCTGCCGGTCTTGGCTTTGGCCTCAAAGCAGCCGATCACCGAATTGAGCAGATTGCGGCACAGGGTGTTGTATTCGTCGCTGGCCACCATCAGGGCGTCGTCAAGGAAGTTCCGCATGGCAAACAGCTCGTCAAGCTCACCGGCAATGGCGCTGTTGCCGGTGAGGGCATGGCTCACCTCGGCAAGAGCCTGGGCAAAGGCGAGGAGAAGGTCTTTGCCCGCGGCTTTTTTGCTTTCAAGAAGTCTGAGAACCAGGCCGAACTGGGCCAGTTGGCCGGTGAAATCCTTGTCGCCCAGAAAATAGTGGTTGTCCGGGGAAAAGGCGCTGCTCGGTCCTTTTTGTTTCTTCGCGGCGATAATTGACTGAAGATCGATGTTGGCCTTTTCAATTTGATCCAGCAGCCCCGGGATCAGCGGGTGAGCGTGGAGGTTCTGGCCAAGATCGAGGAATTCATGGAGGAGATTTTCCAGGGTGATGACACTCTGGATGGAGCCGGTTGCCACTATGGGCTGGATTGCCTCTACCTGGGTGAGAAACTCTTTTTCTTCCGGAAGGAAAGCCACTTCCGCCGGGTTTTTTTGTGCCCGGTCGAGCATGGCTTGCAGGTATTCGATTCCCTTGAGCAGGATGTCGATGATCTTTTTGTTGATCAGGACTTCCCCCTTGCGGCAGGCGTCCAGGAGGTTTTCCAGGCGGTGGGAGAATTTGTTGATGTTGGTCAGGCCGAAGAACCCGGAATTGCCCTTGAGGCTGTGTACCGGGCGGAAGATCCTGTTGATGATCTCACCGTTGCCGGGATCTTCTTCCAGGGCGATGAAGTCCGCCTCGATTCCCTGGAGCGAATCGTTGGATTCATCGATAAAGCCTTGGAGTGCGTCAAGATCAACGTCGTACTGCATGTCAGTTTCCTTTTTCGCTGGCCAGCACTTTGAGAATCTCGTTGATGCGGTTCAGTTTTTTGGCGGCAGCATCCACGGCGTCAATGAGGTCCTGCATGTCCTTGAAGGGTTTGAAAAAAATGTCGTTTGCTCCGTAGCGAAAGGCGTTGAGGGTGTTGTTGATCGTGATGTACCCGGTGATCATGATCACCTGGATGGTGCCGTTGTAATTCTTGATCTTGCGCAGCAGGGAAAGCCCGTCCAACTCCGGCATCATGATATCGCTGATCACGATGTCAAAATGTTCGTCTTCGATCATTTCGTAGGATTTGACGGGATCGTTGCAGGTCGTCACATCGTAGGGTGTTTCGGCAAAGGCTCGGGCCAAAGCTTTCAGTATGCTGGTTGAGTCATCGACGATGAGGACTTTGTATTTTCTGGCCATGTGGTGCTCGTCCTTGCTGGAGATATTTCAAGAAACAACATGTAACAAAGCGGTGGGTGCCCGGTGCGGAGTTCTTCTCCTTTCCGCGGAAAACATGCGTGAACGGACACGGGGGTGAAAAAAGTGCTTCCCCAAAAGGAGGATGCACTATGAACATCATAGGTGCATTGTAAGGAATGGATCAAGGAAAAAAAGGCGGTGGGGATTAGGCTGGGAAGGTCTAGCAGGGTGTTGAAAAAATCGATTTCAATGTCGTGCTTGGGAGACCATTGCCCTGCATGGCAGGGCCTCTACCAGATAATGTCTTCCCAGTGCTGCTGGGCAGCGGATTTTTTTGCCTGCTCCGCGATATTTTTTTTATCCTCTGGTGTTGCATCAAGCGAAAGCACGTTGTCCGGGTTGGCCGGATCAACGATGCAGGTGGTTTCAAGGGCTTCCCCTATCATGTCCAGGGCGTGCAGAACATTGTGGGCAAGGGAATCCGTGCTTCTTCCTGCCAAGGCGTTTATGACAAAGCAATCAAGGTACAGGGATGGCCAGTCAAGCCGGTGAATGTGCCTCCAGATCTTGATTGCCTGGATTTCGCGAAGGCGATGCGATGTGGCGGCGGTCTCGATATGGAGGCTCAGGTTGGTTTGCCGCAAGGAATCGGATTTGAGCCAGTACAGGTCGTGATAGCTCTCGTCGCCGGCCAGCGCCCGGCCGGGAATCAGGTCGAGGGTTATATCGTTTTTTGAGATGCCGATGCCGACATGTCTCCGGATGGGGTTCCAGCCATGCAAGGCGGCCAGGGTAAACAGCTCGTCATAGATTTTTTGCATTGTCCCGGGCATCCCGGGTTTGAGGGAGATAAAGAGGTCCACATCGGTTACGCCATGCACGGCGGTTTGCTTGGCATAGGCGCCGGAATACGACAGGGCGGACAGCCAACCTCCTGCCCACCGCTGGATCTTGGGGGCAATGTGCTTCGCTGTTTGTTCGGCGGGCGATTCAGGCCCCCTTGGAACTTCATATTTTTTGAGGATGGAGAGGATGTATTCATCGCCCGTCATGGGTTCCCCCGTTTTTGTCTGTACTCGCGGTCAAGCAGGCAATACGCGGACAGGGAGTTTTTTTGCTCGTGTGTCCGCGCGGCCGGCAAATTTTCAAAACTACTCTGTAGTACTGTCGGCAGGCCGGGAAGTCAATCCCGCTTTTTCATAAAAAAGCGCGGGCTGCCAGCCTCTGCTTGATATCCTGCAGGAGCTGAAGAGGAACGCGGATGGTTTTGGTGTTGCCGCCCAAGGGGGTGACAGAGTGTTTGTCGCCGTGATAATCCGTGCCGCCGCTGAGGAGCAACCCGTGTTGCGCGGCAAGTGCTTGCAGGAAGCGGGAGAACTTTTTTGATTGGGTGGGGTAGAAGGTCTCAAGCCCTGCCAGCCCGTACTCCTTGAGAGTGGCAACCAGGCCGGGGTTTTGTTCCAGGCTCGGGATCAGGTAGACCGGATGGGCGAGCACCGCCAGGCCGTTGGCCTTGGAGATTTGGCTGATTACTTCGTCGGCCTGGGGCTTGAGATGTTCGACAAAGGCGGGAGCGCCGCGTTTGAGGTAGCGGCTGAAGGCGTCCTGGGTGTTTCGGGCCAATCCTTTCTGGGTGAGCAACCGGGCGAAGTGGGGACGGCCTATTTGATCTCCGGCAATCCGGGTCAGCTCTTCGTTGGTTATGGAGATGCCGAGGGTCTGGAGACGCTCCATGATGCCCTGGTTGCGATTGTGCCTGGCCTCTTGCAGCCTTGCCAGAAAGGCGAGGAGCCCGGGATGTTCATGGTCGAAGCCGTAGCCCAAAATATGGAGCGAGGTTCCGGCAAGGTCGCTGCTTATCTCTATCCCGCTCAGCACCTCCACCCCGACGATTGTGCCGTGCGCCAGTGCCTCGGGAATCCCGGTGACGGTGTCGTGGTCGGTGAGGGCGATGGCCGCAAGCCCTCGGCGGGCGGCCAGGTCCAGAAGGGCGGTCGGGGTGAGCAATCCGTCCGAACAGGTTGAGTGGGTATGCAGATCGATGTAGGGCGGCATTTTTCAGGGGTACTTTTTTGTCGAAGGCTGTATTTTTTTGCGTGGAGTAATTTTACTCGGCTCTATATACTAGCATTACTGTTGCATAATTGCTGCATGGACGAGCCCCTCTTTTTCGGGCTTGTCTTTTTGGGGCCTTCAACCGGTTGATAACAGGAGTTTTTTTGCATGGCTCAGATCGATGCTTTTTTTAAACTGATGAACGAACAGGGCGCCTCGGACTTGCATATGGTTTCCGGTCAGCAGCCGATTCTTCGCATCCGCGGCGAGATGGAGCGGGTCAAGTTCAAGGTTCTTGACAACGACGAGCTCAAGGCCATGCTCTATGAGATTGTTTCCGAGGAAAAGGTCAAGGTGTTCGAGGAGACCGGCGATGTGGATTTCGGCTACGAAATCCCCGGACTTGCCCGGTACCGCGGCAACCTTTTCATGCAGAAATATGGAATCGGCGCGGTATTCCGGGAGATTCCCAGCAATATCCTGGGCTGCGACCAATTGGGGCTGCCCCAGGTTGTCGCCCAGCTCGCCACCCTGCCCAAGGGGATGGTTTTGGTCACCGGCCCTACGGGCAGCGGCAAATCGACCACCTTGGCGGCCATTGTCGATCAGGCCAACAAGCTGCGCAAGGACCATATCCTGACCATCGAAGATCCCATCGAGTTCGTGCACAAGAGCCAGAACTGCATCGTCAACCACCGCGAGGTGGGGCTGCATACCCAGTCCTTTTCCGCCGCCCTGCGCGGTGCGCTCCGTGAAGACCCGGACATCATCATGGTGGGCGAAATGCGCGATCTGGAAACCATTGCCCTGGCCATGGAAGCGGCCATGACCGGCCATCTGGTCTTCGGCACCCTGCACACCTTAAACGCCAACAAAACCGTGGACAGGATCATCGAAATTTTTCCGTCCAACCAGCAGGCCCAGGTCCGCTCCACCTTGGCGGATGCCCTGAAGGCCGTGGTTTCCCAGACCCTGTTTAAAAGGGTGGATATCAAGGGGCGCTGCGCCGCGCTGGAGATCCTGATCTGCACCCCGGCGGTGCGGAACCTGATCCGCGAAGGCAAAACCTACCAGATTCCTTCCGCCATGCAGACCGGGAAGAAATTCGGCATGCAGACCCTGGACGACGCGATCATGGATCTGATCAAGAAAGGCTGGATTTCCGGGGATGACGCCTACATAAACTGCATCGACAAGAGCAAGTTCGTTCAGTTTCTTAAAAAACCGCCCACGGATTTTACCGACGCCTAAAGGTGGGCATCGCTCCTGTTCAGGCCTTCACGGGCGGGGCGGATCGTTTGCGGTCCGATAGGGGGTGGCCGTGAGCTTTTTCCCGTCGGAGAGAAAAGAGATGGCGCCATGGCGGGCCGTTGAAAAGAGATGTCCTCCGGAGTCCTGATATTGCACCGGGGGAAACGGCTCTTTCTTGCCCGTTGACACCACGGAGTAGCGCGGCCCTACGGCCTGCACGAACCGGGGGCTGCCCGACGATCCCAGGCCATGATGGGGCAGGAGGAGAACCTCGGCCGTGAGTTGGCTGCTCTTTTGCAGGATGTGTTCCTCGTAGTCCTTTTCTATGTCCCCAGGAAAAAGAAAGGCGTTTTCACCGTGGTCCAACCGCAGGACCAGGCCCCTGTTGTTGGGGTTGCCCGCGATCGGTTCCGTGTTTCCGCTCAGAGCCAGATTGGCCAGGCAGGTGATGGCAAGCTGGGTGTTCCCGCCGACAAGTACTTCCCCACCCTTGGCAATCCGCACCTGACAACCAGCCTCTTTCGCCCCAAGCAGAAGCGCGGCAAAGCCCGGTTCCTGGCCGCTGGTTTCGCTGAGCCAGAGAATCTTGGGCTGAAACCGTTTTATGATCCAGGGCAGGCCGTTAAAATGGTCGGCATGGGCATGGGTGAGGATGATTTGGTCCACCCGCCTGATCTGTTGGTGCCAGAGAAATGGCGCGATCACCCGCTCTCCAACATTGAAGATCCCGGTGGGAGGTCCGCCTCCGTCGATGAGGATGACCTGGCGGTCTGCTTGCTGCACGACCGTGGCGCTGCCGTTTCCCACGGCCAAAAAAGAGACCTCCATCCAGTTGTCGTGCGCATTCGGCAACCGGGCGTAGCCGGAAAGCAGTAGGGCGAAACAGGCAAGCATGGCCAGAAGGGGAAGCGTTCGCCTGTGGCGGAAGATCAGAAAAAGCAGCGCGTAGGAAAGAATTAGCAGCGGGATGGTCGGGGTGGGGAGCCAGAAAGAGGAAAACGGCAGTCCGGCGAGAAAACCGGTCAGCACGTGGGAAACGTGGATGCCGAGCGCGCCGGTTTGTAAAAAAAAGAGTGCGATGGCAGGGACGAAGGATTGGGTGAGAATGGCCAGCAGCCCCAAAGGCAGGGTCCAGAAGCACAGAAAAGGCGTGACCAGCAGGGTGGTAATGGGGCCGGTCAGGGAAATCCGGTTGAAATGGAGCAGGGCGAGCGGAGCGGTGGCAAGAAAGGCGGCGCCTGAAATGAAAAGTCCGGAGAGGAGGAAGTGTCGCAACCTCTGCCAGGGAGTCCGGTTGCCTTTTTGGGGACGCCAGGCAGCGATCCGCGGCATGACGAGGATTATTGCCGCAGTGGCGGCAAAGGAGAGCTGGAAGGAGGCGGTGTGGATGCTGAGGGGGTTGAACAGGAGGATGCAGAAAGCGGCAATGGCGAGATTGTTCAGGCTGGACCATTGGCGGTCGAGAAGAAGGGCGACCATGAAGACACCGGTCATGAGCAAGGCCCGCATGACCGGCGGTTGAAAGCCGGCAAGGCCGGCGTAGAGAAAAAGGGCGGGGAACGAGAGAATCAGGGAAATTTTGGCCGCGGGCAGCCGGAGTAACAGTCTGGGGGAGCGATTGACCAGAAAACGAAAGAAGATCGTGGTCAAAAAAGCCACGACAACGAGATGGCTCCCGGAGATGGCCAGAAGGTGCATGATGCCGGCAGCCTGGTAGTTTTCCGTGATTTCCGGCGAAATGGCGCTGCGGTCGCCCAGGAGGAGGGCCTGGTACAGCGCGGCGTTGTCCGGGGCAAGATGTGCGTGGAGAAAGGCCTCGAACTGGTGCCGGAATCCTTCAAGAAAATACCTCGGCGAAGGAAGGCTGCCCGCGGCAGGAGGGGAAATGGGCTGGATGAAAAGGGGGGTGGCAACCCAGCCCTTGACCAGGATTTTCTCGGCGGCCAAATATTCTGCGTAGTCAAAGACCCCAGGGGTTGCCGGCTTGTCCGGCAGGGAAAGCCGGGTGCGCACCAGATAGTCGCGGCCAGGAACGAACCCCTTGAGCAGGGGGGCGTTGACCGTGAGCATGACGCGACCTGCTGTGGCGCGAGGAGCTTGGGCTGAAGGGAGGAGGATGCTGTCCGTTTCAAGAATGAGTTGGGTTTTGCCATTCTTGAACACCGGTTTTCGGATCAATGTGCCGGTCAGGCTGACATCCTGCTTTTCCGGGACGAGGCGGGCGAGATGATGGGGTGGCAGCGGAGGCGCCAGAAACGACCCTGTATACAGCAGGCCGCAGAGGGAGAACAGGATAAGCAGCAGGGGGAGTAAGCCCGCTCGTGCCCGAGTCCGGCAAAGCAGAATGAGAACAGCCGAAACGGCAATCAGGGCAGCAGCCAGCCACAGAGGGAGGGAGGACGGCAACCAGCCGGCCACCGCAGCCATTGCGCCGGCGGCAAAGGCCAGGAGTGGCGGAAGAAGCGGGTTGCGGTCTGTCTCTGGCAGCATGTGTTTTGTCTGCGGACTTACGGCTGGGAAAGGATCAGCAAACGGCGGCTGATCGCATTATCCGGCATGGTGCTGCATGCGCGGCGGTGCGAAAGGAAAAACGAAACAGGCGCGTTCAGTCGAGAAAATGCTTGAGCTTCTCCCGCCTGCTGGAATGCCGCAACCGATTAAGCGCTTTTTTCTCGATCTGCCGGATGCGTTCCCGCGAGACGTTGAACCGTTTGCCGATCTCTTCCAGGGTGTATTCCGCATCCTCGCCAATGCCGAAGCGCAGCCGGATGATCTTTTCTTCCCGGGTGCTCAGGGTGTTGAGGATGCTGGTAACCCGGTCGGAAAGCTGCTGGTTCTGCACCGCCTCGTAGGGCGAAACCGATTCCTGGTTTTCCAGGAAGTCTCCCAGGGTGGAGTCGTCGTCGCCCACCGGGGTTTCCAGGGAGATCGGCTCCCTGGAGGCCTCCAGGATGGCGAGGATCTTGTCCATCGGCAGCCCGGTTTTTTCGGAAATCTCAATGGGGGTGGGTTCGCGGCCCAGTTCCTTGAGGAGCGAATAAAACGCCTTGAAGAACTGACTGCGAAGTTCCAGGAAATGCACCGGCAGCCGGATGGTTCTGGTCTTGTCCAGGATGGCCCTGGTGATCGCCTGCCTGATCCACCAACTGGCGTAGGTGCTGAATTTATTGCCCTTGGTGTAATCGAAGCGGAAAACAGCCCGCATCAGGCCGAGGTTGCCTTCCTGGATAAGGTCGGCCAGGGTGAGGCCCTGGTGCATGTAGCGTTTGGCGATGCTGACCACCAGGCGGAGATTGGCCTTGATCATGGCATCCTTGGCAACTTCGATGGAGCGGTGGAACATCTCCAGCTTGCACTGCATCTCTTGAAGCTTTTTGTTGCGCGGATGCATCTCGCACGCCTTGGCAATGGCGCGCATCATGAAATTGAGGTGCTGTTTTTTTGGCTTTAGGGTCGGGTCGCGTTTTTCCCACAGGTCAATGCGCTCAACCAGTTGGCGCAGTTCCTCGGTTCCATGCTGGTCCTGGCGAACCGAGCGGATAATCCCGTCAAATCCCTCGCGGATACTTTTGCTGTATTTTTCTTCTTCCTGCGGGGTGAGCAGCTCGAACTTGCCCATTTCCCGGAGGTAGGTGGTGGTGGTTTCTTCCGGCTCCGGACTATCCTCCTTGGAGACAAGGGCGGCGGCGTCCATGAGTTTATCGTCGTCATCGTCAAGGGGGACGTCTTCAAGCTGGCCATCCCCGCTGCCCTCCCAGCTTTTGCCGTCGAGGGTTTTCTTCTTGCCGGATTTTTCCTGGCTGACTATTTCGATATTGTTCTCGTTGAGAAAATCGAAAATACCGTCGATGGCTTCAGCGTCCTTGCCTTCCGGAATCAGGTCGTTCAGGAAGGAGAGGGTTACGCATCCTTCATCTTTTCCGGCTTCGAGGAGTCTTGCTTTTATATCGGCAGGCACGGGCTAACCTCTCCTGGTTTCAAAGTTTTCTTTCTGTTGCATGCAAATACAGGGTGTTGTTTTACAGGGGTAGAAAACTCGACAATATACAAATAGTATCAGATGATGGCAAGGAAAAGTGAGTAAAAAATGATTAATAATTTTTTTTGCGGAGTTCCGTGATTTGCGAAAAAAATGTTGACACTGGGCCGATTAGTCAATACTATTCCGCATCGCATACGAAAAAGTCATGCACATATCCTTCCTTTGTGTTTTTAAGGCCAAGATAATCCGAGAATACATATTCAGCCCTCTAGCCCAATTCTCGAAAAACAACCTGTTCAATTTCATATCGTGCTCTCTGTAAAATTTTCGCATTGTCGAAAATAACCAGTACTGCTTCAGTTTTTTGTGGTGGTGTTCTCTGGTTTCTTCGTGGTCCTGCGGAAATATTTCAAAATTTTTCATTTCAGACTTTGGGTGTTGTGATGGAGCCGGGCACGGATATCCGCGCAGCGTTTTTGTCGCGCTACGGTCTGAATTTTTCACTCTTGCCATGGCTGGTCGCGGTTCAAGCAAGGCAATGATTATAACCATACTATAGCGAGCGAGTGTCCGTGAGATGGAGAAAAGGATTGCATGAACTTATATGAACTTAAATTAATGAAGATTACCGAGCTGACCAAGCTCGCCAAGGATTACCGCATCGAAGAATACAGCGCCATGCGTAAGCAGGAGCTGATCTTTGCCATCCTGCAGGCAGCCGGTGGGCAAGCAGAGAAAAACGGCGAGAACTGGGGCAGCGGAGTACTTGAAGTGCTGCCGGACGGCTTCGGTTTTCTGCGGGCGCCATATTACAATTATCTACCAGGCCCCGACGACATCTATGTTTCGCCTTCCCAGATCCGGCGGCTCAATCTCCGCACCGGCGACACCATTGAGGGGCCGGTGCGCACCCCCAAGGAAGGGGAGCGCTACTTTGCCCTGCTCAAGGTTGACAGCGTCAATTATGATCCGCCGGAAAAGGCCCGGGATAAAACCCTGTTCTCCAACCTTACGCCGTTGCATCCCCAAGAACGTATTCACCTTGAGCGGGAGCCGGACAATTATTCCATGCGGATCATGGATATCATGTCCCCCATCGGCAAGGGCCAGCGCGGTCTGATCGTTGCTCCGCCCCGAACCGGTAAGACGGTGTTGATCAAGGATATCGCCAACAGCATTACCAGGAATCATAAAGAGATCATTCTCATCGTTTTGTTGATCGATGAGCGGCCCGAAGAAGTCACCGACATGGCCAGGGGCGTCAATGCCGAGGTGATCAGTTCCACCTTCGACGAGCCGCCCCAGCGTCATATCCAGGTGGCCGAGATGGTGCTCGATAAGGCCCGCAGGCTTGTGGAGCACAAAAAGGACGTGGTGATCCTGCTGGACAGCATTACCCGTTTGGCCAGGGCGTACAATACAGTGGTGCCGCCCAGCGGCAAGATTCTTTCCGGCGGTGTTGATTCCAACGCCCTGCATCGGCCGAAGCGTTTTTTTGGCGCGGCGCGCAACATCGAGGAAGGCGGCAGCTTGACCATCCTTGCTTCCGCCTTGATCGAGACCGGCAGCCGGATGGATGAGGTTATCTTCGAGGAGTTCAAGGGAACCGGTAATATGGAGCTGGTGCTCGACCGCAAGATCGCGGACCGGAGAATCTTTCCCGCCATCGACATGGCCAAATCCGGAACCCGCAAGGAAGAGCTGTTGCTCACGGCGGAAGAATTGAACAAGGTCTGGATCTTGCGCAAACTCCTCGGCTCCATGAATCCCATCGATGCCATGGAGTTTTTCATCAATAAGATGAAGGGAACCCGTTCCAATGCCGAATTTTTTGATTCCATGAAGGGCGGTTGATTTTCTTCAATCCGTAATTCCTGGCTTGCAAAAAAAATAATATAACGATATAATCCACTGTTTTTTGCAGGTTTTGCCGGAAAATGTCCCCCGGCTGGGCTGTGTGTATTGGATATTTTGCTAATTTACCGGAGGTTTCTGTCCATGAAAGAAGGTGTGCATCCCGAATATCATAAAATCAATGCCGTCTGTGCGTGTGGCAATGCCGTTGAGCTTGGTTCAATTCTTCCTGAAATAAAAGTGGAAATCTGTTCCGCCTGCCATCCGTTTTTCACCGGTAAGCAGAAACTGATCGACTCCGCCGGCCGGATTGACAAGTTCAATAAAAAGTACGGCAAGCTGACAGCCAAGTAACAAACACGTTTTTTTTGTGTTGCTAACGCCTTTGGACCATTCCTGTTAGGGGATATGGCTCAGGGGCGTTCCTTTTTTGACGAGATGCCCATGTTTGCCCAACTTGAAAATGTTGCAGAACGCAAGCTCGCTCTTGAGGCCAGACTTTCAGAGCCGCAGTTGGCAAATGATCAAGCCGAATTTCGCCGGGTGGCCAAGGAACATGCCCACCTGGCAAAGCTTGATGAGCTGTACAACAACTACAAGAAGGTCAACCGGGAAATCGCCGACAATCGTCTTTTGCTTCAGGATGAAGAGGACAGCGAACTCAAGGACCTTGTCCGGGCTGACCTTGCCGAGCTTGAAATCCGTCAGGAGGAGTTGATCAAGGACCTGCGGGTTGCCTTGCTCCCCAAGGACCCCAACGATGATAAAAATACCCTTCTTGAGATCCGGGCTGGCACCGGCGGGGATGAGGCCGCCCTGTTTGTCAGTGACCTGTTCCGGATGTACAGCCGATACGCCGAGCAACAGGGGTGGAAGGTTGAGGTAATGACCAGCAATCCCACCGGGATCGGGGGGTTCAAGGAAATTATCGCCCTGATCAGCGGCGACCACGTCTACAGCAAATTAAAATATGAGTCCGGGGCCCATCGCGTGCAGCGCGTTCCCGAGACCGAAACCCAGGGTCGCATTCATACCTCCGCAGTTACCGTGGCGGTAATGCCCGAGGCGGAAGAGGTTGAGCTTGATATCAGCCCCAACGACCTGCGGTTCGATGTCTACCGTTCCACCGGTTCCGGCGGACAGAGCGTCAATACCACCGATTCCGCGGTCCGGGTTACCCATCTGCCCACCGGGCTGGTGGTGACCTGTCAGGATGAAAAATCCCAGCACAAGAACAAGGCCAAGGCCTTGCAGGTTCTTCGCGCCCGGCTGCTCGACAAGATGCAGCGCGAGCAGGACGAAAAAATGTCCGCGGACCGCAAGAGCCAGGTGGGCAGCGGCGACCGGAGCGAACGCATCCGCACCTATAATTTCCCGCAGGGCAGGGTCAGCGATCATCGGATCAATCTCACCCTGTACCAGCTCGACGATATCCTGATGGGAAAACTTGACGATATCATCGATCCGCTCACGGTTCATTTTCAGACAGAAGCCTTGCAGATTATGCAATAACGCGGGTCCATGAACGCGGCGTGCCGTTTTTCCCCGAACCCGGAAGACTCGTCATGATTCTCAAAGAGGTATATCGGGAGAGTGTCCAGCGTCTTGCCCAGGCGTCCGTTGCCGAACCGGAAATCGAGGCAGCGCTTTTGCTCGGCCATGTTCTGGGCTTTTCCCGCAGCCAATTTTTTCTTGCCATGGAGCAGGAAATCCCGCCGCCGCAGCTTTCACATTTTCAGGCCCTCCTTTCCCGGCGTCTCCTTCGGGAACCATTGGCTTACATCACCGGCGAGCAGGAGTTCTGGTCGCTGCCTTTCAAGGTTTCCCCCAAGGTCCTCATCCCCCGGCCCGAAACCGAGGAGCTTCTCGAAAAGATTTTTGCCGCGGTGCGGCAGGACGGCCTGCCGCCTGGTCCGGTCCTGGACCTGGGCGTCGGGAGTGGAGCGATCACCGTTGTCCTGGCTCGCGAGCTTGCGGATCGTCAGGTGTTTGGGGTGGATCTCTCCTGGGAGGCCCTTGGGGTTGCCAGGGAAAATATCGGGTTCCATCAGGTCCAGTCGAGGGTTTTTTTACTCAATGGCAACTGGTTGACGGCCATGGGGCAGGAGAGAAGGTTTGCCCTGGTTGTCTCCAATCCGCCTTACATCGCAACCACCGTCAAGGACGGACTCCAGCCGGAGGTACGGGATTTTGAGCCCCATGGGGCCTTATTCGCCGGGGTTGACGGTCTTGCCGATATCCGCGCTTTGGCAGCACAGGTTCACCCGGTCATGCTGAGCGGCGGCCTGTTTTGCATGGAGATCGGGGCGGATCAGCAGGAGGCGGTGTTGAAAATCTTTTCTTCCTTTCCCGAATATGATAGGGTGCAGGTCCATTTTGATCTGGCTGGTTTGCCGCGTATTTTCCAGGCCCGTCGTCGCTGAATTGTACCGTTGCCCCGTGTTGTTATTTTTTTATTAAGTGAGAATTGTCATGGACAAGATAGTTATCGAAGGTGGATATCCCCTGCACGGTGAAATTGCGGTGAGCGGCGCTAAAAATGCCGCCCTGCCGCTGATGGCCGCCTGCCTGTTGAGTGCGGAGCCGATCATCTTGCGTAACATGCCGGATCTTCGGGATACTAGGACCTTTCTCACCCTGCTGGAATCTTTCGGGGTCAGGTGGCAGAAAGACGGCACGGTGCTGGTTCTTGATGCCTCGACGATCACCAATTGCGAGGCTTCCTACGAGATGGTGAAGACCATGCGGGCCTCGGTGCTGGTTCTGGGGCCTTTGCTGGCCCGGCACGGCATGGCCCGGGTTTCCTTGCCCGGAGGCTGCGCCATCGGCGCCCGGCCCATCAATTTCCATCTCCAGGGGCTGGAGAAACTCGGCTCCACATACGAATTGACCCAGGGCTATGTTGATGCCAAGGTCGGGGGAAGGCTGCAGGGAGGCACCGTCTGTTTCGATATCCCTTCCGTCACCGGCACCGAGAATATCCTCATGGCCGCGACCCTGGCCGAGGGCGTCACCGTGATCAAGAATGCAGCCCGGGAGCCGGAAATCGGCAATCTTGTTGATCTGCTTGTCGCCATGGGGGCACGGATCAAGGGCAAGGATTCGGACACCCTGGTGGTTGAGGGGGTCAAGAAGCTGCACGGGGCCGAACAAGAAGTCATCCCGGATCGGATCGAGGCGGGGACCTACCTCATTGCCGTTGGCGCGGTCGGTGGTGAGGCCACGGTGACCCAGTGCAACCCGCAGCATCTGCCCGCTCTGCTGGAAAAATTACGGGCCGCCGGGCTCTCCATCGAAGAGGGTCGGGACCGCATCCATGTTACCCGCAAGGGGCCACTCCAGAGCGTGGACATCAAAACCATGCCTTATCCGGGATTCCCCACGGATCTGCAGGCCCAGATCATGGCCCTGATGACCTTGAGCGAGGGCTTAAGCGTGATCGCCGAGACCATCTTCGAGAACCGTTTCATGCATGTGGCTGAACTGCACCGTATGGGGGCGGACATCAAGGTGGACGGGCACAGCGCCATCGTCACCGGCACCGGCCGGTTGAGCGGCGCGCCGGTGATGGCCACGGATCTGCGGGCCAGCGCCTCGTTGGTGATCGCGGCCCTTGCCGCCGAAGGGGAAACCCATATCTCCCGGGTGTATCATCTGGACCGGGGATATGACGACCTGGTCGGCAAACTCACCCAGGCCGGGGCACGGATCAGGCGCGAAAAAGAGTAAACGTGCAGAGCAGCACCGCATCTGCTTCGCAGTCTCGCTACGCTCGCTTAGCTGTCATCGGCCAGCTCATGTGCAATAGCACAGGTCGCGGGCCTCTTGGTCGGCACTGCTGCCGACAATTGACACGCGCATCTGCGGCAGCAGCGAAGCGGCGCTGCTGCGCGTTTACATTTCAGAGATCGAGCCATGCTTCTTTTCTGCTAACACCGCTTACCCCGGCAGGACAATGTTCACCGTGGTGCCTTGCCCTTCCTTGCTTGCTATTTTGATCGTGCCCCCGTGTTCGTCAATGATTTTATAAACCATGGCCAGTCCCAGGCCGGTGCCTTCCGGTTTGGTCGTAAAATACGGGTCCATGACCCGTTCCAGGGTATCTTCCGCGATGCCGCAGCCCGTGTCCCGCACCTGTATTTCCACGGTGCCTGGCCGGTTGCCCTCCTGCACCGACACCTGTAATTCCCCGCCGTGTTCCATGGCCTGCAAGCTGTTGAGATAGAGGTTCAGCAGAACCTGATTGAGGCGGTCTTTGTCAAGGCGCACCAGCTTTCGCGTCAGGGAGATCTCATGGCGCACGGCAACGCCCAGTTCCTTGGCGTCACTCTGGATGAGCTTGAGGGATGCCTCGATAAACGGCTCGATTTCAATCTCGGCGATGGCCAAGGGAAGTGGCCTTGCATAGGTGAGCAGTTCGGTGATGCTGCGGTTGAGCCGCTCCACCTCGTTGACCAACAGCCTGGACGCCTCTCCCTCCTCGCTTTCTTCGGGGAAACGGGAGCCAAGCAGGGTGGCGAACCCTTTGATGGAGCTCAGGGGGTTTCGTACCTCATGGGCGACGCCTGCGGCCATTTTGCCCAGGGCGACAAGGCGGTCATGCCGCCGGACCTGGGCCTCGAGCTTTTTCGTCTCCGTAAGATCGTACATGAGCACAACCCTGCCGATGGTGTTGGCTTGCTCATCGGTTATGGGCACGGAGCTGACGCGCAGGTGCTTGGGGGTTGGCGAATCCGGCGGCAGGAAGATCTCTTGGTCGATGATTTCTCCTTCCTGGCCTGGCGGGGGGATGAGTTGCCGGATCTGCGGCAGGACTGCTGTCTGGAGATGACCAATGATCTGTTCCGGGGGTTTCCCGGTAAACTCCGCCGCGGTGCTGTTGAAGGTCTGGATATGTCCTTCGGCATTGGTTGCGATGATGCCCACGGGCAGACGGGAGATGAGCAAATCCGTGAAGGCCCGCATATTGATAAGGGTTTTTTGCGAGGATCGATAACTCTGCGCGGTGAGCAAGGCAATCCAGCCGCCAATCGCCACCAGCAGCATGGCGATGGACATGTACAGCATGTGGCGCCGGTCCTGCTGGATGATCGCATCCTGTTCCGTCATGTCCAGGCCGACGATAATGAAGAGATTGTTTTCCGGCTGCCAAACATTATTGGCGGGGAAAGGTCGGCAAGGCGCATTTTCTCCGGCAGGGTTGTCCTGTTTTTCCGGCTGCTCCATGGCCTGCATGCGTTGTCTGAAAAAATGGCCGCGGCCGCGCATGAACGGTTTGAATGGCGCCACAACCTCAAACACCTTGTGTTTGGTTTTCGGGTCGTTGATGATCCGGTGTTTGCCAAAAGGGGAAAGATTCGGGTCGGAAAGCAGGGGATGGTCAAGCGTGCCGCCCGTCAGGGAAGGGGTGCTGTGTGCCACGATTGTCCCCGTGTTGTCGGCCACCACGATATAGAGAAGAGTTGATTCACCCGCGACCTGTTCGATAAGATGCTGGAATTGCTGGTTATTGGCGGTGCCCATCATCATTGAGGCCCTGGTCCCTGCGCCGACAAAACGGATGATCGCCTGCCCCTTGTTGAAAAGACTATCGGTCATGATCCGTTTTTCCCGCTGCAGATTGTTGACTGCAAAGAAAAAAACAATGGCAATGAGCATGCCTATGGCCGTGGCGAGAATCCAGGGAGAGGCATAGGCAAAGGGAGAGGTGATGATTTTTGTTTCTTTTTTCATGACGCCTTATCCTGGGGAAATCATTTTTTGCATGGAGAGTCTGGCCGTTTTCATAAAACCACGATTCCAAGACACAAGCAATTGTTGTTCCTCGTTTGCTCCGGTAATGAAAATGAGGCCTGGACAGCATCCGGGCGTCTTGTTGTTGCCCAGAAAATTCCAGGTTGGGTAAAAAATAGCCAGCCCGTCGTCCGGGTATGGATAAAAAATATCCAGCCCGCATCCTTTTGTTGTGATTCCGTGGGGGGTGCGGTTTTCAATTTTATTGAAAAACCTTTAATTACAAGATGTTGCGTTGTTTATTTTGCTTATGGCATGGTTGTTGTATTAACAGGGCGCAGAGAGAAACCATTGCAACCCATTTAATTCACCACCACATATTCAGGAGGTAGACGATGAAAAAGACATTACTCGCAGTTGCCGCAATAGCTACGATTGGCCTGGCCGGTTATCAGGTTGCCGAGGCGCAATCTTGGGGAGGCGGTCCTGGCATGGGGCACGGCTACGCAATGATGGGCATGGGGCAAGGCCAGGGGCAGGTGAGCGAAGAGACCATGAAGGCCAGGGAAAAATTCTTTAACGAGAATACTGACCTGCGTAAAAAGATGGTTTCCAAGAAAACGGAGTTGAGAGCGGTTATGAGCGGAGAAAAGCCGGATGAGAAAAAAGCGGCCAAGCTCTCCGAGGAGTTGTTCGACCTCCGTACCCTGATGCACAAGAAGGCCCAGGAAGCAGGCATTGCCCAGGCCGGGTTCGGCCCTGGTTTTTGTGACGGTCCTGGCATGGGGATGGGCTCCGGCCCGCATCATCGCTCCAGCCGTTGGTAACATGCGCTGAGCGGTTTTCCTGATTCCGGGCGGGCTTCAAGAGTGAAGCCCGCCTATTTTTTTGTCCGCCTTTCGGAGTCTTACCCCCCTGCGGCTTGGCCGAGAGGGGGGCGTGCCCGGCGGGGTGTCAGTTGATTTTTTTCCCCTGGAGGTGCAAACTGCATTCGGTTTCCCGCGCCATGTCGTTGAGGAGGGTCTGCCTGGCTGATTGAACTTTTTCGTACGGCAGCTCAAGGAACATGGCGATGTCGGAGATGTCGATCCCCGCTCCGAAATGTTCTTCCGCGATGATGATTTTGAGAAAATCTTCCTTGACGAAAGTCCGTATCTCCGGGCTGATGTCGTTGAGGGTGTCACAGGCATGGTCATATGTCCGGCCCTGTGATAATTCTTCCCGTATTTTTTTCACCGCGCGTTCGTATTCTCTGTGCATGATGGCGGTAAATTGGCCATACTGTTTCATAGTGGTGGCGGACATGGGTGCTTCTCGTTGTTTTTTTTCGATGAGGCGTGCATCTGCGTTGTTGGCTTGCCGAGGCGACGATGGTATCGTAACTATGTACCATAAAAAAGTTAGGTGAAAACAGCAAAAAAATGAAGAAGCCAATCACGCGGTGGTACTCTTTTTTAGGCGGGGCTCTCGTGCATAGAGTGACTCTGAAAAATATCTCCAATTTCCGGGGAGGTATGCTCCTTGTCTCTCTGCTCTGTTTCCTGCTTGTGCCTCTCCTTGCCTGGGGCGAGGCATTTATCGATGCCGATGGTTTTCTTGTCGTGCGTCCTTCCTCCCCCCGTGCAACCGGGGCACATCCCGGTACCGGCCCAGACGAGGCGTTGCTGCAAACCGCCTATGCCGGAGGGGAGACACTGCGCTATACGGTCAGTTGGCTTGGCATTACGGCGGGGGAACTGGTCATGCGGGTCAACAAGGTCGCGGACAGGCAGGAGATGTTTTCCCTTGATCTTACCGCCAGGAGTGCAGGGCTGCTCGAGGTGTTCTACCCGGTGGAGGATACGTTCCGCACCATCGTGCAGGGGCGGATGCGGTTGCCCCGCCGCCATGAAATGCAGCAGAAGGAGGGGCGTCGGGTTAACAGCAAGCTTACCCTCTATGATCAGGAAAATTTTCGGGTGTCCTACCGTAAAAATGACGAGCCGGCTGATGTCTACCAGCTCGATGGCCCGATGCATAACGAGTTTTCTTCATTTTTCTTCATGCGGGCGTTGTCGTTTGCCGGGGATTCCCCGATGATCGTCCCCACCTTTGCCGATAAAAAGCGGCATGAGGTGGTCGTTACGGTGGAAGGAAAGGAAGAACAGGAAAGCGTGCTGGGAAAGAAAAAGACCCTCAAGGTCCAGCCGCATCTGAAGTTCAAGGGGCTGTATGAAAAGATAGGGGATCCGTTGGTCTGGCTCACCGACGATGCCTGGCGAATCCCCACCAGAATTCAGGCGAAGATCGTCATCGGCGCCCTGACCGCGGAACTGCTCGAATACACAGGTCCTGCCGGACATTTTATCGTCAAAGACACTCCTGCAGAATTGCCTCCACAATCTCCGGCGGATACTCGCTGAGCCGCCACAGCCGTGCCTGCGCCCTGGTATTTTCGGCCAGGGCGGGGATATCCTTGTGCGAGAGACCCAGATCGGCCAGTGAGGTGGGAGCGGCTATTGTTTGCAGCCATTGCCGGAAAAGACCGATCCCTTCCCGGGCAAGGAGGTGCTGATCCGTGGGCGCAAGTCCAAAAACCTGGACGGCAAAAAGGGCTTGGCGGGCTGGGTTTTCCCTGGCACCATACGCCATGGCTCCCGGCAGGATGGCCGCGAGGCCTGCGCCGTGGGGGATGTCGTGCATGGCGCTGAGGGAGTGTTCGATCAGGTGGAAGGGGAAGCCGACCCGGCCCAGGCCTGCCGTGCTGATGCCGTTGAGGGCCAGACTGCTTGCCCAGAGGAGTTCGGCCCTGCTCTGGTAATCCGAGGGGCTGGTCAAGGCTGTTTTGCAGGCTTGCATCAGGGTTTGCATGAGTCCGGCGCTGTAGTGGTCCTGCAATGGAGCAAAGGACTCTTCCCGGTTCAGGTAAAATTCGAGCAGATGGCTGAAGGCGTCCACCGCCCCGAAAGCGGTTGTGGAGGGCGGAACGCTGAAGGTGACGGTGGGGTCCAGAATGGCGATTTTCGGGAAAAGATGCCGGTTGCCGATGCCGATCTTCTGCCCGGTTGTTTCATTGGTGAGCACCATGCCGTTGTTGGTTTCCGAGCCTGAGCCTGCAACCGTGGACACGGCGACAACCGGCAGGGCGTTCTTGATGCTTTTTTTTCCCTTGAAAAATCCCCATACGTCGTGGCCGACCAAGGCTCCGGCGGCAATGGCCTTGGCGCTGTCGATGACGCTGCCGCCCCCCAGGGCGACAACGACCTCGATCCTGTTTTTTTGCGCAAGGGCAATGCCCTGTTGGACGTGACTCAGAATTGGGTTTGGTTGTACGCCTGCATGTTCGGTAACTTCTATCCCAGCCTGATCCAGGGAGTGACGGACAATCTGATGCACCCCCACTTTTTTCAGACTCTCTCTGCCTGAGACCAGCAAGGCTTTGGCGCCTAGGGAGGCGGCTTGTCCGCCTGTTTGCCCAAGGACGTTTCGGCCGAAGATGATCGTGGTTGGGTTGTGAAAAACAAAGTCTCGCATGGCAAATCAGCCCGGGGGGCAGGCGGCCACGGCATTGGTCAGGCGGACAAAATCCTCGAGGGTCAGCCGCTCCGCCCGGGTTTCCGGATTGATCCCCGATTGGCTGAGCAGGGTGGCCATTTGCTCCCGCGACAAGCCGTTGATCATGCCGGCGCTGAGGGAGTTGCGCAGGGTTTTGCGCCGTTGGCCAAAGGCGGCGTTGACGATGCGCCGGAGTAGTTTGCGGTCATGGGGGGGGAGCTGGGCCACCCTTGGCGGGACCGGACGGAAGGTAATCCGCACCACCACCGAATCCACCTTGGGCCGTGGGTGAAACTGGCCGGGGCCCACCTGCATGATGGTTTCCACCGAGGCGCAATCAGCGAGCAGGACGGAGAGCACCCCGTATTCCTTGGAGCCCACCTGGGCGGTAATCCGCTGGCCCACCTCTTTTTGCAGCATGAGCACGGCCCGGTCCAGGGATTCGTGGTTTTCGATGAGCTTGAAAAGAAGCAGGTTGGAGATCGAGTAGGGAAGGTTGGCCAGGATTTTCAGCGGGCCATTGGTCTGGGCCGCAAGCGCGGCGAAATCGGCCTTGAGAAGATCCTGGTGGAGGAGGGTGACGTTGGCGGGCAGATCCTGGTGCTCCTGGTGGTAGGCAATGATTCCGGCATCAAGCTCCAGGCCGATGACCTGCTTGACCCGTTCGGCCAGGGGCAGGGTCAGGGAACCCAAGCCTACGCCAAGCTCCAGAACAGAATCCTCCGGGGTGACGCCCGAGAGCGCGACAATGCGTTCCGCGGTCTGCCGGTGAACCAGGAAATTCTGCCCCAGTTTTTTGCTGGGGGCCAGTTGGTGCTGGGAGAGGATTTTTTTTATGGGAAGATCGTTGCTCATGGGGTCTCATGTAAGGATGTGTTTTTCCCGCCTCTTTTTGCGGAGGGCGCGGAAAAATTTAAAGGCGAGAATATATCCGGCACAGGTAAAAGGGATCGCCAGCAGAACTCCGCCGGCCAGCATGACCGCAACCGCTTCAAGTCCCATCTGTCCGAGGCGGGCAAGGTTTTCCCGGAAGCTTGCGTCCGAGGCGAACACCCCCAGCAGATCCTGTATGCGGTCCCAGGAAAGACGCCCGGGAAGCAGCCAGTTTCCCATCTGCCAGGAAAAATAATATTGCGGCAGCCAGGTAAGGGGATTGCTGACCGCCATGGACGCGATCAGGGCGGCAAGGATGTTTCCGCGCAGGGGCCAGGCAAGGGTGACGATGAGCGCGGTGTGCAGGGGGATGGTCGGGGTTATGCCGACAAAGAGCCCTATGGCCACACCCAGGGCCAGGGAATGCGGGTCTCCCTGCAAGCGGAGAAATTTCAGGTAATAGTATTTTGCGGCGCGGTTGGGGTTCATGGCGCGGCGCGGACCGTTGGCGGAGCCGGCGAATCTCCGCCGGAAAGCGGCCCGGGATGCAGGATCGGCGAGCGGGAATAGGCATCGGTATCAAGCGAGGTCGTGGCTTTTTCGGCAAAATGATAAAATCCTGCCAGGGCGATCATTGCGGCATTGTCCGTGCACAGCTCCAGGGAGGGCATGAAGATTTTGATGCCCCGTTGGGCGCCGAGATCCTGGAGAACGGCGCGCAAGCGGGCATTGGCCGCCACGCCACCGGCCAGGGCAACGGTGGAGATTCCGTGCATCCGTGCCGCCGTGAGCACCTTTTCGCAGAGGACCTCCACCACGGCTTCCTGGAAAGAGGCGCAAACGTCGGGGATATGGAACGGTTCGTTTTTCTGCTGGTGTTGGTGGACATAATTTGCCACCGAGGTTTTCAGGCCGCTGAAGCTGAAATCGAGGCTGTCCTGCCCAAGCCAGGCCCGGGGAAAGGGAATCGCCGCGGGGTTTCCTTGCTCGGCTAAGCGGCTGATCACCGGCCCGCCGGGGTATTCGAGGCCAAGAATCTTGCCCACCTTGTCAAAGGCTTCGCCTGCCGCATCATCACGGGTTCTGCCCAGGGGTTGGATGGTGGTGTGGTCATGGACCAGGAAGATGCTGGAATGTCCTCCCGAGGCAACCAGGGCGATATAGGGGAATTCCGGCTGGTCCTGTTCCAGGAAAGGGGAGAGGAGATGGCCGACAATATGGTCTACCCCCACATAGGGGATACCCTTTACCGCGGAAATGGCCTTGGCAAAGGAAAGGCCAATGAGCAGCGCGCCGACCAGACCCGGCCCCTGGGTGACGGCCAGTCCGTCAAGGTCGTCCAGGCCCACGCCTGCCTGGGCGAGGGCCGCCTCCACCACGGGATAAATGTTTTCCAGATGCTTGCGGGAGGCAAGTTCGGGAACCACCCCGCCGTAGGGGCTATGCACGGCCACCTGGGAGTTGATGACGTTGCTCAGCAGGGTGCGGCCGTCGCGCAGGACCGCCGCGGCGGTTTCATCGCAGGAGCTTTCAATGCCGAGGATGAGCATGGACGGTTTTTCCCAGGGTGAATTTTAAGGGGGAAGGCATAAATGACGATTGACGAATGCTTCCAGGCATCGTAGTCTTACGTCCCCATTATGTAGCAGGAAAGCCGGAAAAAATCAAAGATTGATGCAAGCGGCGCGGACGATTTCATCCGGACAGCCGGAAGGGCGTCGCTTCTGGAAGATCTTTCCCTGCCGGCAACTTTTAAAATATGCGTAAGACGAGCATGACAACCAATCACGAACACCATACGCCACAGCAGCCGGAAGCTCCCGTCACCCCGCCTGAACCGGTGCTCCCCGGCCACACCCAGGGAGAGCGGTTGACGGACATGTTTGCCCGTTCCATCAGCTATCTGCGGATATCCCTTACCGATCACTGCAATCTCCGCTGCCAGTACTGCACACCGCAGGAAGGGCAGATAAAGTTGGCAAGCGAGGAGCTGTTGAGCTATGAGGAGATTCTCCGCGTAGTGCGCATTGCCGTTTCGCTCGGCATTGAAAAGGTCCGGCTGACCGGCGGCGAACCCTTGGTGCGGCGGGATGTGCTCGTCTTTATCAAGGCGCTGGCCGAAATTCCGGGCCTCACCGACATCCGTCTCACCACCAACGGCGTCTTGCTGGCCGATTATGCCGAAGCCTTGCAAAAAGCCGGGATCAGCAAGCTGAATATCAGTCTTGATACCCTGCGCCCGGAGCGTTTCCGGCAGATCACCGGGGTGGACGCCTTTGATCGGGTCTGGGCCGGAATCAGCAAGGCCCGGGAGCTTGGCTTTTCCCCGATCAAGCTGAATATTGTTGCGCTCAAGGGGGTAAACGACGATGAGTTCATCGATTTTGCCCGGCTGACCCTTACCGAGCCCCTGCAGATTCGCTTTATCGAGTTCATGCCCATTGGCGCTTCGGCCCTCTGGGACAAGGGGAAATACATCAG
The DNA here is from genome assembly GCF_046883345.1 of Hydrosulfovibrio ferrireducens. Taxonomy (NCBI): domain Bacteria; kingdom Pseudomonadati; phylum Thermodesulfobacteriota; class Desulfobulbia; order Desulfobulbales; family Desulfobulbaceae; genus Hydrosulfovibrio; species Hydrosulfovibrio ferrireducens. The sequence continues at coordinate 46,262 of NZ_JALKCW010000009.1, read as the reverse complement.
CTCCCAGGAAATCATGGAGCGCCTCAAGCCCTTGGGCCCGCTTGAGCCGGTGGAGGCGAAGCGGATGGATGGTCCCGCCCGCATTTACCGCTTTGCCGGGGCTGCCGGCAGTGTCGGCTTTATCAGCCCCATCAGTCATCATTTTTGCGACCGGTGCAACCGGTTGCGGCTCACCTCGGAAGGCAGGTTGCGCTCCTGTCTTTTATCCGATCAGGAGACCGATCTCAGGAAGAGCCTGCGCAGTGGGGCAACCGATGAAGAGATCCGGGGGCTTATCGTTGCGGCCATCCTCAACAAGCCGAAGGGGCATACGATTTCCCCTGAGGGCGGGGGGAGCTGCCACGGGCAGATGTCGCGGATAGGGGGGTGAAAAAGCGGCGCAGGCAGTACGGGTTGGGCGGCTGTTTCTTTGCCCTGCTTACTCTCCGACCCGAGGGTAGGAGCCCAGCCATTCGAAATACGAGCAGATTTCCTTCAGTTTTTCACAGCCATCCTTGACAATCTCATCCTCCAGATGGCCCAGCATGTCGATGAAAAACAGGTACCGGCCCGGTTCGTCCTTGACCGGGCGGGATTCGATCCGGGTCAGGTTGATGGAACGCGCGGCCAGGATGCTCAGGGCGTCGTTTAAGGCGCCGGGCCGGTCCAGGAGGCTGACCAGCAGAGAGGTCTTGTCCTTGCCGCTTCTGGAGGGCGATTCCTTGCCGATGAGCAGGAAACGGGTGGTGTTGCCCCGGTAATCCTCGATTCCCTTGACCACGGTCTGCAACTGGTAGGTGGTGATGGCCAACGAGCTGGCAATGGCCGCGACGCTGGGGTCTTTCGCCGCCATTTTCGCGGCGACGCTGGTGCTGAAAACGTCTTGGATCGCAACGTTGGGAAGATGTTTTTTCAGCCATTGCCGGCACTGGGCAATGGGTTGCGGATGGGAAACCACCAGCTTGATGTCATCCATATTGCCTGATTTATTGACCAGGTTGTGGATGATGCCCAGGTTCAATTCCCCGCAGATCTTGACGTTGTACTTGATGAAGGAGTCCAGGGTCGAAGTGACCGCGCCCTCGATGGAGTTCTCCACCGGAACAATGCCGTATTGGGTTCTGCCCCGCTCAACCTCGTCGAAGATATCCTCAATGGTCTCCATGGGGAGATATGTGGCGGCGTGTCCGAAGTATTTCACCCCGGCCAGATGGGAAAAGGTCGCCTCGGGTCCAAGGTAGGCGACTTCCGCCTTTTTTTGCGAGAGCCGGCAGGTGGTGATGATTTCGTGGAAGATGCTCAGCAGGGGCTCCTCGGGAAACGCGCCATTGTTTTCCGCCAGCAACCGCTCGAAGATCTGCCGTTCCCGCAAGGGATCCCATTTTGCCTTGTTGTTTTGATCCTTGAGTTCGCCGATTTTTTTGGCGCAGAGCAGCCTTTTTTTGAGAAGCTCCAAAAACTGGCTGTCTATGGTGTCGATCTGTTGGCGAACGTCGGCAAGGCTGAGGTCTTTTTTGTTTTTCATCATGGGATTGCTGGGGTTTAAGGGCTCTGTATATGGAACGGTTTTTTGGGAGGTCCTGTTTCTGGCAAGGTGTTTCTGATTTCAGGCAATTTCCTTTGGGTACAGTGACTTTCTAATCGTATCCAGGGAAAAATAAAAGGGAAAAGTTCTCCGCTTTGCCGGAGGCTGTTTTCTCAAGGGAAAGTCGCCGGGCAAGGGGATTAACTGTTTGCTTCTCCGGGTGGATAATGTATAAACTTGATAATGGTTTTGTCTTGTTTTTGCAGCAACCGCACCCATATTTCTCAGTGTGAGAGAGAAAAAAACGAACAACAGCTTCCCGGACCGGATGGATCATGAAAGTAAAAAACTGCATGCAAAAAGATCTGATCACCATCGGGAAGGACGCTTTGCTGCAAGAAGCAGGGGCGTTGATGAAAAAACATTCCATCCGCCATTTGCCGGTGGTGGAGGATGAACAGTTGGTCGGTTTTATCACGGAAAGCGATTTGCGGCAGTATTCCTTCCCTTCACGGGAAAAAGACATCCATGTGCACGAGGTGATGGTGCTCAACCCCATTACCGTTAATATCAACGCCAGCATCGAAAAGGCCGCCCGCCTCATTCACGATTACAAGATCGGCGGCTTGCCGGTTCTCGACAAGAAAAAACTGGTGGGAATCATCACCGCCATTGATTTGCTTTCCGCCTTTATTAATATGATGGGGTTGTTGCGGGACTCCTCAAGGCTGGATGTTTTGGTCGGCAAGGTCGGCGGGGTCGAGGATGTTACCAGAATCATTAAGGCGCACGGGTGTGAGATAATCAGCGTGGCAACGGAAAGTCATTCCTCACGGCGGAAATTGTATTGTTTCAGGTTGGAGAAGGGCGAGTTGGACAAAGCGATCGACGCCCTGGAAGATGCCGGCCATAAAGTTGTTTCGGTGGTGGATTAGCTTTTGGCCGTCGTTCGACTATTCCCAACAAGGAGCGGGTTGCATGGGTGAGTTCAAGGTTCAGAAAACATACGAAGAAATCAATGCCAAGATCAAGGCGGGTCAGGCCGTGGTGGTCACCGCCGAGGAAATGGTCGGCATTGTGAAAAAGCATGGCCCGGTTGATGCGGCCAGGAAAGTGGATGTGGTCACCACCGGCACCTTCTCGCCCATGTGTTCCTCCGGCGCGTTCATCAATTTCGGCCACTCCAACCCAACCATCAAAGCGCTCAAGGTGTGGATGAACAATGTCCCTGCCTATGCCGGTATCGCCGCCGTTGATGTGTATATCGGCGCAACGGAGCCCACCGAGGATGATCCCCTGAACAAGGTTTTTCCCGGGGAATTCTTGTATGGCGGCGGCCATGTGCTGGAAGATCTGGTGGCCGGGAAAAAGGTGCTGTTGAAGGCGGTTGGGTATGGCACGGACTGTTATCCCAATAAAAACGTGGAAAAAGAAGTGACCCTCGCCGATCTGCCCTATGCGCTTCTGGTGAATCCCCGCAACTGCTACCAGAATTATAACTGCGCCATCAATCTTTCCGATCGCACCGTGTATTGTTACATGGGCACCTTGAAGCCCCAGGTGCGGAATGCGACGTATTGCAGTGCCGGCGAGTTGAGTCCGCTGTTGAACGATCCATACTATAAGACCATCGGCTTGGGCACCAGGATATTTCTGGGGGGCGGAATCGGATATGTGACCTGGCAGGGCAGCCAGCACAACCCGAAAGCCCTGCGTTCGGAAAACGGTACCACCAGAAGAGCGGCCGGCACCCTGATGGTGCAGGGGGATTTGAAGCAGATGTCTTCCCGCTGGCTCAAGGGCGTGAGCATGCAGGGCTACGGGAGCTCCCTGGCCGTGGGTATCGGGATACCGATTCCCATCCTCAATGAGGAAATGGCGGCCTATACCGGGGTTTCCGATGCGGAGATTTTCACCCAGATCGTTGATTATTCCTATGATTACTCCCACGGGGTGGCGCGCAACTATGGCGAGGTCAGCTATGCGCAGCTTAAAAGCGGCCAGATCGAAGTGAACGGCAAGATGGTGCCCACGGCGCCGCTTTCCAGTGTGGTCCGGGCGCGGGAAATTGCCGAGACGCTCAAGGGGTGGATAACCTCTGGAAAGTTTCTGCTTGAAAAACCCATCCAAACCTTGCCCTCAGAGTAGCCGCAAGCGGAGTGAAAAAATCCCCCTCCGCAAAATACAGGGATCTGCAGGGCATATTTTCTCGCCATAAGAAGGTTGCTGTTGCCTTTTCCGGAGGGGTCGACAGCTCCTTTCTCCTGCATGCCGCCTGCGCAACCCTGGGCCCTTCGCTGGTGCATGCCTTCCATGCCCAGTCAGAGCTCAGCCCGCCGCTGGAAGCAGAGCGGGTTGCGCGCATCATTTTAGAGCGGGGGTGCGTATTCCATCCCCTTGCAATCGAGCCGCTCACCTGGCCGGAGTTTGCGGCCAACGGCCCTGACCGCTGCTATCACTGCAAGAAAAAAATCTATCAAACATTCCTGGCTGATCCGTCCTTTCCCGTGGGCGCGGCTCTCTTTGATGGTACCAATCTTGACGATCTCGGCCAAGATCGCCCAGGGTTACAGGCTGTTGCCGAATTGCAGGTGCGGACTCCTTTAGCTGACCTCGGTTTTACCAAGGACGAGATTCGGTTGCTCAGCAGGGAATTTTTTTTGTCAACCTGGGATGTCTATTCATCATCATGCCTGGCAACACGAATATCGCAACACGAACCCATCACCAGGGAAAAAATTTTACTGGTGGCCCGGTGTGAAGCGCTGTTGCAAAAAATGGGGTTCCTGGGCGTGCGGGTGCGTCTTGCCGGGGAGATCGCAACCATTTTTGTTGTAAAAAAAGATTTGTCGCTGATACAAAATAATCGCGTATTTTCAGTGATTAAGAGCAATTTTTTGTCGCTGGGACTGCATAAGGTTTTAATTAATCAACAGGGACGGCCGGATTGAATAGGGTGATCCCTGGGCCGGGATGGCAGAAAAAAATGCAGCAGGAGGTCGTTTTTTTTCTTATTTCATCGCATTTTTTGTTTGACAGACGCTTTTTTTTGTTTGACAATCAGCACACATAAGTTTAAATCGCCCCTAAGGCAACTGATTACGGTGCTTGTAGAAGGCAGAGAATCTCTAAATTCACGAGGAGGAAGGAGAGGAATGAACAAAAGTGAATTAGTCGAGAACATGGCAAAGGCTGGCGGTATCAGCAAGGCTGCAGCAGAGAAAACCCTTGGTGGCATGTTGGCCGCAGTTACCACCGCTTTGAAGAAGGGTGACAAGGTAACCTTGGTTGGCTTTGGCACATTTTCCGTGACCAAGAGGGCCGCCCGTCAGGGTCGCAATCCTCAGACCGGAAAGGCCATCACCATCAAGGCTCGCAAAGTAGCTCGCTTTAAGCCCGGCAGCAAGCTTGCCGAATCAGTAAAGTAAACTGATTTTCATCAGTCGCTGTATCTGTTGATCAGACAAGGCAGGTTCTCCTTCAGAAGGGAGTGCCTGCCTTCTTTTTTGTTGACGCCCCTAAAAACTCTGGGTACATATGGTCCACAATTCTCCGGCAGGAATCAACGGCTGGAAAATTGTGAGTAGGCTTATAATGTCGGGATGTGGCTCAGCCTGGTAGAGCACGTGCTTCGGGAGCACGGGGTCGGAGGTTCGAATCCTCTCATCCCGACCAGTAATAGCAACGGCTTGCGGATTTTTCGCAAGCCGTTTTTTTGTGGGAAATTAGCTACAATTATCCACGCAGGCTCAGCCGGGCCATATTTTTTTCACCTCGCAGTCGATCCCGCCGTGGCCAAGGGTGACGCTGATCCTTTCCCTCGACTGCACCTCTGTGCTGCTCCGCACGACAACTCCATTTTTTTGCCGCACAATACTGTAGCCTCTGCCAAGAACCGCCAGCGGACTTATGGCATGCAGAAGGCCGGCGTTTTTTCCCAGCGCCGCGCGCTTGCGTTCGTGCTGGCGAAGCATGGCCAGGATCAAGCGCCTGCGCAGTTCATGAACCCATTGCTGCTGATATTCCAGGCGTTGTTGGGGGCTATGGCTGGCAAGGATTTGGCTGAGTCTGGCCAGGGCGAGCTGGCGTTGGTGGATGGCGCTGGAAAAAGCGAATTGCAGGGAGGCTAGTGCATGGTCTGTTGTCAGGCGGAACTGGTCAAGCAGGGAGGTGGGGTCGCCCAGTATCTTCCGGTGGGCTTCAATGACGCTGCGGAAAAACGCCAGCCTGTCCGTAGCAGTTTTTGTAAGCCGGCGGGTGAGGTTGTGCAGTTGGGCGGACAACTGGATGCGGCTGGGGACAACCATTTCGGCCGCACCGGTTGGCGTGGGGGCCCGGAGGTCCGCAACCAGATCGGCAATGGTGAAGTCAACCTCATGGCCGATTGCCGAGACAACGGGGATGCGCGAGCCGGCAATGGCCCGGGCAATCCTTTCCTCATTGAAGGTCCACAGGTCTTCCAAGGAGCCGCCGCCCCGGCAGAGAACGATCACGTCATTCTCTGCCCGTTCGTTGCAGAGGGCGATGGCCTCGACGATGTCCTCCATGGCCCCTGCCCCTTGCACCCGGACCGGGATAATCTCCACCGGCACCGCGGCGCATCTTTTTTGGGCCATGCTGAGAAAGTCATGCACCGCCGCTCCGCTGGGCGAGGTGATAAGGGCTATTTTTTCGGGCAGCAGCGGCAGGGGCTTTTTGCGTTCTCCGGCAAAAAGGCCTTCGGCGGCCAATTTGCTTTTGAGCAGGTCAAAAGCGAGCTGCAACGCTCCCGCCCCCTGTGCCGCAAGAACGTCCACAATGAGCTGGTATTCGCCGCGCGCTTCATACAGCGAGATGCGCCCCCGGCAAATCACCTGCATGCCGTCCGCCGGGGTGCAGGGGAGATAGCGTTGCTGGGGCTTGAAGAGCACTGCTTTTATTTGGGCGGTTTCATCCTTGAGGGTAAAATAGAGATGGCCGGAGTGCGGGCAACGCAGGTTGGAAATCTCCCCGGCCACGGTCACAAAGGGAAAGGAAACCTCAAGCACTCCGCGGATTGACTGGGTAAGCTCGCTGACTGTTTGGACATGATCCTTGGCTATGCTGTGCATGTTCACTTCCTAGCATGGTCGGCACGGAAGGGACAAGTTTTTTGTTTTTTGCTGGCGGTGATTCCCCATCGCCTTGCTTCCCAAGTGGCGATCAGGACCATAAAATGACGGATGCTTTTTTCGGGCGTAAAAGGTATAGTGTCGGCACATTTTATTGTTTCAGGATAAAAAACGATAGCAGTGCAACGCTGAGGGGTTGAGGCATGTCCGAAGAAAACACCTATTTGCAACAAGAGATTCTAAACAAGCCTTTGCAGAAGCATGGATTGCTCGAAGAGCTCAACCTGCCTCCCAAGGCCATCCGGTTTATCCGTGAGAACAGGCGGAATCTGGTAATCGCCGTGTTGTGTTGCGTGCTGGCAATTGTTGGTTGGTCGTCCCTGAGCTATTATCTTGCCAGGCAAAATGATCAGGCCGCCGCTTTGTTGTCCAAAGCCATTGAGCAGGGGGAGCCTGAACAGCGCAAGGCTCTTCTGCAGAAGGTTCTTGGCGATTATGGGCGCACCGGCTCAGCCCTGTGGGCAAAGGTCGAACTGGGACATATGGCCCTTGATGCGCAGCAGTATGACGAGGCAGTCAAGGTGTATCTGGCGCTCCGCGATGATCTCTCCGTCTCGAGTCCGGCTTTTCCCCTGGTGCAATTGAGTCTGGCCCAGGCCTATGAACATAAAAATGCACTGCCGGAAGCCCTTGCCGCCTATCAGCGTTTGGCGGAGATCAAGGGGTTTGCCGGGGAGTCCTATCTGGCCATGGGCAGAATTCATGAGTTGCAGAAGGACCTGCCCAAGGCAAAAGAGATGTATGGCAAGGTGCTGGCCGACGAGGGTGTTTCTCCCGAGGTCAAGGACAAGGTGCAGGCAAAGCTGGAGCGGCTTTAGCCTCCGGCTGCACCTCGGGAACACGACGCGGGAAGTATTGAGCCATGGAGATCATCCGCACGCCTGCCGCGATGACGGCCTGGGCAAACAGGATTCTTGCCGCAGGGCAGACAATCGGTTTGGTGCCCACCATGGGTTTTTTTCATGAGGGGCACCTGCGCTTGATGCGCACGGCCAAAGAAAAGGCCGACCATACGGTGGTGAGTCTGTTTGTCAACCCGATTCAGTTTGGAGCCAACGAAGACCTTGGCAAGTATCCCCGTGATTTTTCCCGCGATTGTCAGCTCGCGGAGGCCGAGGGGGTGGATGTGCTTTTTGCTCCCGGGGTCCAGGATATGTATCCGTCGGAAGCTTGCACCAGGGTGATGGTTTCCGGCTTGACCGATGTCCTGTGCGGCGCGAGCCGTCCGGGTCATTTTGCCGGCGTGACCACCGTGGTTGCCAAGCTTTTTCACATCATCAAGCCGCAGTGCGCTGTTTTCGGCAAAAAGGATTTTCAGCAGCTTGCGGTGATCATGAGAATGGTGGCTGATCTCAATTGGGATGTGGAGATCGTCGGACACCCCATTGTCCGGGAACCGGACGGCTTGGCCATGAGTTCCCGGAACACCTATCTCTCCGGCACGGAACGGCAGGCGGCACTTTGTCTTTCCCGGGCCATAGCCCACGCGAGAAGGCGGGTGCGCGAAGGGCTGGTTGAGGCGGAGATTCTGTTACAGGAAGTGGAATGGTTGTTGCAGCAGGAAGCAGTGACCATTGAGTATGCAAGCCTTGTTGATCAGGCGACTTTGCGGCCCCTGGCCGTGTTGCAAAAAGGCGTGGTGCTGGCTTTGGCCATAAAGGTCGGAGCTACTCGCTTGATCGACAACGATACCCTTTTTGAAGAACACTGAGAGAACGACAATGCTGCAATACATGTTAAAATCAAAGATTCACCGGGCCACGGTGATCGAGGCGGATCTCAACTATGAGGGAAGTCTCTCGGTGGACAGGGATCTGATGGACGCCGTTGGCCTGTCCCCCTATGAGCGGGTCAACATCTACAACATCAACAACGGCGAGCGTTTTGACACCTATGTGATCGAAGGAAAGGCCGGATCCGGGATGATTGGCCTTAATGGCGCGGCTGCCCGCAAGGGGATGGCCGGAGATCTCATTATCATTGTCAGCTATGCCTTGTACGCCCCGGAAGAACTGGCAGGCTACAAGCCCAGGATAGTGGTGCTTGACAAGGGCAACCTGATCAAGAAGGTGATGCATGTCGAGGAAGCGCAACATCCATACCGCGGGTAGTCTTCCGGTGGATTGCTGTTTCGGCGGGCCGTGTCTTGTGGCTGGGCCGGGCAATTTCTTTTCCGACGGGCGTTCATGATTCTTCTCGTTGCCGCCACGGAGATGGAAGCCTTGCCTGTGGCCGGGAAAACGACCGGTCAACCCCATGCGCTGTTTATCGCCGGCGTGGGGCCGCTTGAAACAGCGGTCCGGCTCACGCGGCGGCTGGGTGAGGTCCGGGGGGAGATTTCCCTGGTTCTTAATTTCGGCGTGGCCGGAGCTTACGGCGGTTCCGGGGCGGATCTGCTTGATATCTGCCTGGCCGAGCGTGAAGTTCTGGGCGATTTCGGGATCTGCCACGCAGAACGCATCGAACCTTTTGACGGACAATTGGCAGGCAACTCCGTTTTCCCCCTTGACCCACGGTATCTTGCCCGAGCCGCTGAAATGCTTGGGGAGCTGGATTACAACTGCAAAAAAGGCGTGTTTGTGACGGTCAATGGGGCCAGCGCCACGGCAAGGCGCGGCGCCATGTTGCGTGCTGCCCATAACGGCCTGTGCGAGAACATGGAGGGCGCGGCAGTGGCCAGGGTTTGCGAAGAGTTTGTTGTTCCCTGCCTTGAAGTCCGCTGCGTCAGCAACATGGTGGAAGACCGTAATCCGGCGAACTGGCAGCTTGCCGCGGCCGTGCAGAGATGTGGGCAGGTTGTTTCCCTGCTCATCGATCACCTCGCCCCCATCTGAACCAGGCAGAAAATCCGTGTCACTTCTTGCAGAAAAAAACAGGCTCACCCTCGGCTTTTCTCCGTGCCCCAACGATACGTTCATCTTTCACGCCCTGGTGCATGGGCAGGCTTGCCCCGGTTCTCTCAATTTTGACGCCGCGACCCTTGCCGATGTTGAAACCCTGAACGAATGGGCGCTTGCCGGGCGTCTTGACGTGACCAAGCTTTCGTTCCACGCCTTGGGGCATGTCCTTGACCGGTATATCCTGCTCACGGCCGGAAGTGCTCTTGGGCGCGGCTGCGGTCCCTTGCTGGTGGCGGGAAAAAGTTTTTCTCCAGACGAGCTGCCCCGGCTGACCATTGCCATTCCAGGCAAGTACACCACGGCGGCCCTGCTTTTGCACATGTATTCCCCTGTCCCCCTGACGACCAAGGTGATGCGTTTTGACACGATCATGCCGGCCATTGTGGCGGGCGAGGTCGATGCCGGAGTGATCATCCACGAGAGCCGTTTTACCTTTCTGGCGCATGGGTTGCGGTTGCTCCAGGATCTCGGGGTCTGGTGGGAGCAGGAGACGGGTTTTCCTATCCCGCTGGGCGGCATCGCGGCAAAACGTTCCCTGGGCAAGGAGAAGATCCAGGCCATTGACCGGTGTGTCCTGGCCAGTGTTTCTTCTGCCTTTGCCAATCCGGAGGCGGGCATGGCCTATATCCGGCAGCACGCCCAGGAGCTTGACGACTCGGTTATCAAGGACCATATCGGGCTCTATGTGAATCCGTTTTCGCTTGATCTGGGCGAGGAAGGGGTCGGCGCGGTGCGCGAATTTCTGGAGCGGGGGCACCGCCTCGGGCTTTTCCCGCAGCAGTCTCCGGCTTTGCCGTTAACCAGCAGGGATCTGTAATCCCCGGCGAGACGGAAAACGAATCGTCGGAGTTCTCTTTTGGCGTCCTCTTTCGGTCATTAGCCAGAAACGTGCTTGACAAGAAATATATTCAGAATATATTTCAAAATACCCTGTTTTGTAAGGTTTTGGCCTGTGCACGGCAACGCACGGTATATAATGGGTTTATAATCCGATCTTCATCGGAAGACGCATTGAATTCAAAGGTAAGGAACAGAGCATGAAACTCACAGGAGCACAGGCCTTCATCAAGTGCCTGGAAGAACATGGCGTTGAGGTTATCTTCGGCTATCCCGGCGGGGCACTCATCGATGTCTATGACGAGTTGATGAAGAATGACAAGGTCCATCACGTTTTGACCCGGCATGAGCAGGCCGCAGTCCATGCCGCCGATGCGTACGGGCGGGTGAAGGGCGAGGTCGGCGTTGCCCTGGTGACCTCCGGGCCCGGCGCCACCAATGCGGTTACCGGAATTGCTTCGGCCTACATGGACTCGATTCCCCTGGTGGTTTTCACCGGGCAGGTGCCGACCAAGCTGATTGGCAACGATGCCTTTCAGGAGGTCGATATTGTCGGGATTACCCGGCCGATCACCAAGCATAACTATCTGGTGAAAGACGCCGAGGAACTGGTTCCCATTATCCGGGAGGCCTTCCATCTGGCCAAGACCGGCCGCCCCGGCCCTGTGCTCGTTGACCTGCCCAAGGATGTATTGGCCACCCGGATCACCTATCCCGAGGTTAAGCCCATCACCATGCGGACGTACAAGCCGACCTATGAGCCGCATCCCGGTCAGGTCGAAAAGGCCTGCCAGGCAATGCTCAAAGCGAAAAAGCCGGTGATCTACGCAGGCGGCGGAGTCATCCTTTCCAATTCCAATGAGGAGCTGACCGAGCTTGCCAGGAGACTGGACTGCCCCGTCACCATGACCCTGATGGGCTTGGGCGGCTTTCCTGGGACGGATCCTTTGTCCATGGGCATGCTGGGCATGCATGGGACTTACTATGCCAATATGGCCGTGGCCAACTGCGACCTGCTGATTGCGGTCGGCGCCCGTTTCGACGACCGGGTCACCGGCCGGGTGGACGCCTTTGCCCCCCACGCCGAGATCATCCACATTGATGTCGATCCTTCCTCCATCAGCAAAAATGTCCGGGTGGATATCCCCATTGTGGCCGACTGCAAGCACGCGCTTGTTGCCATCAATGCCTGGTTTGCCCGGAGCAAGGATTTCAATGCCAAGGAGTGCGCGGAAAAACATCGCTCCTGGCATGAGCAGATCCGGGAGTGGAAGAATAAGCATCCCCTGGGCTATGTCGAGGAAACCGATATCATCAAGCCCCAGTTTGTTATCCAGAAGCTGCATGAACTGACCGGCGGCGATGCGATCATCACCACCGAGGTCGGCCAGCATCAGATGTGGACCGCCCAGTTCTATCATTTCAACAAGCCTCGCCAGTGGGCCACCTCCGGTGGGCTTGGTGTCATGGGCTATGGCTTTCCCGCCGCCATCGGCGCGCAAATGGCAGCGCCGGACAAGGTGGTTATCGATATCGCCGGCGACGGTTCCATCCAGATGAACATTCAGGAACTGGCCACCTGCAGGCAGGAAAAACTGCCGGTCAAGGTAGCCATCCTGAATAATGGCTACCTGGGCATGGTTCGCCAGTGGCAGGAGCTGTTTTACAACAAGCAATACTCCTCCACGGTCATGGAAGTCGCGCCGGATTTTGTCAAGGTGGCCGAGGCCTATGGCGCGGTGGGACTGCGGGCGACCAAGCCCAGCGAGGTCGAGCCGGTTATCCGGGAGGCCTTGAAGATTAATAATACTGTGTTCATGGACTTTGTCATTGCCAGGGAAGAAGGTGTGTACCCCATGGTTCCTGCCGGTAAGGCCACAACAGAGATGCTGCTGGTTTAGGGGTTGCTGATCTGGGGCCGTCTTCTTTGCTTACAAGGGTAACTTAAGGATAGCGCGATGAAACATACCATTTCCGTACTGTTGCAAAATAAACCTGGAGTTTTGTCCCGAGTCACCGGCCTTTTCAGTGGCAGGGGCTTCAACATTGAGAGCCTGTCCGTGGCCCAGACCCTTGAGCCGGATGTTTCCTGCTTGACCCTGGTGACCTCCGGCGAGGATACCATCATTGAGCAGATCACCAAGCAGCTCCACAAGCTCATCGACGTTATCAAGGTCACCGATATGTGTGAGCATGATAATGTGGAGCGGGAGATGGCCCTGATCCGGGTAAAGGCCGAGGCGCACACCCGAGCCGAGGTGTTGCGGATAATCGACATCTTCCGCGGCAAGGTCATTGACGTCGGGCCGAAGAGCTATGTGGTGGAGGTTACCGGCAAGGCAAGCAAGCTCCAGGCGGTGATTGATATCCTGCGCCCCATCGGCATCCAGGAGATTGTCCGTTCCGGCACCATTGCCATGACCAGGGCGCAAAAGTCGTAACCGGTTCCGGTCAGCCAGGGTTTACAGGTGAACTGACAGGCTGTGATCGCGGCCTGTCAGTTCATTTTTATATGGACCGAAACGATCCGGGCCTCAAGAAACCATTTTGCAGCGAGACAGGAAACCCATGAAAAAACCACAAGTTCCTGTGGCCCTTGAAGGATATCCGTTCATCGGTTTTGCGGCCTTGACCACCCTGGTCCTTGCCATTCTGGACTATGATTGCAGCGCCTTGCTGGCCTTGTTCACCACGGCCTTTGTCCTCTATTTTTTCCGGGATCCGGACCGGGTAATCCCGGAGGATGAGGATGTGCTGGTTTCACCGGCGGACGGCAAGGTTATCCTCATCGAGAAGGTGTTTGACGACAGGTTCGTAAAGGAGCATGTCTATAAAGTGAGCATCTTCATGAATGTCTTTAATGTGCATGTGAACAGGGCGCCCTGTCCCGGCACCGTGACCCAGGTGCAGTATTCCCCGGGCATGTTTTTTTCGGCCAATACCGAGCGCGGGGCCTTGGAAAATGAGGCCTGCGCTCTGACCCTTGAAACCCGGAGCAATCGCAAGATTGCGGTGGTGCAGGTGGCAGGTCTCATTGCCCGGCGGATTGTCTGTTGGGCGGGCAAGGGGGACCGGTTGATGCGCGGAGAGCGTTTCGGCCTGATTCGTTTGGGTTCCCGGGTCGACCTCTATCTTCCGCAGCAGACTCAACTGGAGGTCTCGGTGGGTCAGAAAGTACGGGCCGGCGAGACGATTCTCGGCTATCTCCCTTGATACTCCTATGCAGAAAGGCATTTTTTCAATATACTACCCAGGGTAAGCGTGCGGACATGGCGCGGTTTGTAATTATAATCGGGAGGAAAAGGACATGAACAGGCACCATGAAGCCGAAGATGTAATTTCCTCAAAGGGGAAAATCTGTCTGTTGCCCAGTGTTATCACCACGGCAAGCCTGTTCAGCGGGTTTTACGCTATTGTTGCCGCGATCAACGGCCAATATTTTCATGCCGCCGTGGCGATTATTATTTCCGCGGTTTTTGACGGCTTGGATGGCAGGGTTGCCCGTCTTACCGGGACGACCAGCAAATTCGGCATGGAGTATGATTCCCTGTGCGATCTGGTGGCCTTTGGCGTGGCCCCGGCGCTTTTGGCCTACGAGTGGGTGCTGCGGCCCTACGGCCGGTATGGTTGGCTGGCGGCCTTTCTCTATGTGGCGACCACCGCCTTGCGCCTGGCCCGTTTCAACAGCCAGGACACCACTTCGACCAAGAACGAATTTACGGGGTTGCCGTGTCCCGCCGCCGGAGGGATGATCGCCGCATCCGTACTGTTTTGCAGTTTCTTTGAGTTCAGCGGCACCTTGAGAAATTTCATGGTGTTGGTAACCGTTTACGGACTTTCCTATCTCATGGTCAGTTCCGTGAAATATCAGAGCTTTAAGCATGCGGAAGCCGATCGGGTCAAGAAATTTCAGGTTCTGGTTGGGTTGGTTGTTCTCATCATGATTCTGGCTGCGGAACCACAGGTTACCCTTTTTGTTTTGGGAGCGGCCTACGTTCTATCCGGACCGCTGGCGGCGGGGTATCGTTTGGTGGTGAAGGGCAGGAAGCCTGCCGAAAAAGAACAGGAACCTTCGGTATAAGCTCGATTGCAGGCGGCATTCTTCTTCCGCTGCCCGAGCTGAGAGGAGTGACGAAGCGATGGCTGATAAAATAATTATTTTCGACACCACCTTGCGTGATGGCGAGCAGTCGCCCGGCGCAAGCATGAATATGCAGGAAAAATTCCGCCTGGCCCAGCAGTTGGTCAAGCTGAAGGTGGATGTGATCGAGGCCGGGTTTCCCGTGGCCTCGCCCGGGGATTTCGAGTGCGTGCGCAATATCGCCGAGCATGTCCGGGGTGCGCAGATCGCGGCTCTTGCCCGTTGCAACGTCAAGGATATCGACCGGGCCTGGGAAGCGCTCAAGGCCGGGGAAAACCCCAGGATCCACACCTTCCTGGCCACCTCGGACATCCATCTCAAGCACAAGCTGAAGATGAGCCGCGAGCAGGTGCTGGAACTGGCCGTGGCCTCGGTGAAGCATGCCGCCAAATACACGAGCAACGTGGAGTTTTCCGCTGAGGATGCCTCGCGCAGCGACCTTGATTTTGTCTGCAAGGTTTTCAGCGCGGTGATCGAAGCCGGGGCCACGACCCTGAATTTCCCGGATACCACCGGCTATGCCCTGCCCGATGAGTTCGGCCGCAAGATCGGCTATCTCATCGAGCACATCCCCAATATCCACAAGGCTGTCCTCAGTGTGCATTGCCATAACGATCTGGGCTTAGCCGTGGCCAATTCGCTGGCCGCCATCAACCATGGCGCGCGGCAGGTGGAGTCCACCATCAACGGTCTCGGGGAAAGGGCGGGCAACACGGCCATGGAAGAGCTGGTCATGGTCATCCGCACCCGCGCCGACCAGATGCAGGTCCATACCGATATCGTCACCGAGCACATCTATCCCACCAGCCGGCTGGTCTCCACCATCACCGGCATGGCGGTGCAGGCCAACAAGGCCATTGTTGGGGCCAATGCCTTTGCCCACGAGTCTGGAATCCACCAGGACGGGGTGCTCAAGGAGCGGACCACCTACGAGATCATGAATCCGGCGGATATTGGGATCTCCACCGGCAACATCGTGCTCGGCAAGCATTCAGGACGGCATGCCCTGAAGGATCGCATTGCGGCCATGGGATACAGCCTCAAGGACGATGAGCTGGACCGGGTTTTTCTCAGGTTCAAGGAGGTGGCCGATGTCAAGAAGGATATGTTTGACGAGGATCTGGAAGCCATCCTCATGGATGAGGTGCTGCGGATCACCGAAACCTTCTCCCTGGTGCATCTGGGGGCGATGAGCGGCAACAAGAGCCTGCCCACCGCGGCGGTGCGGCTGCTCATCGACGGCAAGGAACAGGAGAAGGCCTGCATCGGCATCGGTCCCATTGACGCCTGTTTTCGAGCCATTGCCGACCTGACCCAGACCAAGAGCAAGCTCCTCTATTTTTCGGTGAGCTCCATCTCAGGCGGCACCGATGCCCAGGGCGAGGTGCTGGTCCGCATCGAGGACGAGGGCAAGGTCGTGGTGGGACAGGGGGCGGACCCGGATATCATCACCGCCGCGGCCAAGGCCTATCTCAATGGCCTGAACCGGCTGGTGTTTTTAAAAAGGGAAACCATGCGGCAGGGAAACTAACCCGTTGGGTGTGTGTTGTTTGTAACCTGCTGATATTTTTTAATTGCCGGGTGATCCCCGGCTGCTGTCTGTAAGGGATTGTACACAATGACTGCTGCAAAAAAGAAATTCAATGTTGCTGTTGCCGGCGCCACCGGTGCTGTGGGCGGCGCCATGCTCGATGTCTTGGCGCGCAGGGATTTTCCCCTGGACGAACTGCGCTTGCTTGCCTCGGAGCGGTCCGTGGGCAAAACCCTTACCTTCAAGGGCAAGGAGATTCCGGTTCAGCTTTTGAGCAAGGATGCCTTTGCCGGGATCGATATTGCCCTTTTTTCCGCGGGCGCTACCCGGTCTTTTGATTTTGCTCCGGCTGCCGCGGCGGCAGGGGCCGTGGTTGTCGACAACTCCAGCGCCTACCGCATGGATCCGGAGATCCCCCTGGTGGTGCCCGAGGTGAATCCCCATGCCATTGCCCAGTATAAAAAACGGGGCATCATCGCCAACCCGAACTGTTCCACGATCCAGATGCTGGTGGCCTTGAAGCCCATCCACGACAAGGTGCGGATCAAACGCATCGTGGTTTCCACCTACCAGGCGGTTTCCGGTACCGGGGCCAAGGCCATCGAGGAACTCCAGCAGCAGATCCAGGATTATGCGGCGGGCAAGCCCATGACCCATAGCGTGTACCCGCACCAGATCGCCTTCAACTGCCTGCCCCAGATCGACAGCTTCCTAGAGAACGGCTACACCAAGGAAGAGATGAAGATGGTCAACGAAACCCGCAAGATGTTTGAAGACCCGACCATCGGCGTTACCGCCACCACGGTGCGGGTTCCGGTTTTCTACGGCCATTCCGAGTCGGTCAATATCGAGACCGAAAAGAAGATCACCGCGGCGGAGGTCAAGGCCCTGCTGAAAAATGCCCCGGGTGTAAAGCTGGTGGATGAGCCGACCCTGGGCCAGTACCCCATGGCCGTTGATTGCGCCGGCAAGTTCGAGACCCTGGTGGGCCGTATCCGGGAGGATGAGTCCATTGCCAACGGGATCAACCTCTGGGTGGTGTCCGACAATATCCTCAAGGGCGCTGCGCTCAACGCGGTGCAGATCGCCGAGGTCCTTATCCGGGATTATCTGTAATGGTCGGCATCGCCTGCGGCGCGATGCCAACAGTGGTCATGGATTCAACCTTGCACGCTTGCCGGACCTGTGACCTTTTTCCTTTGCATGGGAGACCGGCATAATTGCGGATCATCAGCGGCAGCGCCCGCGGGCGCAAGCTGCTGGCGCCGGGCCAGCGTTTCGGCGATGCTGTCCGCCCCACCTCCGACCGGGCCAGGGAGGCGATTTTCAGCATCCTCGCCGCCAAGGTTGCGGGCGCCCGGGTGGTGGATCTTTTTGCCGGCACCGGCGCCTTGGGGCTTGAGGCCTTGAGCCGGGGCGCGGTGTCGGCTGTTTTTGTCGATGCGCAGCGTTCCGTTGTCGATCTGATCGAAAAAAATATCGCGCTCTGCGGATTCGGCGAACGCGCCACGGTGCTGCAAAAGGATCTGGCCAGGGGGCTTGCCTTTTTGGCGCCGCTCAAGCCGGTCGGCGGATTCGACCTGGTCTTTCTCGACCCGCCCTACTCAGGCACGCTTGCCCAGCGGGTGCTTGCGTCGTTGGCGGAAGGAAATTTTCTCGGGGCCGAGGGGATTGTTGTTCTCGAAGATGCGGCTGCGGCGCAATATCCCCAAACCGTTGGTCCGCTCACCTGTTTTGACCAACGCCGTTACGGAGAAGCCGGGTTCTGGCTCTACCAACACACGTGAGGCAGGGTGCAATGACTGACTATGAACCGTTCGTCTCGGAAGCCACATCCGAATCGGTTGCCGTGTATCCAGGCACCTTTGATCCCATAACCAACGGGCATCTCGACATCATCCACCGGGGGTTGAACCTGTTTGACCGGATCATCATTGCCGTTGCCAGCAATCCCGCCAAGCAGCCGCTTTTCCCTCTGGATGAACGGCGCAGGATGATTGAGGATTGTTTTTCCGCGGCGGAAACCCGGATCGAGGTTGTGGATGTTTCCGGGCTTCTCGTTGATTTTGCCTACAAGCGAGGGGCCAAGGCGATTATCCGCGGCTTGCGGGCCGTGTCGGATTTTGACTACGAGTTCCAGCTTGCCCTGATGAACCGCAGGATCGAGCGGGAGGTGGAAACGGTTTTTTTGATGACCGGCTTCCGCTGGATATTTATCAGTTCCAGCATCATCAAGGACGCAGCCAGGCATGGCGGGGATGTGAGCGGCCTGGTGCCGGACCATGTCTGCGAGAAATTGCGGGCGCGGTACCTGCAGCCATGATGGAGAGCAGCACTTACGGGATACTCCTCCATGGCTGATCTGGAGCAACGAGCAAAACCCCTGACCCGGCGGATATTTCTGATTGGTTCCTGGTCCTGGCTGCGCTGGGGCGCCGGCGCCCTGCTGTTGTATCCGGTTTTCCGCTTTCTCGGTTACCGCGCCCCCAAGCAACCACGGGTGGTGAAAGTGAACAAGGTGGTGCCTCTGGCTGGGTTTGTCCTGGAGCATGACTTCATCCTCTTCGTCGGACAAGCCGGGCCTTGGGCCGTGTCGCGGAAATGCACTCATCTGGGTTGCCGGCTTAACTACCAGGAAAAGGAAGGGGTTTTGGTCTGCCCCTGTCATCATAGCCGATTCAACAAGGAAGGCGTCCGGCTCAGCGGCCCGGCCAAAAAAAATCTTCCCCGTTTTCAGGTGGCGGCCATGCAGGAGGGCCAAGACGGCAAAGGGTACCTTGTTACCTATTAAGGGTATGGATATCCGGACGTTTATCGTCGAGACGAAATGGGGGGGCATGAGCCTGGTCTCCCTCTATCTCTCTGTCCTCTCCGGGATGGCGCTCGCCCTCCAGTACGACCCGGCCACGCCGTTTTTTTCCGCCAGCTCCCTTGACCTGCTGGCCCCTTTCGGTCAATTCTTTCGGGCCTGCCATTTTTATTCCAGCCAGTTGTTTTTTCTCTTCTCCCTCTGTCATCTCGCGGCGATCATCCTGGCAAAGGCCGATCGGCAACTGCGCTTCGGCAAATGGCTTCTGCTGGTCGGTTCCGTCCTTGCCGCGCTGTTGCTGCTTTTTACCGGCTATGTCCTGCGGGCGGATGCAACCGGCGAAGCTGCGGGTGTCATTGCCGAAAATATCACCTTGTCCATTCCCTATCTGGGCGCGATGCTGAATTCGCTGCTTTTTGCCTTCGAGGCCGAGGGCATGAAGCGGGTGTATGCCAATCATCTTATTGGTTTGGGGCTTGTCTGGGGAATCTGCTGCTGGGATCATCTGCGCCGCTACCGGGTGGGCTTTGCTCAGCATAGCCTGTTGCTGTTTGCCACGGTTGGGGTCAGTCTTTTCCTGGCGGCGCCCATGGAGCCGGCCCGTCTCGGGCTCTTCCATATCCAGGGGCCTTGGTTTTTGCTCGGTTTGCAGGAGCTGTTGCGCTACGTCGAGCCTTTCTGGGCCGGGGTGATCTTTCCGAGTACCCTGGTCGTCGCCCTGGTCTGCGTGGGGGCGGAGGAGCCCTGGCGGAGGAGATCGTTGCTGTACATCGCAGGCTGGCTGGCCGTCTATCTTATCCTGTCCGTCATTGCCGCCTTACGATAGTGAAAGGCGATGCATGGAAGATGAAAAATTGAACGAATACAGACGTCCCGCTCTTTATTTTTCACCATGCATTTTTCATGTTTTTTAGGGCAGGGGCAGGCTGACGGAAAAAAGAGTGGCTTGGGGATGGGCATCGCGCAGGGAAATCGTGCCGCCATGGCTGTGCACGATCTGGCGGACAATGGCCAGGCCAAGCCCGGTTCCTGTTTCGCGGGTGGTGAAGAAAGGCTCGAATATTCTTTCCCGAAGATCTTCCGGGATGCCGATGCCGTTGTCAATGACCTCCAGAACAATGGCGTTTTCGGATTGTTCCTCGGCGCGAAGCAGTATCCTTCCATTCTCCATGGTACGGCAGGCATTGGCGCTGTTGGCAACGAGGTTGAGAAGCACCTGTCTGATCAGTTGCGGATCTCCCCAGCCGTTGAGATCGGAGGGGATTTCCAGGTCAAGGCGCAAGGCGGAGTTCCAATCCGGGTTTTGCCCCAGTGTTTCCAGGGCCTCCCGCGCCAGGGCGAGCACGGAGAACCATTCTTTTTCCGGGTTGACCGGCTTGGAAAAGACGAGAAAGTCGCGGATTGTTGCATCCAGCCGGTCTGATTCCCGCATGATGATGTCAAACAGCCTTTTGTTGATGGATTCGTCCCGGGTTTCCCTTTCCAGCAGTTGCACGGCTCCGGAGATGGCCGCCAGGGGGTTCCTGAGTTCATGGGCAATCCCTGCGGCCATTTCGCCGATGGTCGCCATTTTTTCGGCCTGCTGCACCTGGGCCTCCATCTTTTTTATCTGACTGAGATCCTGCAAGGTAAAGACATAGCCGTTTTCGGTATCTTCCGGGGCGTTGAGCCTGGCGCAGGAATATCCCACCGGGATCGTTTCCCCGTCTCTTCGGGGGAGGGCGGTCATCTGCCGTCGTTCGTCGTCGCGCAGGGGGATTTCCAGGCCGGAAAATATCTGGGAAAGATTTCGGCCGAGGATCTCGCCTGGCCTGTAGCCGGTGATGAGTTCCGCCGCCCGGTTGAAGGAGGTAACCCGACTGTCGGCGTCAACGGTGATAATGCCGGTATTGATGTCGTCAAAGATCTGCTTGTAGAGAAAGGAGAGCCGGTCGTAATCGCTTGCGGTCTGAAACAGCTCGGCTTCGGTTCTTTGCAGCCTGGTGGAGAGCATTGAGCTCAAAATGGCAACCAGGAAAAAGGTGAGGCTGTAAATGGCAAAGTAATGGAGGAGCATCTGGAAACTGCTCAGGTGGCTGGGGTAGGTTTGGACAAACCGGGAGGCATAGCCGCCGTATTCGACAACGAGTTGGGAGCCGAACAGCAGGGTGCTCAGCGCGGCGAAGAGCAGGCTTCCCGGCCGGAAAAGCATGAAGGCCCCCATGACGATGGGGAAAAAATATACCACCGTGAAAACGGACTGGCTGCCGCCGGTGGAAAAAACCAGGAGGGTCACCAGGAGGGTGTCAAGGGTGATCTGCATATAGCCGAAGCGGGAATAGCATTGGATTATCCTCACCATCAGGGCGGAGAGGATGGTGAAGACATAGAGCCCGGCAATGAAATAGGCAAGGTAGTGCAGGGGGGGAAGAAAGATGGAAGGCGCCTTTGTCTGGAGCAGGACGCTGATCCCCAGCATCAGGGAAAGAAAAAGCACCCGGAAAAAGAGCAGCCACTGAATCTGTTTCTTAAGGTGATCATTGGCGGCAGGTGAGCCGGTATGGGGGCAGAGGGCGGCAAGTATCATATGACCTTGTGGGAATGAAAAGATGGAAGCAAAGGCTTGCCTGTAATTTTTCGGGGCAGAGCTCAGATATTATATTTTTTCGCCTTGTAGCGGAAGGAGCGGAAGCTCATTTTTAAAAGATCCGCCGCTTTCATCCTGGAATTTCCGGTTCTGGCCAGGGCAGTTTGTATCAGTCGTTTTTCAATCTCGGTGATGTACTGCTCAAGCCCGAGATCAAAGGCGCTTTCTTCCGCGGCTTCGGAGGCCTTTTCGCCGAGTGTTGCAGCGCCGGGGGAGCGGCCAAGCCGATGCCCCGACAGGGTGAGGCTCTCCGGCAGGATGATATTGGAGGATTCAAGGGCGACTCCCCGCTCGACGATATTCTCCAGCTCGCGAACATTGCCCGGGAAATCATAGTCCATCAGGACCTTCAGGGCATAGGAGGAGATCTGCTGCACCTCCTTGCCGAACAGGGCCGAGTACTTCTTCAGGAAATGATCGACCAAAAGCGGCACATCCCCCTTGCGTTCGCGCAGCGGGGGCATGCGGATGGGGACAACGGCCAGACGGTAGAAAAGATCCTCCCGGAAGCGGCCGGCCATGACCTCCTCTTCCAGGTTCTTGTTGGTGGCGGAGATGATCCGCACCTTGACCTTGATGGTCTCGGTGCCGCCGACTTTCTTGAATTCCCTTTCCTGCAAGACCCGCAGAAGCTTGGTCTGGATAAGCGGGGAGAGTTCGCCGATCTCATCGAGAAAGGCGCTGCCGTTGTTGGCCAGTTCGAACAGGCCGGTCTTGTTGGCGATCGCGCCGGTGAACGATCCCTTGGCGTGGCCGAACAATTCCGATTCGATGAGATTTTCCGGGATGGCGCTGCAGGTGATGGGAACAAAGGCGTTTGCCGCGACATTGCTGTGCTGGTGAATGGCCTGGGCCACCAGTTCCTTGCCGGTTCCGGATTCGCCATAGATCAGGACGTTGGCCTGGGTCGGACCGATGCGCTGGATCAGGTCGTAGATCTTGAGCATCTCGGGGCTGTTGCCGATGATTCCGGCAAAAGAATCGCGGTCCTTGACCGGAGGTTTCTCCTGTCTGCTACCCAGGGCGGCCTTGATAACAGAGAGGATGTCATCCACCTTGAAGGGCTTGGTGATGTAGTCGTAAGCGCCGTTTTTCATGGCCAGCACCGCATCCTCCGGCGAGGCGTAGGCGGTGATCAGCACAACCGGGATGGAGAGGTCTTGTTGCTTGACGTTTTCCAGGAGGCCAAGCCCGCTGAGGTCCGGCATGCGAATGTCCGAGACGATCAGGTCAAAGTGGCGCTGCCGCAGAAGGGTGAGGGCTTCCGCGCCGCTTGCCGCGGCATGGGCGCCATACCCGTTTTTATTCAGGAGAATGACAAGAAACTCCCGCATGCTGGGTTCATCGTCAACAACAAGTATCTTGGCTGTCTCGGCCATGGTTTTCGCTCAAGGCTGGAGGTCGTATTCCGAGGAGGTGCATCGAGGTTATCTTAACAGAAAATCCCGACCCTGGAATAACAAACTTGGGAGCACAAAAAAAAGGCATCCGTACCGAAGTACGGATGCCTTTCACTGCCTGTGGCAGGAACTAGCGAGCGCAGGGATCAGTGATCCTGGGCAGCGCCCGCACCCATCGGAACCCGAATGTCTTCGACCAGATGCTGAATGTGCTCGGGCGGTGCCTTGGTGACGCTTGAAACAGCGAAGGCGACGGCAAAGTTGATCAGCGCGCCCACCGCGCCAAAAGAGCCGGGGGAGATGCCGAACAGCCAGTTCGCCGCATTGTCCGGGGCCATGGCGGTTGAAGCGATAAACATGAACCCTTTGAACCAAAAGATGTAGAGCAGGGTGGAGCCAAGACCGGCAAGCATGCCGCAGATGGCGCCGGCACTGTTCATCCGCTTGACAAAGATCCCCATCATGATGGCGGGGAAAATTGACGAGGCGGCAAGCCCAAAGGCCAGGGCCACAACCTGGGCGGCAAAGCCCGGAGGATTGAGACCGAGGTAGCCGGCCAGGAGGATGGCGCCGCCCATGGCGATGCGGCCGTAGAGCAGCTCGGTCTTGTCGTCGATGTTCTTGGCCAGCATGCTTTTCAGCAGGTCATGGGAGATGGAGGAAGAGATGGCCAGCAGCAGGCCCGCGGCGGTGGAAAGGGCCGCGGCGATGCCGCCGGCCGCCACCAGGGCGATGACCCAGTTGGGCAGCCTGGCGATCTCGGGGTTGGCGAGCACCATGATGTCGTTGTCAACCTTGGTCATCTCGTTGCCCTTCCAGCCAAAACCGGCGAATTTGCTTTCGGCGTGCTTGGCGGCAGCTTCATCAACCTTGGTTTGGGCGGCGGTCACGTCGCCGCCTTCTTTCAGAGCTTTGGCCAGGCCGGCTTCCGCTGCACTCAGGCCGTTGTCGCTGTAGTACTGGATCTTGCCGTCGCCGTTTTTGTCTTCAAAGCCAAGCAGGCCGGTTTTTTCCCAGTTGTGCATCCATTGCGGCCGGGCATCCATGGCCAGGTTCCCTTCCGGGGCGCCAATCTCGCCGGTCTGCACCGTGTTCATCAGGTTGAGGCGGGCCATGGCCCCAACCGCCGGGGCGGTGGTGTAGAGGATGGCGATGAAAACCAGGGCCCAACCAGCGGAAGAACGGGCGTCTTTCACCTTGGGCACGGTGAAGAAGCGGGTGATGACATGGGGCAGGCCCGCGGTGCCGATCATGAGCGACATGGTCAGCAGGAAGATATCCAGCGTGCTTCCTTTTTGTGAGGTATAGGCGGTGAAGCCGAGATCAACCACCACCTTGTCCAGTTTGTCGAGAAGATACATCCCTTCCGTGCCGCTGAGAGTCGAACCCAGACCTATCTGAGGAATCGGATGTCCGGTGAGCTGGATGGAAATGAAGATGGCGGGGACGGTGTAGGCAAAGATCAGAACCACATACTGGGCGATCTGGGTGTAGGTGACGCCCTTCATGCCGCCGAGAACGGCATAGACAAAAACGATGGCCATGCCGACCACCAGGCCGACCTCAAAGGGCAGCTCCAAGAACCGGGAGAAGGCCACGCCGATACCCTTCATCTGGCCGATAACATAGGTCAGCGAGGCGACGATCAGGCAGATGATGGCGACCAGACGGGCCGTCTGGGAATAGAAGCGGTCGCCGATGAATTCAGGCACGGTGAATTTCCCGTACTTACGGAGATACGGGGCAAGCAGCATGGCCAGCAGGCAGTAGCCGCCGGTCCAGCCCATCAGGTAGGCGGAGGCGTCATAGCCGCCCATGGCGAGCATTCCGGCCATGGAAATGAAGGAAGCCGCGGACATCCAGTCGGCGCCGGTGGCCATGCCGTTAAGAACCGGATGGATGCCTTTGCCGGCCACGTAGAACTCGCCGGTGTTTTTGGCCCGGGACTTCAGGGCGATATAGAGGTAGAGGGCGAAGGTCGCGCCGACCACGAGGTAGGTGGTGATCATTAAATTCGACATGTTCGGTTCTCCTTACGCTTCTTCGACGTTGAATTTTTTATCAAGCTGATTCATACGCCAGGCGTAGAAAAAGATCAGCGCCACAAAGATATAGATTGATCCTTGCTGGGCAAACCAGAACCCGAGTTGATAGCCGCCAAGACGGAAAGCGTTCAACTGATTGACAAATAAAATACCGCACCCGAACGAAACAAAAAACCAGACAAGCAGGCACCCGATCACGAGCCGGATATTAGCCTGCCAGTACTTCTGCGCATTGTTCATGCCTCTCTCCTCTCCGTTTGTAGTATTCTTGTTTTAGTCAACCGATTGATTGTACTGATGAATACAAATGACTGGGTATATATACCGGTGGGGTTGATGGTGTCAACGGGTTTTTTTTATAACAAACAGGTGCTTCGCAGGGTGAAGGTTTGGATGGCGGCTTGCCGTGCGCTGTAAGGGATTGCCTGTTTATTCCATGCAGCTTTTGGCGGGGATGGTTCGTTACGACCATAAACTTCCCACCCTTCCGGCCTGATAGATGTCTTTCAGGGTCAGCAGCCCGCCTTTCCTGAATTTTTTGAGCAGAAAGAGAAAAAGATAGGCTGTTTGCATCGCATCCTCAAGGGCGTCATGGGGCTTGAATGCGGGGAGATTATATTCTTTGCTCAATGCCCCCAGGGAGTAGTTGTGCGACCAATCTTCTTCGCCGTGAAAATGCCCGGACAATGCGCGACGATACCCCCGGGCCATGCGGATGGTGTCAATCCCGGGATTGGAAAGGGTTCCGCCCAGAATCTTGCGGGCGGCCTTGTTCAGAAAACCCATGTCAAGGGCAACGCAATGGCCCACCATGAGGCTGTTTCCTGCAAATTCGACAAAGGCCGGCAACACTTCTTCCAGAGGGGGGGCCTCAGCCAACTGCTGCGGGGTAATGCGGTGGATCAGGGTGGCTTGGGTGTGTGTGGTATTTTTTGGTCGTATATATTGGTGGAAGGTGGCGCCCAGATCGATTTGCAGGTCACGGATCACTATCGCGCCGATGGAGATGATTTCATCGCGCTTCAGGTCAAAACCGGTCAGCTCGGTGTCGCACACCACAAAGGTGTAATCGGTCAGGGGGCGGGATTGGTCAAAGTGGGCAAAGATTTCCCTGTTTTTTGTAATGAGCGGATGCGGAGGGGCAAACCAGGAGCGTGGCTTCAAGAGATCAAGCATCATGTCACCGGATACATCTGATCCAGCACGCCGTACAGCCGTTCAATGACCGTGAAGGCATCCTTGAGCATCCTGCGTTCAAGGTCGGAGAGGTCGGCCGGATCGATATAGTTGTCGGGAATGGTCTCGGCCTCAATCTGCCGGAGTTGATGCACCAGGCGTTGCTGCATCTGCAGTTCATAGGCCTCGCTGGCCGAGGACCAGAGCTCTGCCTGAATCCAGTCGCCGTCCCGCAGGGCTTTCAGGCGGGCCAGGGTATTGGTCTCATTCACGCCGAATTTCAGGGCCAGCACCCGGGCAAAATTTACAAAAGGGGTCAGCCCCTGCTTTTTAATGTCCAGCCGGTTTTTGTGCTCACCATCTCTTTCCACGATGAAATTCTTGAAAAACGAGAGGGGGGCGCGGGTTTCCATGGACTGGCGGGCCAGGTGGAACAAAAAGAGGTCACGGCCCTTTATGTGCTGGTTTAAGTGCGTTCGCAGGCTCTCGGCCAAGGCGGCCTCGCCGAAACCGGCGCGAAAATCAAAAAAAATAGTGGCATAGCGCAGTTCCTGCGGGTCCGGCTCGGAAACCCAGCGCTCAAAATACCGTTTCCAGGAGGAAAGCGGTTGGCACCAGAGCGGGTTGACCGCCATGACCTCGCCTGGGCAAAGCGGGTAGCCGCAGTTGACCAGGTGGTCAATGGCCTTGGCGGCAAACGCCTTGAAATAAGCGGCTGCTGCTTGCGCCTGGGTCTCATCTTCCGGGTCGGAATAGATGATGGCATTGTCCTGATCGGTCTTGAAGGTCTGCTCCCTGCGTCCTTCGCTGCCCAGGAGCAGCCAGCAGTAGGGGACTGGCGGCGCTCCCAGCTCTTGTTCCAGCAGGGTCAGCATTCGCTCCAGGATATGATCGTTGAGGATGGCGATCATCTGGGTGATATTCCCGGCCTTGGCCCCTTCTCCGATCAGCCCCCGGATTACATCCGGGATCTTGTTCGCCAGGGGATACAGGCCGGAGATCTGTTGCTGGCCCCGGATTTCCTTGAACAGATAATAGGGGGAGTGGCCCTGGAGGAGCATGATGTCATGGGAGGTGATCACCCCGATGATCTTTCCTGCCCGCTCCACGGCGAGGTGATGGATTCCGGTATCCATCATCTTGAGGAGCACGTCGAAACAGAGGGACTGGGAGAGCACGGTCTGCACCGGGGTGCTCATGATGGTTTGCACCGGTTGCTGAAAATCCAGCCCGGCCGCCACCACCTTGCCGCGGAGATCGCGGTCGGTGATGATGCCGACAATCTTTTCCGCATCAACGGCATCATGGATCAACAGGCAGCCCACCCGATGCTCGGACATAAGGGCGGCGGCTTCCTGAATGGTGGCGCTGGCCGCCACCTTGCGCAGGGTCTTCACCAGGTCGCCAACCCTGATGGAGAAAAGGTACAGATCCTCGTTGCTCCGGCGAGTCACCTTGTGATGGCGCAGTTCGTTATAGGCGGTGGTGACGATTTTTTCGGAAAAGCTTTTCAGGTAAAAATGGGCAAAGGACGCCTGTTTTTCAATGAGCCCAAGAAAGATATCCCGGGGCAGGAGAAAGCAGAAGGTGTCCTCCACGGTTTCGATATTGAGATTGGCCGGGGTGCCTCGGATGATGGCAAGGGCGCCGATATAGGCGCCTTCGCCGCGAAAGTCCTTGAGGGTTACTTCGCCGTTTTCGTCTTCCAGAAAGGCCTTGACCCCACCGCGTTGGATAAAATAGAGATGGGTCAGTTCGGTGACATCCGCGGTAAGGAGTCTGGTCCCCTTGGGAAAGAAATCAATGCGGCAATGCCGGGCAAGGGAGCGCAGGGTTTCTTCGTCCAGGGTGTCAAAGGGCATGATCCCCTTGAAAAAAGAGATTGCCACTTCAGGGGCGACCGCATGGACATCATTTTCTATGAAGGCTGTCATTTTTCAGTTCTTTTGTCGCGGAGTTGCAGGGCAAGCCCCGAAGAGCGGAGCGCATGGATCCGGCCGGGAAAATTGAGGCCGAAATGTTTGTGCCGCCAGTTATTTATGCTGTATTGCCCGTTTGGCCGGAAGGGAAAGGATGCCCATTGTTTTTCCGGTTTCAGGACATGCATAGCGTATCCCAAAATTCCGTCATTGAAAAGATCCTTGTGCTCCCTCTTTGGTTAATGGAGGAGAAGAACTGCTTGTGGTATGGTGTTCTTGACATCGGGTCGTGTAACAGAGTAAAAACTCTACGGAAAATCCTTGTGCAAACACTCAGGCCGTGAAGGGGAAAACAATTTCATGAAGAAAGAGCACGCGGTTATCATCCCGGTTATCCTGGCCGGCGGATCCGGCACCCGTTTGTGGCCTTTGTCCAGGGAATGCCATCCCAAGCAGCTCCTTGCCCTGGTCAACGACAAGACCATGCTCCAGAACACCTTACTGCGGGTCCAGGGGTTGCAGGGGGTTGGTGCGCCCATCATCGTCTGCACCGAAGAGCACCGCTTTTTGGTGGCCGAGCAGGTCCGCGCCATGGGCATCGTAGCGACCATCATCATTGAGCCCGTGGGGCGGGATACCGCTCCGGCTGTTGCCGTCGCCGCACTGGAGGCTGTCCGGCAGGATGAAGACGCGGTTATTCTTGTCCTGCCCGCGGACCATGTCATCGGCAACGAGGCGGGTTTTGCCGAGGCCGTGGCCAGGGGGGCTTCACGCGCAGGGCAGGGGCGCCCGGTCACCTTCGGCATTGTCCCGCAGAGTCCCCATACCGGCTATGGCTACATCAAGAAGGGGGCGGAGGCGGACGGGGAGAAACCGCCTGTTTTCACGGTGGATTGCTTTGTGGAAAAACCCTGCCTGGAAAAAGCCCGGCAATATCTGGACGAAGGCTATCTGTGGAACAGCGGGATGTTTCTCTTCCAGGCCGCCGGATTCCTGGCAACCCTCAAGGAGTTTGAGCCGGGCATGGCCGATTGCGTGGCTCGGGCCTATGCTGCCCGCACCCATGACTTGGATTTTACCCGGCTTGATTCCGTGGCTTTTTCCGCAAGCCCCGCCAATTCCGTGGACTACGCGGTGATGGAGCGGGTTCGGGATACGGTGGTCGTGCCCCTGGATTGCGCCTGGAGCGATGTGGGCTCCTGGGAAGCGCTCTGGGAGATCGGCAAGCAGGACGAGAACGGCAATGTTTTCATCGGCAGCGTCTTGGCCGAGGATGTGACTGGTTCCTATATCCATGCCGGAGACAAGCTTGTCGCGGCAATCGGGCTGAGCGATTACGTCATCGTCGAGACCAAGGATGCGCTGCTCGTCGCCGCCAAGGACCGGACCCAGGAGGTGAAGACCATTGTCAAGCGGTTGACCATGGAGAAGCGGGAGGAGGTGCGGCTGCACAAAAAGGTCTTTCGTCCCTGGGGATCGTATGAACGCGTGGATAGCGGGGAACGTTTTCAGGTGAAGCGGATCATGGTGAACCCCGGCGCCACCCTGTCGCTGCAACGGCATTTTCATCGGGCCGAGCACTGGGTGGTGGTAAAAGGCACCGCCCATATCACCAATGGCGATCAGTCCATCATCCTGACGGAAAATCAGTCCACCTATATCCCGCTTGGGGCAAAACACCGGTTGGAAAATCCGGGCACCATCCCCCTTGAGATCATTGAAATCCAGACCGGCAGCTATCTGGGCGAGGACGACATCGAACGATTCGAGGATCTGTACGGGAGATGAAGCGCGGTGTTTTCCCTGACAGGAAACACGACGCTCTCCTTCGGGAAAAGAATTTAAAAAACAGCAAGTTGCCTACTTTTTTTTATTTGCACTTTACAGATAATGGGTATATCAACGTAGGAGTTGCATGAGGGACATTGGGGGAGCCGTGTAGCGGAAGTGTTCATCTCTGCGGAAAGGTGAGGGGATGCAGCGTGTTGTGGTGCTCGGGGGGAGTGGCTTTGTCGGCAGGGCGCTGGTCCAACGCCTTGTGGGTGATGGTATTGAGACAGCCGTGGTTGCGCGGAGCGGATTTTCCGAAGCAGAACCCTCGGGCGTCCGGTTTCTTTCCGGCGATATCGGCGACGCGGATTTCCTGAAAAATTCCCTGGCCGGATATGACACCGTAATCCATCTTGCCTCCAAGTCCGGCATTTGGGGGGATAAAAACGAGTATTACGCAACCAATGTCGTTGGCACCCAGAATGTTTTGGACGCCTGCCGGGCAAATAACGTCGCGGCCCTTGTCTACGCCAGCACGCCAGGGGTTGTTTACCAGAAAGATGACCTGTGCGGGGTGAACGAACGCACGCCCTATGCCCGGAATTTTCTTTGTGACTATGTCCGGACCAAAGCCCTTGCCGAGCAAATGGTTCTGGCGGCCAACTCCGAAGGTTTGAAAACCATAGCCCTGCGTCCTCACCTGATCTGGGGGCCGGGAGACTTCAACCTTATCCCCCGTCTTCTCGGTCAAGCCAGATGCCGGCAGTTGAAGCGGGTCGGGGACGGCCATAATCTTGTGGATGTCACCTTCATCGATAATGCCGTGGATGCCTTTGTCCTGGCGGCAAAAAATCTGCATGGCTCGGCCACCGGGGCAGGCAAGCCGTATTTTATCTCCCAGGGTGAACCGGTCAATCTCTGGAATTGGCTCAATAAATTTTTTCGGCGGCTTGATATTCCCATTGTCGAGGAAAGCATCCCTTTCCAAAAGGCGTACTTGATGGGAATGCTCATGGAAAAGACTTTTTCCTTCGCCCGGATCAAGCGGGAGCCCTGCATAACCCGTTTTCTCGCCGTGCAACTGGCAAAATCCCATTGGTTTTCCATTGAAAACGCCAATCGCGACCTCGGGTATTTCCCCCGGGTTTCGACGGCGGAAGGAATCAACACCATCCTGCAATGGGTCAACAAGAACGAACTGTGATTTTTCTCTTTTCCCCCCCTTCCCTCTGCGAATTTTTTACTACGATTGTCACGCCGCTGTTGAAAAACCATGTGGCTGTTTCGCCTGATCGGAGCGGCGGAACGTTGCCATGCGGGAACTTCCATGGTTGTGTCGCTTATTTTTCAACGGCTCCTAAAAATATCTTGCAGAGAATATCTATTTTTCATAATGTGACCGCCTGGTCATATTATGGATACCCAACTTGTGCAGCCCAAGCAAACCTTTATGAATCTGGCGCCGGAAAAGCGCGAGAGCATCGTGCGTGCGGCGGCCGCCGAGTTTGCCGCACAGGGGTACCAGCGGGCAAGCCTCAATAATATCGTCAAGCAGTTGGGGATATCCAAGGGCTCGCTCTACCAGTATTTTGACAACAAGGAAGCCCTGTTCCTGCATGTATTTGATCATTTTACCCTGCAGGTGAAACAGTATGTCAAGGCTTCGGCTACGGGCAACGGCCGGGAGGATTTTTTTGATGTGGCCCGTCAGGTATTGCTGGCCGGCATAGCCTTCATCGATAGCCACCCGGAATATTTTCAGGTGTATCTCAAGGTGCTGTTCGAGCGGGATGTGCCGCGCCGGGAGGAATTGGTCTCCAGGGTGCGCCTTTTTTCCCTGGAATATTTCGGACCGCTGGCGGACCGGGCCAGGGAGCAGGGGGTGTTGCGCAGCGATATCCCTTCGCAAAAGGTGGTTTTTATTTTGGATGCGATGCTGGATCGCTTTCTGCAAGGATATGCCCAGCCGCATCTCGACGGGGGGCTGGCGCTGGCCGGGATGTCCGCCGACCGGCTCCATGATGAGATCGACAGTATGGTTGCGGTGCTGCGCACCGGGTTGCAACCGTCAGATATGGGAGAGTAGGCAATGGAACAGATGGTGGTTGCGGCAGGGCTTGGCGATGTCCTGGAGAAGGTCAAGGCAGGGGAACGGCTCAGCGTAGCGGACGGGGTCCGGTTGTACAAAACCAACGATATCCTGGCGGTGGGCTATCTGGCCAACCTGGTGCGGGAGCGGCTCAACGGCGATCGCGCCTATTTCATCTACAACCAGCACGTCAATTACTCGAACATCTGCACCAATCTTTGCAAGTTCTGCGCTTTTGGCAAGGACAAGGAATCGCCCCAGGCCTACGAGATGACCGTGGATCAGGTCAAGGCCAAGGTGCGGGAGCGGCTGGCCGAGCCCATCACCGAGGTGCATGTGGTGGGCGGCATTCATCCGGATCTGCCGTACCAGTATTATCTGGACATGCTGCGCGGCATCAAGGAGGTGCGGCCCGAGATCCACATCCAGGCCTTCACCTGCGTGGAGATCGCCCACCTGGCTACCCTGGCCGGAAAGTCGGTAACCGAAACCCTCAAGGAACTGGTCGCTGCCGGGCTTGGCTCGATCCCGGGCGGCGGGGCCGAGGTGTTCAGCCCCAGGATCAGGCAGCGCACCTGCGAGAAGAAGCTTTCCGGCGAGGGGTGGCTCGAGGTTGCCAAGTCGGCGCACCGGATCGGGCTCAAAAGCAACGCCACCATGCTTTACGGCCATATCGAGACCATGGAGGAACGGGTCGAGCATCTTGCCGCCCTCCGCACGGCCCAGGATGAAACCGGCGGGTTCCTCACCTTTATTCCCCTGGCCTTCCACCCGAAGAACACCGAGCTGCACGAGCTGGCCAAGACCAGTGGGATCGACGATCTCAAGAACATCGCGGTGGCCCGCTGCTTTCTCGACAATTTTCCGCATATCAAGGCATACTGGGTGATGATCGGGCCCAAGCTGGCCCAGATCGCCCTCTCCTTTGGCGCCGACGATGTGGACGGCACGGTCAAGGAGGAGCTGATCACCCATATGGCCGGCGGCGAGGCGGGCGGGACCATGGCCGACACCGAGTTGATCCGGCTGATCCGGGATGCCGGACGGAAACCGGTGGAGCGGGACACCTTGTACAACGTGATCAAAGAGTATTAACAGCCATGGACCTCAAACGGATTACGGAAAAGTCCCTGGCGGGCGAGCGGATTACGGCGGAAGAGGGGTTGGCCCTTTTGGAACACGGCGATCTCTACCAACTGGGCTTTCTGGCCAACGCCATCCGCAGGCGAAAGCACCCGGAGCCCATGGTCACCTATGTGGTTGACCGCAACATCAACTACACCGACATCTGCATCTCCGCCTGCAAATTCTGCGCGTTTTTCAAAGCCCCGGAAGACCCGGCCGGATCGGTGCTCTCCTTTGGTGAGCTTGGCGCGAAGATCGAGGAAACCAAGGCGCTGGGCGGTACCCAGATTTTGCTCCAGGGGGGGCTCCACCCGGACAAGCCCCTGGAGTTCTATGAAGAAATGCTCCGTTTCATCAAGGGGCACGGGATCCATATCCACGGGTTTTCCCCGCCTGAGGTCTGCCATTTCGCCACCCTGTCCTCCCTGCCGGTGCGGGAGGTTCTGATCCGTTTGCAGCAGGCCGGGCTCGATTCCATTCCCGGCGGCGGGGCGGAGATCCTCTGCGACCGGGTGCGGCAGGAAACCGCGCCGCGCAAATGCTTAACCGACGCCTGGCTCGGGGTGATGGAAGAGGCGCACCACTTGGGGATGCGCACCACCGCGACCATGATGTTCGGGCATCTGGAAACCCTGGCCGAGCGGGTCGAGCATCTCTCGCGGGTGCGGGAGCTGCAGGACAAAACCGGCGGCTTCACCGCTTTTATCCCCTGGCCCTTCCAGCCGGACAATACGGCGTTGGCCCATCTGCCCAAGACTACAGCCTTTCAGTATTTGAGAATGCTGGCGTTGTCGCGGATCTTTTTGGACAACATCGACAATATCCAGGCCTCCTGGGTGACCCAGGGACCCAAGATCGCCCAGCTCTCCCTCTTCTTTGGGGCCAATGATTTCGGCAGCACCATGATCGAGGAGAACGTGGTGGCTGCGGCCGGGGTGGGGTTCCGCCTCTCCGAGCAGGAGATTCGCACCTTGGTGGAAGGCGCCGGTTGTGTGCCCAGGCAGCGCAGAATGGACTACACTTTGGTGTAACATGCAGGAATACCCTCGCTATCTCTACCGGGCGCCCTTTGTCGTCACGGGCAATGGCCCGGTCATCGCCGACGGCGCGGTGCTCACCGAAAACGGGCTGGTCGCGGCGGTGGGCTCCTATGCTGAGCTGAAAGATGTCGACGCCCAGTTGGAAGAGTATGACGGCCACGTCATCACCTCTCCCTTGGTCAACTGCCACGCCCATCTCGAACTCTCGTATCTGGCCGGGCTGACCGGGGATTCCCCGAAGCCCGGCGACATGACCGGCTGGATCAGGGGGCTGCTTGCCGCCCGGGCGGAAAGTCCCGAGCCGGAAATAGTGCATGATGCCGCGCGCATGGGGCTGGCCCGTCTGTATGCCGGGGGATGCCGGGCCGTGGTTGATATTGGGAACCTGCAGGAAAGCAGTCTGCTGGGGGAAGGCTTCAAGACCGAGGTGCTTTTTTTCCTTGAGCTGCTCGGACTGTGCGGCCCCTCCGAGGAAGCGGCCCTGGCAACCTTGGCCGGAATCGGCAGCGAGGTGTGTTGTACACCCCATGCCCCGTATTCGGCAGGCCCGGCATTGATTCGGGCCTTGAAAAAACGGGCGGGGAACAACCTGTTTCCCATGCACGTGGCCGAGTCTGCCCAGGAAATCGAATTCTTGCGCACCGGCCGCGGACCGTTTGCTGATTTCCTTGCCGAGCGGGGGGTGGAGGTTGCCTCCTTTGCCCCGCCCGGCATGGGCGCGGTCCGTTATCTGGAGTCCCTTGGGGTGTTGGACAAGCAGACCCTGTGCGTCCATGGTGTTCATGTTGAGGATGAAGAGATCGCCCTCCTGGCCCTCCATGGGGCTGCAGTATGCTTATGTCCCGGCAGCAACCGGTTCATGGGGGTGGGGCGTGCGCCGGTGCATAAAATGCGTGCCCAGGGCGTCCCACTGGTGCTGGGCACGGACAGTCTGGCCAGCAATCCACAGCTCAACCTCTGGCGGGAAATGCAGGTGTTGCGGGAAGAGCATCCGGATCTTCCGCCCGAGGCGGTCTTTGCCATGGCTTCAATAAATGGCGCGCGTCTTCTCGGCTTGGAGAACAGACTCGGCCGTATCGCTCCAGGGGTCTCCTCCTCGCTGCTGGCGGTGCGGTGCCCGGCGAAAACAGAGGCTGAAGTCCTTGAGTATCTCACCTTGGCCGGCACGGAGATTCGTCTTGAATGGCTTGAGTAACGGGATGAAGATCACGGCCAGAATCGGGATGGTGAATTACATCAACACCGCGCCCCTGTATGAGGTGTGGCGCCAGAGTGTGCGGCGAGCGGACTGGCGGATTACCGAGGCGCCGCCCTCGGTGCTCAACCGCATGCTGCACGAAAACGAGCTTGATCTCGGCTTTGTTTCTTCCCAGGAATATGCCCTGCATCCCGGGGAGTACCGGATAATGAGCGATCTGTCCATCTCGTCCACCGGACCGGTGGGCAGCGTTTTTCTCTTTTCGGAATTGCCCATTGCCGGTCTGGATGAGCAATTGGTTCTGCTCAGCCCCCAGTCCCAGACCTCGGTGAGTCTGGTGAAGATCATTCTGGAGGAGTTCCACCAGGTTCATCCCCGCTATCGCAGCGGCTTGGCCAGCGAGTTGGGTCAGGACGCGGAAAGGCCCGCCGCGGTGCTGGCCATTGGCGATGAAGCGTTGCGGCTGGCAGTGGAAGCGCGGTATCCCCACCGACTGGACCTTGGCGAGGCCTGGCAGGAGCGTACCGGCCTGCCGTTTGTCTTTGCGGTCTGGGCTGTGCGGGAGAATTTTTGCCGCGAGGAACCGGACACCGTCTTTGCCATTTATCAGGAGCTGCACCGTTGCCTGCGTGAAGGAAAGGCGCGGCTGCCTGAGATCAGCGCCATTGTGGCCAAGCGGGTTCCCATGGACGAGGCGGCATGTTACCGGTATCTCCAAAGGATTGAGTATGATCTGGGCAATGAAAAGCAGGAGGCGCTGAGGCGATTTTTCGAGTATCTTATCAAGCGCGGGGAGGTCCCTGCGTCGGCGCTTCCCCTCAAGGTTTGCGGAAAACAGTAGGCATATGAAGAATCCAGACGAAAAGAAAAAATTTGTTCAGAAAAAGTTTTCCGCAATCAGCGGGAAATACGACTTTCTCAATTCGGTGCTGAGCTTCCAGATCGACCGCTATTGGCGCTGGGTCACCACCCGGGAACTGAAGGAGTTCCCCAAGGGCGTGGTGCTCGACCTTTGCGCCGGAACCCTGCCCCTTTCCCTGGAGCTGACCCGGCAGGCCAAGCAGCGCCGGGTGCTGGCCGTGGATTTTTGCGAGGATATGCTGCGGGCCGGAATGCTCCATCTTCCCGCCGACGACCGGAAAGATCGGATCGGGCCGGTGTGCGGGGACGGGGAGCAGATCCCCGTGAAAACCTCCACGGTCTGGGGTGTCACCGTGGCCTTCGGAGTCAGGAACCTGGCGCGAACCCAGCAGGGACTCAATGAGATGCACCGGGTGCTCAAGCCCGGCGGCAAGCTGCTGATCCTCGAGTTTTCCAGGCCGCAAAATCCGGTGATCAAGCCTCTGTATAATTTTTATCTCAACCGGGTATTGCCGAAGATTGCCGGGCTTGTTTCCGGCGATACCGAGGCCTATGAGTATCTGGCCAGCTCCATCGCCGAATTCTATGCCCCTGAAGAACTGCTGTCCATGATGCAACAGGCCGGGTTTGCCACCACCTACCATCGGCCGCTGACCTTCGGGGTGGTGACAGTCTATGTGGGGGTGAAATGAAGATGGACTTGCCAAAAAAGAAGAAAGTAACAGGTCCGCACTCAACCTTAACGAATTATGCCGTGAAAACCGATGGTGGCGCGTCTTTTTGCGGGGCCATCAAATGAAGAAGGTCGTCCTGGCCATAACCGGCGCCACCGGAGCGGTCTATGCCCTGGAGTTCCTCAAGATCTGCCAGTCTCTTGAGCTTGAGGTGCATGGGCTTTTGTCCGAAGCGGGCGCGCAGGTGCTGGGGTTGGAGCTTGGGATGTCTCGGACGGACCTTGACCCCTATGTGGCCAAGTGGCATGATGTGCATGATTTTGCCGCGCCCATGTCCAGCGGCTCCAGCGATTTTTCCGGCATGGCCGTCCTGCCCTGCACCATGGGAAGTCTTGCCGCCATAGCCAACGGCGTCTGCGGCAACCTGATCCACCGGGCCGCGGATGTCATGCTCAAGGAGCGGCGTCCCCTGGTGCTGGCGGTTCGGGAAACGCCCTTGAATAAGACCCACCTCACCAATATGTTGAAGGCGCACGAGGCCGGGGCCATCATTTGTCCGCCCATGCCCGCCTTGTATCACCGGCCCCGGAGCATCGAAGAAATGGCCCGTCAGTATGCGGGGCGGGTGGCGGGACTGCTCGGCGTCACGGTTGAGGGTCTTGCCAGATGGCAAGGGCTTCCTCCGGAAGATGAGGCATGATAACGGAGCATGACCGGCGTGCGGCCGGAGAGGGATGGCGATGCTGCACAAGGTGAGAACCCTGCTTGAGATGATCAAGTTCGGGCATACCATTTTTGCCCTGCCCTTTGCCCTGATCGGGGCATTTCTGGCGAAACGCGGGGTTCCCGAGGCTGTAACCTTCGGTTGGATCATCCTGGCCATGGTTGGCGCCCGCACCGCGGCCATGGGCTTCAATCGGATCGTTGACCGGAAGTTTGACGCGGCCAACCCCCGCACCGCGGATCGGGCTATCCCGAGCGGCGCGGTGGGGCTGGCGGAAGCCTGGGGCATGGTTTTTCTCTTTACCTTGCTCTATTTTGTCGCCTGCTATCAGCTCAATCCCCTTACCCTGAAGCTTTCTCCATTTGCGCTGGCGCTTACCTTTCTCTATTCCCTGACCAAGCGTTTCACCTGGCTCTGCCATGTGGTCCTCGGTGTTGCCCTGGCTTTTTCGCCGCTGGGCGGTTGGGTCGCGGTCAAGGGAACCGTATTGGATTTTCCCATGGTTCTTTCATTGGGGGTGCTTTTCTGGGTGGCGGGGTTTGATACGGTGTATGCCTGTCTCGATGCCGATTTTGACAGGCAAGCAGGGCTCTATTCCCTGCCGTCACGATTTGGCCGGGAAAAAGCATTCAGGCTCGCGGTTTTTTTTCATGGGCTGGCCTTTCTTTTGTTTATTCTCACAGGTATACTGTCCGGGCTGAATTATTATTATTATCTTGGAATTGCCCTTACGGCAGGAGCCCTTTTTTACCAGCATATTGTCGTTAATCCCAAGGATTTGTCCCGGATTCAGCTTTCATTTTTCACCATGAACGGATTGATCAGCCTTACCTTGTTTGTGGCAACCTGGCTTTCATTGGCCGCTACAACAAAATAATCATGCCATGGTGTATGGCGAGAGCGGCATCCGGAGCCGTCATGGAATACATCAAGAAACAAGATCATTCCAACGGCTCCTCTGTCGTTTAATCAGGAAAATCTCATAATAAAAGGAACTGTCATGCAATTTGGAAAATTTCATAAAGCCGTTCTCGTTTTGGTCGCCCTGGGGGCCACTGTTGTTTTTGCAACCAGTGTCTGGTCCAAGCCGGAAAAGAAGGCAGAGGAGGTTGCGGCCTTTGTCAATGGCGAACCCATTGCTGCCACAGCGGTGCAGGGTGAGATAAATGGTATCCTGGGCCGCTTTCAGGCACAGGGCAGCAAGCCCAACGAGACCGAGATGGCTTCGCTCCGGGAATCCGTTCTTGATAAGATGATCAAGCTCGAACTGCTGGGGCAGGAGAGCAAAAAAGCCGGGATAGCAGTGAGCGCCGCCGATATTGAGAATGAATTGAAGGGATACAAGAAGGGCTTTGCCGACGACAAGGCCTTTGCCAAGGCCCTCGGCGAAGCAGGCATCACCGAGACGGAGCTGCGCAAGCAGATCGGCAAGAATATCGCCATCCAGAAATTCATCGATACCAAGTTCAAGGGCAAGGTCCAGATAACCGAGCAGGAGGCCAAGGATTTCTATAACAGCAATCAGGACAAATTCGCCCAACCGGAAATGGTACATGCCCGTCATATCCTGATAAACGCAAAGGAAACAGAGGCCAAGGCGGACAAGGATCGCAAGCGCGCAAAACTAGTTCAGATACAAAAGCAACTGAAGAGCGGCGCCAATTTCGCCGATCTTGCCAAGCAGTTTTCAGATTGTCCGAGCAAGGAGCGGGGCGGGGATCTGGGCTTTTTTCCAAGAGGTCAGATGGTGAAGCCCTTTGACCAGGCAGTTTTTAAAATGATGCCCGGTGATGTCAGTGACATCGTGGAAACCGAGTTCGGCTATCACCTGATCAAGCTTGAAGAAAAAAAGCCCGCCAAGACTGTGAGCTTTGATGAAGCAAAGGCAAAGATTATCGCCTATCTCACCCAGGAAAAGGTTACAGCCAATATCGAGGCCTTTTTAACGGCGGCCAAAAGCAAGGCAACCATCAAGATGGTTGCCCCCAAGGCAAAAAAATAACCGTCGTTAACAATTCAGAGTGGGGAAAGGGCCATGGTTTGCTGCAAGCCATGGCCCTTTTTGTTTGCGCTTTACAAAGAATGGGGAAGGCGCGGTGCGGGCTGTCCGCCTCAGTTCTGTTGGAGTAATCGTCTAAAAGGATGGCTCGCTGCAGTAGAGTTTG
This sequence comes from Hydrosulfovibrio ferrireducens, assembly GCF_046883345.1. Lineage (NCBI taxonomy): Bacteria > Pseudomonadati > Thermodesulfobacteriota > Desulfobulbia > Desulfobulbales > Desulfobulbaceae > Hydrosulfovibrio > Hydrosulfovibrio ferrireducens. The sequence goes on along the minus strand of NZ_JALKCW010000009.1, from coordinate 6,578 downwards.
CGGAATTTTTCCATTTCCTGTTGGGTCTCCGGAGCGAGCTCAAGGTCGTAGCGGGCAACATATTCAGCCGCCATGCGGTGGGTATTGAAGATTGGGCAGTTGAGCGTGAGATTGGCGATGCATTTGTCGATATACTGGTCATGCAGGGCTGGATCATAAAACAGCCGCAGCATTTCCGGGAAAACGGTATAGAATGAAGCGGAGTCTTCGTTGTAGAGCAGGGATGAGGGGTGTTCGCTGAAATGCTCGGGAGAGACCGACTCTTCATAGCCGAATTTCCAGCCGGTCCGTCCGTCGTGATACCCCTCAACCCACCAGCCATCCATAATGCTCACGTTGGGCACGCCGTTCATGGCAGCCTTCATTCCGCTGGTGCCGCTGGCCTCCAAGGGGCGCTTGGGGCTGTTCAGCCAGGCGTGGCAACCGGCAACCATCATTTTGGCCAGATGCATGTCATATCCCGGAATGAAGATCAGTTTGGCCAACCCATTACTTTTTAGGTACAGCTCTTCTTGGACGGCCAGAACGTTTTTGATCAGATCCTTGCCCGGCTCGTCCGAAGGGTGGGCCTTGCCCGCATAAAGAAAATGAACCGGCCAGTTGTTTTCGGTAATCATTGCCGCCAACCGGTCGATGTCTTCAAAGATCAGATCTGCCCGTTTGTAGGTGGAAAATCGGCGGGCAAAACCCAGGGTGAAGGTCGTGTGCTCAAGGGTTGCTTCTTTTTCGCTGCGATAGGAAAGGTAATTGGGCGGATCAATCCACGTCGCCAGGCGCTGATTGCGATGGGTGATGAGCATCCGGGTGACATACTCAGCCAGGATTTTTGTATCCGTGCGCCACGCCTGCTCAAAATAGGTGCGGAATTTTTTGTTTCGGTGCAGGGGAGCCGCCTTGGTAAAAACACTGGGGTCTTTCCGCCAATTGCGCAGCTCGGGAAAGGTGTCGTACAGTTCCGCCTTGGCATCGCTGGTCCAGGTGAGATGATGCACCCCGTTGGTAATTGCCGTGATCTTGTCCGCATATTGCGGGAACTGCTTCTGGGTTACCTCTTTATGGAGACGGCTGACGCTGTTGGTGGCCCGGTTGAGTTTCATGGCCATGGCGGTGAAATTGTAGACGGAATGGTTGTGCTCTTCCAGGGCCAGAAGATTCAGCACGCGCTTGCAGAATGGGCTGATTAAATCCTCGTACACGGAAACATTGAACCGGTCATGCCCTGCAATAACCGGGGTATGGATGGTAAAGACAATCCGCTTGGCAACTTCCGTCGCGGCCGCGAGGATACTCTGATCCGTTGCCTTTTTTTCATACTGGGGGCCATATTTCTTTTCCAGAAGTTTGGCGACCAGGGAGAGTACCACGCCCACCCCGTGCTGTTCGTTTAAGTGAATGGTGCGGGAGGTGATACCCAAGGCCTCCATGGCAGGGATAACCCCCAGACCCAGCAACCTGCGCTGGGTTGCCTTCACCTTTTCCGAACTGCTGTCGTACAGATGTTGGGCTGCGTCTTGGATCCAGGAAGGGGATTGCGGGGTCTGGAAATCAAGCAGGATTTCCGGCACGAAAAAATCGAGGGTTTCGTTCAGTTCCATCTTGAGCCAGATTTGAGCGCAGGCAACGGATTGCTTTCCTGCCTGATCATAAAAAGGAACCTCGATGGTCAGAGGTTGGGCGGGGTTTTCCGGGGCGTGCAGCAGATACAGCCCCGGGGTGTTTTTCGGTTCCCATTGGGAGGCCCAGGCCACCTGTCCGATTTTTGAATCGACCATCTGGGAGAAATATCCCTTCCGGTAGAGCAGGGAAACTCCGGCCACTGGAATTTTGCAGTCCGCGAAGCTTTTCAGGGTGTCTCCCGCAAGAATGCCGAGACCGCCGCTGTAGTTGGGGATCTTGACGGGGCCTTGCAAAAAAAGCTGCACGAAACGATTGATGGCTTCATCCGGATGTTCCGTTATTTCAAGTCGATTGAGTTTGTTGCGCACCGGGTGGAAAACATCGAGATCAGCCCCTATTTCCATGGAGATGTAGGTGACGGATTCGCCGGCCGGTGAAGTGAGGGCCTGCCAAACCGAGTCAAGAACCTTTTGGGAAATACCGAAAAAAGTGCCGAATTTGTTCGTGGCGATCATGTCCCGGAGAAGGTGTTTGCCCTCCGAGGAAAAATGGACCTTGGGCGCCGCTGCTTTTGTGGGGCTTGTTTTGCTGTGGGGTGGGAGGGAGGATTTCATTGGTTAACACGGCTCGCCGAAATACATAGCTCGGATTTTTGTTTGGGACGATCAAGAGAACGGAAAGTCAAAAAAACTTTCCGCAGGGTTCAGTCATCCTGTTAATTATCATGTGTTCTCTGGGCCATGCAAGTGAATTGTGCGGGCAGGCAGGGGCGTAATTGGCGGCTCACAAAGGGCAGAGTTAGGCTATTGTACCCTTTTGGGCGATGTAAGGCCCTGAATAAAAAAACACATTGAAAATTAATAAAGAATTCAGTATGATTTTTCAGTTTATTGAATTATATAGGCCTTGATAAGGAGTTGTTTTCATATAAAAATCTGTCACAAGATGTATTTGGAGGAAGGAGAAAAATGAAAAGAGGAATTCTGCAGTATTTGGCAATGGCGTGTGTTGTTGTCTCCCTTTCCCTTTTGTCTGGCGGGTGCGCCAAGAAGAAAGTGCAGAGCGATAAGGACATGGCCGCTGGCACTGGTGCTGGTGCTAGCCCCGCTGTCGGTCAGGAAGAGTCTCTTGCTTCAAAATGGGTTGGTGGCGACAGTGGCGCTGTTCTGGAAGGCCGGACCACCGCTCCGATGCTGCCCATCTATTTTGACTATGACAAATCCGATATCCGGGCAGACCAGAAGGACCGTATCAAGAAAAATGGCGAGCTGTTGATCGGTTCTCCCCAGGTTCGTGTTCGGGTTGAGGGCAACACCGACGAGCGCGGCACCAACGAGTACAATATGGCCCTCGGCGAGAGACGCGCCGTGACCGCTGTGAAGTATCTGGTGAACATGGGCGTTGCGGAAGGCCGGATTGACACCCTCAGCTTTGGCGAGGAGAAGCCCCTCAACCTCGGTCATGATGAAATGGCTTGGTCGCAGAATCGTCGTGATGACTTTGTTATCGTCAAGTAAGCTTCTTTTCTAAGAAGATTGTTGTAATCTGAGATGGGAGCATGTTTATGTTCCCATCTTTTTTTTGTTTTTTAGTCCCGCGAGGGTATAATGGGATACTTGAAAATTTTCTGCCGATAACAAACCGGAGATATGTATGAAGATGAAATTCCTTGGAGGGGTGTTGTGTGTGTGTGTGGCGTTGAGCGTCTCTTCGGTGCTTGCCTTTGCGGCTCCGGAACGTGGAAAAATCGCCACCATCAGTATTCAGCAAATTCTTGGCAAATCCAAAGCGGCCCTGGATGCTCAAAAAATTCTTCAGGCGGAAGTTGACAAGTTTCAAGCAAAGTTCAAGGCGGATGAAGATGCCTTGACCGCCATGAAAAACGAGATTGAGAAGAAAGGGTCTGCCTGGAGCGATGAGATCCGTGCCGAGAAAGAGCGTGAGTACCAGAAGAGACTTCGCGACTATGGCATGAAAACCGAAGATGCAAAGCAAGAGATGCAACAGCTTGAGAAAAGGCATATGGAGCCTATCTTGAAACAGTTGCATGAGGTTATTGCTGAAATAGGCAAGAAAAATGGCTATTCCCTGATTCTTGAGAATACCATGAAAGGGCTACGGAATAGAACGGGCTTGCTCTATGCCGATGATACCCTTGATATCAGCGATCAGGTCCAGAAGGAGCTTGACAGCCGTCTGAAGAAATAGTTTCACAGTTAAAATCTGTTGTCACAAAGAGGCGTTGCGGAATTACCGCAACGCCTCTTTGTGTTGGGGCTCTGCAAGGGGAATGAAAAGAATCAATCCCATGGCCGGTAGGGAGAGAAGGAAACTGATCCCGAAAAAATAACCATACCCGGCCCAGGCGGCGAGAAAGCCGCTCAATACCCCGGCATACAGACCGCTGAAACTCATGAGTCCGGTGCCGATGGCGTAGTGCGCTGCTTTGAAGCGCGGCTGGCATAAGCGCATGAGAAAAATCATGAGCACGGCTGTGCCGAGGCCTCCGGCGAGTTGGTCAAAGGCGTGGATGCAGGCAACCATGAGAAGATTTGCTGGGCCTATCACCGCGGGATCGGGATTCCCGGTGTTGAGCAGGATGAAGGCCTCGAGCTTAAGAGCCAGAAACATATAGGTCAGATTGGTGAAATTCTGGGCAAGCAACAGGGGCCAGATCATTCTTCGGAGTGAATATTTCGAGATGAGCCATCCGCCGAGCATTGCGCCGATTATGGAGAACGGCAGGCCAATCCCGCCCGAGATCCAGCCGTAATGTTTTTTTATGCCGAGATCGACCATGAACGGCGCAACCATGCTGGAAAGCATGTATTCTCCGGTTCTAATCAGGACGATAAAGGCCAGGATGGGAGCGATTTTATCTCGATCCATAAAGGAAAAGAACGCTTCGCTGAAAAATGGGTTGCCCTTGCTGTGCAGCCATTGTTCAATTTTTTTTCTCTGGGCGCCTATAATGATGAGTCCGCTGACCAGAAGCAGACCGATCAGCCCGGCCAGGTTGATCTTGTGCAAAAATCCCGGGAGCAGCACAAGGCCCTGCGCGAGAATTGTCTGATCGTAAAGGCGCACGGCGATCACGGCAAGGGCTGCGGCGCAGGCAAGTCTGAGCAGTCGGCCGGTTGTGGGTTTCGGCAGCAGTAAGGTCAGCGGGAGGCGGGCTGTTTCCCCTTGGGGGAGATAGCGCAGGTGGTAGGTGGAAAAAAGTGCCAGAATGAGTGCCGATCCGCCAAAAGCCATGGGCCATCCCTTGGTTGTACCGATGGTTGCGATAACCCCGGCGCCGGCCATCATGGCAATACGGTAAGCCATGACCCGATAGCCGATGAAACGGGCCTGTTCGCGAGAGTCCAGGGTTTCGAGGTAGTAGCCGTCAATGGCGATGTCGTGGGTGGCGGCCAGGAAACTCCCCGCCAGGAAAAGCATGCCGATAAGGACGGGGGCCTGGGGCAGGGGGGCAAGGGCTGCGGCAATCAGCAAAAGTCCTGCCAGTAAAGCCTGCATGATGAGGAGCCACTGGCGTTTGCTGCCATACCGGTCAATCTGCGGCGCCCAAAAAAATTTCAAGGTCCAGGGTAAACCGAAAAGGGAGGTGAGCCCTATTCCTTCAAGGCTAACGCCGTTATCTCGGAAGAATACGGTGGAAACGGTGCGGATGATCGAATAGGGCAAGCCTTCGCAGAAATACGTGGTAAAGGCCCAGATCGCTGCGCCGGCTGGTTTGGGGCCGGAATTTTTTTTTTCAGTTGTTGTCATGGAAATCGATATGCGGGGTGGAAATATTTTCTGTTATGCGGATTGATTTCAGTATATAGTTTTTTATATGGCAATGCGCCATACATACAAGGCTTTTGTATGAAGATGCATGAGGAAACAGAGCCGAATGCGCAACCAGATCGAAACCGTGCCGGATTGTCGGCAACGCTGAAAAGGGATGAGGGGTACGTTGACCGATTGCATCGTTTTTCATGTGGACACCAAGTTTTCCAAGGAGTGAGTCATGGCGCGAAATATCATTATAATGGACAGCTCGGCCAGCATGCGGCGCATAATCAGGACCATGATTCAAGCCACGGTAAACGATGCGGTTGTTGCCGAGGCCCAGGATGCCGAAGAAGCAAGGGGGCTTATCGAAGATGCCCACTATCATCTGGTGATTTTTTCAAGGGAGTCATCCGGTAAAAAATGGCTTGAATTCGCCCAGAAAAAACTTGCTCTTCCTGAACCGCAACGAACAAAATTTGTTCTTTTTACTTCCACTAAAAAACGGGATTATATCGAAGAGATCAAACGCTACGGCATAGAGGAATATTTTACAATCCCCTGCGCGCCCAACGTTCCTGGCGAACTCATCACCAGGCTCTGCACGCCTTTTTCCTTGCGGAAAGCAAGGCGGTACAGCGTTCCAGGCGCCGCTGCCAGCTTGGAGCAGGGAAACGACACATACCAGGCCGAAATTATCAACTTCAGCGAGGGTGGGCTCCTGTGCGAACTCGAAGCCCAGGCGCGGTTCAACTGGTTTTTCCCTGCAATGATCAATCTGGAGATTCTCCTCGAAGGCGCAACGCTGAAAGTTGCGGGGCTGTATTCCGTAGCCAGGCGTCTTATGGTGGTTGAGGCAAATTCTGATTACTCGCCAAGGCGTATCCGTCTGGCCTGCAGGTTTATCAGTGTCCCGGAGGAAAGCAAAAAACAATTGCTTCAGGTTTTCTCGGTGATCGAGAAACAGGAAGGGCTGCTCGGGCACGAAGATTAGGAGTTGTTAAAACTCCTGCGCGCTCGAGCGACTGCGTTTTGTGGCTTTATCGAGGGTGTAAAAAGGATTGTGTAAATGGCCATTCCGGGGGTAGAAAAGTTCGCCCCCAACCAAGGAGAGAGATATGGCCATTTCCAAAGAAGTGCTTGACCAACTGATTGCCGATTACAAAAAGCCGGAAGACCTGATC